>JAEELR010000087.1 GCA_016282835.1 Treponema sp. | reverse complement strand
CAACCGTTTGCTTGTCGCTTGAAACCCTGATATAGCCGTATGTCATACTAATCTCCCTATAAAATGTTAAAAATTTGTGCTATAATACGATTTTGAGAGAAAACAATGATTAATTTTTTATTCGCCGCAAAAAAAAGCCAATCCGCAGGCAGATACAAGCAAAGAAGAGCATATAATTGACCTGATGGTTTATCACTTATTTGGACTCAGTTTTGATGAAGCAAAAATAATTGATGAAGGGCTCAGGGAAGAGGAATTTAATAAGGAGAGTAAATAAATGAATAAAAAAATAAAAGATTCTCATATAAAAATTATAAAGGAAGCAATTATCAATAAAAATCTTGCAATTTTTATTGGAAGTGGAATTTCTCATTGTACAGCACCAGAAAAATATCCAATGTGGGGAAAACTCTGTACTGAATTAAAGACAGAATTAGATACGAAAGAAACAGATTTTTTAAAACTTGCACAATTATATCAGTTAGAATTTGGAAAAATAAAAACAAAGAAAAAAATAAGAAGTTTTTTTCCTGATGTTGATATTCCTTGTGAAATTCAAAGGAAAATACTAGATATAGAACCTCATTATATATTAACCACAAATTGGGATAGATTATTTGATAATGAAATAAACAGTAATGCAGATATATATGATATTGTAGTTGATGACAGAAGTTTAATTGAATCTACAAATGATTGTAAATATATAAAAATGCATGGAGATTTTGAACACAATAACTTTGTTTTTACAGAAGATGATTATTTAAATTATTCAAATACTTTTCCAATATTAGAAAACTTTATAAAAACTATTCTTTCAACACACATCGTTTTATTTTTAGGATATTCCTTTAGTGATATTGATTTAAAACAGATAGAGAATTGGATTCAAAATAATACAGATGTGACTCCACAAATGTATTTAACAAAATTTTCTTTAGATATTAACGAAACAGAGAAAAAATATTTAGAAAAATTTAGAATTACTGTACTTCCTATAGAAATTGAAGATGATTCTGATGAAGCAAAAAAAGATGGAATTAAGTATTTCTTAGATGTATTACTAGGAATTCAAAATAATGAAATAAATGAAAATCCTGAATCTTATATCTTAGACAAGTTAAAAAATCTTTCACAGTTTCCTGTAATACTTAGAAGGCAAATCCAAGAACATTTATCAAATTGTGGTTTTGAATATGATCAATATTCAAGAGCAATTTTAATATTTTATAAAAACGTTTTAACTTCTGATTTTGATAAATCAAAAAGAAAGCTCTACGAATTATTTGTAAAAAATCTTCCAAATGAAGATTCTAAAATATCTAAGACACTTAATACTATTATTTCAATTTTACAACAAGCAGATATACATGGGATAATGCGAAATGAAAAAGATGATTTTGAGAATACCCAATATTTTTCATTTGATGGTACAGAAGATATCTATAATACAAATAATTATATTTTGAAAAATCCGATTTTAGATTTTAATTTAGAACTAGAAATAAAAGAAAATCCCACGCCAGAAGATTTATTAAGAAATATAGTAAAACTTTCTTTGTTAGGTTCTTATAAAGATGCCTTTGTTAAAAATAAGGAAGTTTTACAAATATGCAAAAAAAATAAAGATTATAAAAATATGTTTATTGCAATGTTTAATTACAATTTTTTGCTTAATAAATTAAAAACATCCTTAGATAGAGATAAATTCGTAAATTATAAAAGTGTAAATTTGGAAATAGAATTTTACAAATTACCCAAAAGAACGCAATTAAACATAAAAGATATATTAGATTTTGTAAATTTTAATTATATATATAGAGAAATTGTATCTATAAATCAAAGTCTAAATAAAGTTGTAGAAGCTGCAAACATAGTTAAGAATGGCGGTTTTTCATATTCTAATGATTCTTATAAATATCCAACAAATCATAAGAATCTAATTGATTATGTTTTGGAAAATAACGTATTAATTGAATCTTATGTTGAATATACAGAAATATGTAAAAATTACTTAAGAATTGCATTACAAAGGCAAAGCATTAAGGAACAATTTGTATTCAATAAATATGAACTGTTTACTGCAATAAAGTATTTCTCAAATAAAGACTTACAACAATTATTTAATGATAATTTAGAATCTAATAAACCTAAAATTATTGTTTTGAGTGATGATATTTTAGAATGGTTAATAGATATAGTGTTTGTAAATTGTATTAAATATTTTGATGAAACTAATAGAATAGATTCATCATTTGAAAGATATATAACAAATATTATTTTTATCTGTTCTATGACAAAAATTCCTGAAAGAACGATGACTTCTTTTTTAGATAATCTAGGAAAGTTTATAGCTAGTTCTAGGAATACACTATCTACATTCAGCTCAATTAATAGCTTCTGGGGAATTCAATATAATATTGTTAATAACAAGAAAATTCCTGATTCAAGTATTATTGAAATATTGAATAAAATTATCGATAAATTTTTAGAAGGTCGATGTAATGCGTATGAGTATACAGTTCTAGCAGAAAATAGAATTTATAATTTCTTTGGATATCTTAATAATATCGGTGTCATATATTCAGATACTCAACGTGTACAAAACTTAATAATTACAATAAAGAAATTAGAGTCTAAGGAAAGAATAGATTTTTGTATGAATTTATTATTTCAATTATATAGAATTTCTGATGAAAGTGTAAAAGTATTAATAAAAGAATATGTATCTGATAAAGAATTCTCTAATCCAAAAAAGGATGATAATAATTTTATCAATTTATTTATGTTTAATCTTTCTTTACAAATTTTAGAAATCACAAATGTTCCAGATAAACTAATAAAACAGTTTGAAGAACTTATACAGAATTATCCAAAACATACTTTTAATTCTATTTTTTACCAGATTCAGAAACAATTAGATTTTTTACTAAAAAATGATAATAGATATAAAAATTTAAAAGATAGTATTGATGAAATTATAAAAAACAAGGAAAAAGATTTTTTAATTCCTTCTCAACTTTAAGATTATGTTTTAGGAGTTTACATTACTATGGAAAGCAAAGATACATTAATTTCAGATTTAGTAACAGACATTCACAACGGAAAGCTTCAGCTTCCTGATTTTCAGCGTGGCTGGGTTTGGGATGATAACAGAATCAAAGCCTTATTAGCCAGCATCACTAATTTATATCCTGTTGGTGCCGCTATGTTTTTGGAATACGGTAATGAGTCAATACACTTTAAGTATAGAACTATAGAAGGTTGTCCTGCATCTGCATCCAGCACAAAGCCAAGTTGGCTTATTCTTGATGGACAGCAGCGTTTAACTTCGATTTATTCTTCTTTATATAGTGAAAATCCTGTTGATACAAGAACAGAAAAAGGCGTAGACATAAAGCGCTTCTATTATTTTGATATAAGAAAATGTCTTGATACTACAATTGACCGGATAGATGCAATTATTTCTGTAGATGAAAATAAACAAATAAAGGGGTTTGGTCGAAATGTAATTCTTTTGGATTTAAACCCTGCTAATAGTGAATATGAAAAAAAATTAATACCTGCAAATATCCTGCTTGATTCTACTAAGTTTACAATGTGGCAGACCGCATATTTTAATTATTATAATTGTGATCCAGCAGTTGTTCAGGAATTTATGCAGTTCATTAATACAATTCAAATGCCAATGATGAAATATGCAATTCCGGTTATAAGATTGGATAAAGATACTCCGAAAGAAGCTGTATGCCAGGTTTTTGAAAATGTAAATACAGGTGGAGTATCATTAACAGTTTTTGAACTTGTAACAGCTATGTTCGCAATGGATGATTTTGAATTAAGAAAGGATTGGGAAGAAAATCATAATGATAAATTTACTGGAGATATCCTGAGCAAAGTTGAAGCGACAGATTTCTTATCAGCAATGACTCTGCTTACTATGTATAAGACTTATAAGAATGGTGGTCCTGCTGTTTCTTGTAAAAGAAAAGACATATTGAATTTAAAGTTAAAAGATTATGAAGCTAATAGAGCTCAACTTATAGAAGGATTTATAGAAGCGGAAAAGCTTTTAGCAGAAGAAAGAATATTTACCAATAATGATTTACCTTACTCTACTCAGTTAATTCCACTTTCAGCAATATGTTCTGTTTTGATTGAAAACAAACAAATAAATATCACAGCTATAAAAGACAAATTAAAACAGTGGTACTGGTGTGGAGTTTTAGGTGAATTATACGGTGGAGCTAATGAAACAAGATATGTAAATGATATGACAGGCGTTATGGATTGGCTTGCTGGAGGAACACAGCCAAAAACTGTTCAGGAAGCATATTTTCAGCCTTCTCGCCTGCTGACACTTCAAACTCGTTTAAGCGCTGCCTACAAGGGAATTATGGCTTTAATAATGAAAAATCACAGCAAAGACTTTATCAGTGGCCGAGATATGGATTTTGTAAGTTTCAAAGCTGATAATATTGATATTCATCATGTATTCCCTCAAAAGTACTGTCAGGAAATGAAATACGATAAAACACTTTGGAATTCAATTGTAAATAAAACTCCAATATCTTATGACACAAACAGAAAAATTGGTGGTACAGCTCCAAGTAAATACATAAAAAATAAAATAGAAAAAGATAACAAAGTCGCTCCAGAACAATTAGACGAATACCTAAAATCGCATATGTTAAGTCCTGAATTAATGCGATCAGATGATTTTGCAGGGCATATTGTCTTCCGTGCAAAATCATTGCTTGATTCCATTGAAAAAGCAATGGGAAAACCAATTTCAGGTCGTGACAGTGAAGATGTTATTAAGGCTTTTGGAGCGTCTCTGATATAGGAGTAAATTGTGAAAAATAAACTAGACACAACCAATAACATATCAAAACTCTACAAAGAAATCAGCAGTATCCTGCACACTGCCAGAGCGAATGCTTATAAAGCTGTGAACTTTGCGATGGTAGCTTCTTACTGGTCGATTGGCCAGGTAATTGTTGCAGATGAACAAAACGGAAACGAACGCGCTGAATATGGAAAAGCCGTGCTTGAAGGACTTTCTAAAAAGCTTACAGCAGAATTTGGTAAAGGCTATGACGTTCGTGAACTTAGAAAAATCAGACAGTTTTATCTGGAATTCAAGAATCGGGACTCACTGCGTCCCGAATTAACATGGACTCATTACAGGCTTTTACTCCGCGTAAAAGATGAAACTGCCCGCAACTGGTATATGAACGAAGCTGCAAATCAAACTTGGTCTACACGCCAGCTGGACAGACAGATTTCTGTTTTGTATTATGAGAGACTTCTTGCAAGCCAGGATAAAAAATCTGTTCAGATTGAAGCGAAAACAAAGCTTTCTGAAATTGAACCTCAGCAGTTTATTCACGATCCTTATGTTCTTGAGTTTTTGAATCTCAAGAATTACCCAGCCTTGCATGAATCGACAATTGAACAGGCGCTTATTGATAATTTACAGCACTTTTTACTGGAGCTTGGAACAGGCTTCTGCTTTGAAAGCCGCCAGAAGCTTATGCGTTATGAAGACGATGACTTCTATGTAGACCTTGTTTTTTATCATTCAGTTTTGAAATGCCATGTTCTTATTGATTTGAAGCTCGGAAAACTGACACACGGAGATGTTGGCCAGATGGATAGTTACATCAGAATGTTTGATGCCCAGTACAAGCGAGACGACGATAACCCGACAATCGGATTGATTCTTTGCTCTGAGAAAAATGAAGCTGTAGTAAAGTATTCAGTTCTTGCCGATGCCAAACAGATTTTTGCATCTAAATATGAACTTGCTCTGCCAAAACCTGAGGAACTTGCTAAGCAAATTAAGATGGATAGGCTTTTAATCGAAGAGCAGATGAAAAACTCAGAAGAAGATACAGAATAGATATAAAATGTGAGACGGTGTTTCACATATTTAAAACTGACGAGACCATACTCATATCCCCAAAAAAATCCCGCATAACCAATAGCTGAAATTTTCATTCACTAAAGACTTGTGTTATAATTGTTATATGAAAACAAATAATGAAAAGTCAGAAGCAAAAACAAAATCTAAAGAAAATCTTTTTAAAAAACATTTGGATTTAGTTTTAATTTTTTCCATAACAGTAATTTCTGTTATTTGTGCTGTATTCAATGTGTTCGTTAAAATCGATTCTAAACTTTACGATGCAGAACTTGGAATGATAAAAGAAGTCGACAGCAACGAAAATATTGTGCTTGTTGATATTGATGATGAATCGTTAAGCTATGTCGGTTCCTGGCCATGGAGCCGTGATATTTTAGGCAATGCCCTTTTGCGAATGAAAGAGTTCGGTTCAAGAGAGGCTGTATTCGATATTGAGTATCTTTCGCCTTCCGTAAAAGCTGTAGATGATAATCTGTCTGAAATAACAGAGCAGACTTTTAATGAGTCCGGCCAGCAGATTCTGGATTCAATTTATACATTCGGTGAAAAAGTTGCTTCGGGTGAGGTTCCTTCTTCTAAGGCTGAAGATTATGCACAAAACCTTACAGATGAAGTTGGCGGACTTTTGTATGAAATGAACAGAAATATCACTGACGGTTTCAACAAAGACAATGATGATTACTTTGCCCGCTGCGTACAGTTTTTTGGCAATGCATATCTGACAATTAATATGCGAAATATTTCAACAGAAACTTCTGAAGAGGATGTTGATTATGCCGTACAGAGATTTTTGTTTAAGAATGTTGTTGATAAAAAGAATCTGATTTCACGCGATAATGACTACACTGCAAAGGAAGAAGGAAAAGACATTAACCGCGATTTTATTCCTGCGATTTCAAAAATCATAAGTCATGCAAGGGGTGCAAACTTTACAAACATTGTTGTAGATAAAGACGGAACAAGACGCCGTGTAGAATTGTTGAATGAAAAAAATGGCTCTTATACAGGGCAGCTTTCTTTTGGTGCACTGGTTCGCGACTTTGAAGTTGAATCAATGGAAAGAAAAGGAAACTATTTGATTCTGCACAATGCAAAAATTCCTGAGCGCTTCCAAAGTAAAATGAGCAAAAAGAAAAAGACACAGGACATTGCAATCCCGCTGGATGAACATGGCCGAATGTTAATCAACTGGCTTCACAGCGATTACAATGATAACTTCAGGCACGTTCCGGTTTTGTATCTTTATAAATTGGATCAGAATGAAGAGCATATCGTTTCCTGCGTAAAAGAAATTCTTTCTTCTTCACTTGATGAACTTTCTGCTGAAGACAAAGAATATGTTTATGAGTCAGAATATTTTGTTGATTTCTACAATGAGATAATGGATGAAAAAAATCGCCTGCTCAGAAAGTGCCGCGGTTTTGATATAGAAGGAAATGCAATTAAAGGCGGACTTACACAGGAAGATTACGATTCATATTTTGCTATGCGAAACCAGTATTATGAAGAGCTCACAGGTTTTGTAGAATCCTTTGATACAATTGCGGATTATGAAAAAGTTGACGGCCTTGTACAGCTAAAAAAACTCGTTGAAATTTATAACAATGATTATGCCGTTCTTACAGAAGCTTTAACTGATTCCTTCTGTTTAATCGGAAACTGTGCAACGGCTTCTACAGATTTGGGTGTTACTCCTTTCGCTAAGCGTTATGCAAACTTAGGTACGCACGCCAATGTTGTTAATACAATCATTCAGCAGAAATTTATTAAGCCTGTAAGTGTTTTCTGGGGACTCGGATTTATTTTTATCCTTGCACTTGTAATTATTCTTTTAACAAAAAATCTCTCGCCTGCAAAAAAAAATGTTTTCAGTTCAATTTATGTTGTAGTTCCAATCGCAACAATATTAATCTTAATGAAAGCATTCCATGTGTACATTCCGCTTTTTGTTCCTTTAGTTTATGCGCTTGTGACTTATTTCTCTCTGATGATTTTAAACTTTATTTTACTCGAAGGCGATAAAAAGTTTTTGCAGAATACCTTTGGTGCTTATGTTGCTCCGGAAGTTGTTTCTCAGTTAGTAAAAAATCCTGACATGGTAAAGCTTGGTGGAAACAGTGAAGAGCTTACCGCTTTGTTCTCTGATGTAAAAACTTTCTCCGGTTTTACAGAAGTTATTAATAATGAAGAAGGTGAAGAGCGAGGTGCTGCAAGATTAGTAGAAATTTTGAATCACTACCTGGGTGCCTTAAGCGATGCCATTATGGAAAACAAAGGCACAATTGATAAATATGTAGGTGATGAAATAGTTTCATTCTTTGGCGCTCCGGTCCCTGATAAAGACAATGCATTCAATGCGTGTGTTGCAGGAATTAGAATGCTGCAGGCAGAAGCTCAGTACAATCTTGAGAATAAAGATACGCTTCCAAAAATTCCTGAAACCGGCGAACCGTTCTATTTGCATTCAAGAGTTGGATTGAACACAGGAAACATGGTTGTAGGAAATATGGGTTCTGATAAAAAGCTTAACTATACAATTATGGGTAATAACGTAAACCTTGCTTCTCGTCTTGAAGGAACAAACAAAGCTTACGGTTCATGGATAATGGCTTCTGACAGTACCTGGCAAAAAGCAGACAGAGGTGAACATAAGGGACTTTTAGTTGCAAGAAAGTTTGATTGTGTTCGCGTAATCAATGTGGTTCGTCCTGTTCAGATTCATAACATTCTGGGATTGCGAAATGAATTGCCTTCCGCACAGATTGAAGCAGCTGAATTATTTAATCAGGGAATCGAATGGTACTTGAAAGGCAGTGACACTCCTGAAGTTCCAAAAGACCCGGAAGACTTAAAGAAAGCATACGAATATTTCCAGAAAGCAAAAGAATGCTACCCTGAAGATAAATCATCTGAAGTATTCATGCAGCGCTGTGTAATGTACTTAAAAACCGGAATCCCTGAAATTTGGGACGGCGTATTCACAATGAAGAGCAAATAGCAGGTCAAACTTTGAGTTTCATCAACTAGCAATCTAAAACGTGTCCGCTCCCAGAAAAGACAGGCTGTTTCACACGGTTGAAGGGTATAAGGTATCTGACTCACTCGCTTGCGCTCGTTCGCCCCTTCAAAGTGTTCAACAGCCTTCTGCTTTTCTTCGCGCTACCACGTTTTAGAAGTTTTGGTGAAAACAAAATCGATGTTTGAACTAAAAAAAGAATATGAATGATAGAACCTATATTGCCATCGATTTAAAATCTTTTTACGCCTCAGTTGAATGCAGGGAGAGGGGACTTGATCCTCTCAAGACAAATCTTATCGTTGCAGATTCAAGCAGAACCAGTAAAACTATTTGTCTTGCAGTAACACCTACCATTAAGGCTTATGGACTTTCGGGACGAAGCAGGCTTTTTGAAGTAGAAGCAAAAGCGCGTGAAGTTAAAAGACAGACCGGAAAAGATTTGGAATACATCACTGCAGTTCCGCGGATGGCTTTGTACATAAAGTATTCTGCACATATTTATAGTATTTATTTAAAATATTTTGCGCCTGAAGACATTCATGTTTATTCCATAGATGAAGTTTTTATTGATGCAACTTCTTACCTGAGTTTATATAAAATGTCTGCCCATGAACTTGCAATGAAAGTCATTCAGAATATTCTTCGCGAAACAGGAATTACTGCCACAGCCGGTATTGCTCCGAATTTATTTTTGTGCAAGGTTGCAATGGATATTGATGCAAAGCACATTAAAGCCGATAAAGACGGAGTCCGTATTGCTGAACTTGACATTCCCTCTTACAGGAAAAAACTATGGAACCACAAGCCCCTGACTGATTTCTGGCGCATTGGAAAAGGAACTGCTTCTCGTCTTGAGAAATTAAGGCTTTTTACTATGGGTGATATTGCACGTTTTTCGCTAAAGAATGATCAGCTTTTATATGACACTTTTGGAATTGATGCAGAGATTTTAATTGACCACGCCTGGGGTTATGAAAGCGTCGGAATGAAAGAGATTAAAAATTATAAGTCTGACACAAAAAGTCTTGGAAGCGGACAGGTGCTTCATTGTCCTTACACTTATGAAAAGGCAAAAGTGATTGTCCGCGAAATGGCAGAGCTTCTGGCACTGGATTTGTTTGAGAAAAAACTTGTCTCTTCTTCCATTTCACTTTATATAGGCTACGACATTGAAAACCTTAACAAAGAAAATTTTAACGGTGAAGTAGTTTATGACTTTTACGGCCGGCCTGTTCCAAAACCTGAAAATTCTTCTTTGCGTTTAGGCTGCGAAACTAATTCTTCAAAAATTATTGTGGATTCATTTATAAAGCTTTATGAAAAAGTGGTGAACAAAAATCTTTTAATTCGAAGAGTTAATCTTTCTATGAACAATATAATTCCTGTTTCTTCAAAGCAGGCAACTTTATTTGATGATGAAATTACAGACTCTAAAGAAGAAAAACTACAGAAAGTGAAATTAGACATTATTAAAAAATTCGGTAAGAATGCAATTTTAAAAGGAACAAATTTTGAAGAGGGTGCAACAACCCGCGACCGTAACCAGCAGATTGGAGGCCACAAAGCGTAAGGAAAGCTTATGGAAAATTATGATGACATTATAAATACACAATGGCCTCCTTCTTCTAAAAAGAATTATCATCTTTCAATGCCGTTAAATCAGAGGGCGAAAATATTTTTACCGTTTTCAGCTTTAACAGGTTATGATGATGCTTTAAAAGAAACGCTGGAAAATGAAATACAAAGCATGCAGTTTAAAACCGGCAGCATTAAATTTTATGATGATGTATTTGAGTAATTGACCTACGCGGGATAGTAGCTGCGGTGAAACCGTTCTGTAATGAGCGAAGCGAATGAAAGAATGGAGCGAAAGCGGAACAGCGGATAGCCCGGCCAACTATAAAATATTTTTCTTTTTCTGTATAATCAATTTCGAATAAAATAAAATTTCGTTCATAAAAAAAAGAAAACAAAAATGAATTATTTTACGGAGACAAAATTGAGTAAAGAAAAAACTGTTGACATGACTGTCGGCGAACCTTTTAAACTTCTTATTTCATTTTCAATTCCTGTTTTGCTTGGCGATTTGTTTCAGCAGTTTTACAATATGTGCGACACGATTATTGTCGGTAAGCTTTTGGGCGAGAATGCCCTTGCTTCTGTCGGCTGTACGGGTCCTATGAACTTTTTAATACTGGGGTTTGTGTTTGGGATTACGACCGGCTTTACTGTTATTACTGCCCAGCGTTTTGGTGCTCAGGATATTGAAGGCCTCAAGAGATCTGTTGCTGCGAATATTGTTTTGAATTTGATTTTCAGTTTTTTCATTACGATTTTTGCAAGTCTTTTAGTTACTCCAATTCTGCATCTCATAAATACTCCTGATGAAATTTTTAAAACTGCGCGCCTTTACATTACGATTATTTTTTTAGGAACTTCGGCTAATGCTTTGTACAATTGCTGTGCCTGTCTTTTGCGTGCGGTTGGTGACAGTAAGACTCCATTTTATTTTCTGGTGATTGGAACTGTTTTCAATATCATTCTCGATTATGTTCTTATTAAATTTACTCCGCTGAAAATTGCAGGGGCTGCTTTGGCAACTGTGGCGTCTCAGGCGATTGCAGGTGTCTTGTGTCTCTTTTGGATTGGCAAGAAATTTCCTGTGCTTAAAGTTACAAGAAAAGATTTTGTTTTTCCTAAGGGCTTTTTGAAACAGCATTTAAACATTGGCGTAAACATGGGATTCCAGTTTTCCATTACTGCGATAGGTGTAGTTGTTTTGCAGGGAGCTTTAAATAAATTCGGTGCACTTAAAATTGCGGCATATACGGCAGCTACAAAAGTTGAACAGATGACGACCGTTGAAGCTACGGTTCTGGGCGTTGCAATGTCTACTTTTGCAGGACAGAATCTGGGTGCGAAAAAAATTGAACGAATCAACGAGGGAATGATAAAGTCTTCTGTGCTCAGTGTTATCCTTGCTGTTCTTAGCGGACTTGTTGCCTGGTTCTTTGGCGACCAGATGACATCGCTCTTTTTGAATTCTAAAACTATGGAACCTGCTTCTTATGCAGAGGTTATAAAAACTGCCCGATTGTATTTGAGAATTTGTGCCGTGTTCTATCCGTCGCTGTTTTTGCTTTTTACTTTCCGCGAGACTCTGCAGGGACTTGGACGCGGGTTCTGGCCTTTGGTGAGCGGTGCAATGGAACTGCTTTCCCGGGTTGCTGTTGCTTATACACTTCCACGTTTTATGGGCTTTACAGGAATTTGCTGTGCGAGTGCAATTGCCTGGCTTTTGGGAATGATTCCTCTGGTTGCAGCTTATTTTGTGATTATCAGGAAACTGCAGAAATCGTTAAGTGCCTGCGATTAACCGGCTGTATTTAAGTGATACGATGTCAATGTGATACGATTGAAAAAAAAAGCTTATCTGTATAAAATATAATTCCGTTATGAAATACGGTTTTGATAATGATAAATATTTAAAGATTCAATCTGAGCACATTAAAGAGAGAATCGCAAGGTTTGGTAATAAACTTTATCTGGAATTTGGTGGTAAGCTTTTTGACGACTACCATGCTTCCCGCGTTCTTCCTGGTTTTCATCCTGACAGTAAATTAAAAATGCTTATGCAGCTTTCTGATTATGCAGAAATTGTAATTGTAATCAGCGCAGAAGATATCAAGAAAAATAAGATTCGCGGTGACTTAGGCATTTCGTATGTTGATGATGTTATCCGTTTGCGTGAAGAATTTATGAATCGTAATCTTATGGTTTCAAGCGTTGTAATTACACATTACAGCGGACAGGATACAGCTGATGCTTTTAAGAAGAGACTGGAGAATTTAAATATTAAAACTTACATTCATTATACTATTCCCGGTTATCCTTCAAATGTTGCTTTAATAGACAGCGATGAAGGTTACGGTAAAAATGATTATATTGAAACGACCCGTCCTTTGGTTGTTGTTACTGCCCCTGGTCCTGGAAGCGGTAAAATGGCAGTTTGTTTGAGTCAGCTTTATCAGGATAATAAAAGGGGAATTAAAGCCGGTTATGCAAAATTTGAAACTTTCCCAATCTGGAATCTTCCTCTTAAGCATCCGGTTAATATGGCGTATGAAGCTGCTACTGCTGATTTAAATGATGTTAACATGATTGATCCGTTCCATCTTGAAGCTTACGGAAAAACTACAGTTAACTACAATCGCGATATAGAAATTTTCCCTGTACTGAATGCAATTTTTGAAGGCATTTATGATGAAAATCCATACAAGTCGCCGACAGATATGGGTGTTAATATGGCAGGCTATTGTATCTGCGATGATGAAGTTTGCTGCAATGCGTCACGCCAGGAAATTATCAGAAGATACTACAATACTTTGAATTCACTTGTTCTGGGTAAGGCACAGGAAAATGAAGTTTATAAGCTTGAGCTTTTGATGAAGCAGGCAAAGATTACAACTGCTGACAGAAAAGTTACTGTTGCTGCAAATGAACGCGCTTCCCAGTCGGATTCAGTTTGTGCTGCAATGGAATTAAATGACGGAACAATTATTACTTCTCAAACTTCAAGTCTGCTTGGTGCAAGTGCTGCTTTGATTTTAAATGCTATAAAACATCTGGCAAATATAGATCACAGTATAAAATTAATTCCTTCTTCTATGATTGAGCCGATTCAGAATATGAAGGTTACATATTTGATGGGAAATAATCCGCGCCTTCACACTGATGAAGTTTTAGTTGCTCTTGCTATGCTCAGTTTAACAGACCCTAATTGTAAAAAAGCTATTGAACAGCTTCCTCAGTTAAAGGGATGTCAGGTTCATACAACTGTTATGCTTAGTGAAGTTGACAGAAAGATTTTCAAGAAGCTTGGTGTTGATGTAACCTGTGAGCCGGTGCTAAAGAAATAATAGTTCAAACTTCGATTATTTTCCTTCGCGTTTGAAGACAGTTATAATTGTTTTGAAGATTATGGACACATCCAGATGAATGCTTAAGTTTTTTATGTAGTATAAATCGCTTTGCAGTTTTTTGTATGTGTCTTCTACAGAAGGTGAGTGGTACTCTCCGCAAATCTGATCCCAGCCTGTGATGCCTGGTTTAATTACAGTGCGCTGATTGTAGAATGGAATTTCCTTATTCAGTTCCTGTGCTAAAGAAGGGCGTTCCGGGCGTGGACCAATTAAAGACATTTCGCCTTTCAGTATATTCAATATCTGAGGGATTTCATCAATTCTTGTTTTTCTAAGGAATTTTCCAACCTTTGTAATTCTGTCATCGTTTTCAGAAACCGGGTGGAAATCATTGTTTTGAACTCGCATTGTCCTGAATTTTCTAAGCTTAAAAGGAACATTGTTTCTGCCTAATCTTTCCTGTGTAAATAAAATCGGACCTTTATCTTCTATTTTTATTGCTAAACAGATAAATGGCCAGAACGGGAGGGTCAGTACAAAAATGATTACAGAAAACAGAATGTCAAAAATTCTTTTGATGATTAAGTATGTTGTTTTATCTGAAACATTTATGTTATCTAAAGTCCAGAAAATATCTATATCTTCAATTGGAATTTTTCTGAGAAGGTATTCGTAAAATTCTGAATAGCTGTAGAACATACAGTTTTCACCCTGCTTTTGATTCAGTATTACCTGCAGATTCTTTGGAAGCTTCATTCCCTTGTTATAAACAAAAACCGGCTGCTTTACTGTGTTCAGCTTTTCGCAAAGTTCATCTAAGTCTTTGAGGTCTCTGTAAACAAATGCTTCTTTGAAATTAACATATTTTGAGGTTTCAAATTTGTTTTCAATGTCTTTTAATGTTGCTTCATTTTTTACACCGATGAAGAACACATTCTTTTTATCAATCTGTGAATAGATTCTGTCTAAGATTGCTCTGTAGGCAATTTGTAATAAAGCGTTGATAACACAATAGTAAGCAAGAATTGATTTAGGGAAGTTTAACTGGTTCGAATTAAAATAAAAGAAAACGAATCCCACAAAAAAGTTTAGCAGCGCAATTATAGAAAACCTTGGGATTGTTCTGTTTAAAACAAAGGTTCTGTCTAAATCGTATAATCTTAATGTATATAGGAATATAATACAGAAAGGAATTATCGGTAAAAACTTTTTTATGTTTAATAAGTATAGATGTGCTGCTTCAATTACATTTAAGTTTCTGACACATAAAGCAAAATAAACTGAAACAAAACACAAGAGTAAATCACCGAGCATGATTGAAAATTGTTTTCTTATTCTGGCTTTTGACTGGTTCTTCATATATATCCCTATAATAGCACAATTTTTATTTTATAGCAAAGTTGCTTTTTCTTCCCACAATTGATTCAGCTTTTCTAGTTCAGCTTCTATTTCATCAATCTTATTTTTTATGGTTTTGCTCTTTTCCCCGTCAGAGTAGTTTTCAGGAAGTGACAGCTGATTTATTAAGTCTTCTTTTTCATTTTCTTTTGCCTGAATTTCATTCTCGAGCTTTTCAACTTCTTTTTCGAGCTTTCGTTTTTCTGCCTGCTGTTTTTTCTGTTCTTCCCAGTTTAATTTTGTTTCTGTAGCTTTTACTTCTTCTTTCTGTGCAGCTGAAGTGTTTGTAGTGTTGCTTAATGGTGATGTTTCAAGCCCATTTTCTTCTGCTTCAAGCCGCTGAATGTAGTATTTGTAATCGCCAGCAAATTCTCTGTGAACACCCGGATGAAGTTCCAGAACTATAGTAGAAAGATCTTCTATAAAGCCTCTGTCGTGACTTACGAAAATTACTGTTCCGTCAAAATCTTTCAGTGCCTGCAAAAGTACATCCTTAGAATGCATGTCCAGGTGGTTTGTAGGTTCGTCCAGAATCAGTAAGTTATGCGGTTTAATTAAAAGCTCAAGTAAAGCGATTCGGCTTTTTTCTCCGCCACTTAAAACGTTAATGCTTTTAAATACATCATCGCCACGGAATAAAAAGGCTCCAAGCATATCGCGTGCTTTTGGAATCAGTTCAAGCGGAAGTTTTGATTCTAAGTGTTCAAGAATTGTTTCGTTGCCGCTGATTTTTTCTGCACTGTCCTGTGAAAAGTACCCGATGCTTACACCGCTGCCAAGTTTAATGGTTCCAGTGTAATTTGAATCTACGCCTGCAATCATTCTTAAGAGAGTCGATTTACCTGCACCGTTTCTTCCTGCTACAACGAGCCGCTCTTTTTTTTCAACGATTAAGTTTAAATTGTTTATTACATTAAATGATGAGTCATAGCTTTTGCATAAATTTTCTATGGTTAAAACTAATTGCCCTGAGTGTGGGGCTGGTGGAAATTTAAAATAAATTTTCTTCAGGTTTTCAGGAATTTCTATGCGTTCTATTTTATCAAGCATTTTTTGTCTTTCCTGAGCCTGTGCTGCTTTTGTCGCCTTTGCACCAAATCTTCGGATAAAATCTTCTAAGTGCTGGATTTCCTGCTGCTGCTGTTCGTACTGATGTATAAGTGTTTCTAATTCAACTTCCCGCACCTTTTCGTAATGAGAAAAATTTCCAGGGTATCGTTTTAAGTCTCCAGCAAAAAGTTCATATACTTCATTAATTGTATGATCCAAAAAATAGCGGTCGTGACTTACAAGTAAAAATCCGCCTTTGAATTCAGTTAAAAAGCTTTCCAGAAAGTTTCTCGCTTCCAGATCAAGATAGTTTGTAGGTTCGTCCAAAAGCAGAATATCGGGCGAGGTAAGAAGGGCTTTTGCAAGTGCAATTCTCATCTGCCATCCGCCGCTGAACTCATCTGTCATTTTAGTAAAGTCGCTTCTTTCAAAACCTAAACCTGTTAAAACCTGTTCGCTTAAAACATTTCTTCTGTACCAGCCGCTTTCTTCAAGTTTAGAAAGTAATTCGCTGTGTTTTACTGCAAGAAATTCAGAATTGTTTGTTTTCATTTCTTCAGCAATTTCTTCTGCCTGCTTTAGAATTTCGTATCCCCATTCAAAGGCTTTATCAGTTTCTTCTATTAAAGTTGAGCCGTGGTGAACGAGTCCGCTTTGTGGAAGATAGGAAATGCGGGCATCTTTTTGTGCAATTCGCTCCCCAGAGTCCGGCTCTATAAGTCCTGCCATGATTTTGATTAGAGTTGATTTTCCTGAACCGTTAGCTCCCGTTAAAGCAGCTTTAGTTCCTGTCTGTAAATTTACGCTTACATCCTTTAATATGTCCCGCTCGCCGAAAGCCATGGAAACTTTACTGAATTGAACAAATGCCATTTTATATTCCTGGTTTTAATATAATTTTTGTTTAATCTTCGTTCTATATTTTACTTTTGAAAGAATAAAACTAATGAAGAACTTGACTGTGTTACCGAAACTGAGGTTCGGCCCGTGTTTTCATTGTAATTCTTTGTAACATTTGCTTTTGTTAAGCGTAATCCATTTTCTTCTTTCTTATAAAGTAAATTTATTTCTTCATCGTGACCATCAAAAATAAATGTAATTACTCCGTCCCAGTTTTCTTTTAATGAAGATGGAATAAAATACTGGATTTTTACTTTTCCATTTTTACCCATGAACTTTGAAATTACAGATGGAATAATCTTTGAGTAATTTGTCCACTGGAATGAATTGTTTTCGCTGAAAGTCAAAACGCCATAATTTGAACTTCTAAAGTCAGGGCCGGCTTTTATTAAATCGCGGTAAAGAGTTTCCCTGCGGTTTATTTCATCATTTATAATTTTATCTACATTAAAGTCTTCATCCATGCTGATAAAGTTAAAGGTTTTCGGCATTCCTCTTTCATTTGTGTATTGAACGGAAATTGACTTTTGATTTTTTACAGTTACTTCTATTGATGTTTCGTTAAACGAATAGACATAATCTTCTTTTTTAGTAACTCCCTTGTATGGATAAGAAACTTGAATTGTCGGCAAATATAATTTTACAGTTTCGCTTTTTTCTCCTGTGTCAAAGCCGTATTCTGTATTCAATGCATTTAAATCCATGTTTAAAGATTTTTTTATTGAAGAATAGTAATCAGGATACCACTTTGTTTTCATAAGGTTTTCAAGTGTTTCATCTGCTTTTTGAATTTGTGCTTCTTCTGCACCTGTTCCGTAAGAGCCGTCTGCATTCATTTCAAAAAGTCTTAAGTTGTAACTGAAGCACCAGCCGCTTGTTCCGTCTTTTGTTAAAACCTTAAGCCATTCACCTTCAAGTTCTGTTTTTCCGTTTGTAGGTTTAGCACCCTTTCCCTGATAGAGCGTTCGGACTATTTCGTTCTTCCTGAGTCTGTATACCTGCTTAGAAGTATTTACTCTTTCTGCCCTGATTGGAAGTCCGTCTAAAACACACATTGCATATTTTTTCTGATAGTCTGTATAGAGCAGGGCAGTTTTTTTTGCTTTCGAAAGTTTTTCCGGAGGTGTTAATTTCCACAAAGGGATTTCTATTTTTTCTTTTGTCTCTGGATTTTCAATAACATAAACGTGTGAAATATTTGATTTGATATAAACAGGAACTATAAGGCCGTCGCTTAAATTATATTCTGGTACATTCCATAAAAGGACACCATAACCAATTATATTTTCGCATGAAGTAAAAACTAAACAAAATGTAAAAAGGGTTGAAATAAAAAATGTAGTTATAATATTTCGAAATCTATTCATAGCGATAAATATACAGCGAAATGAATAAAAATTCTATCAGGTTAAAGTTCGAGTTTGATTAGTTAATAAGCAAAATGTGTCTGCTCCCAGAACAATTAAAAAGCCCCTTCGAGTTCAGAATGATGGAATCACTGGTCACCCTGAATTTATTTCAGGGTCTGTATACACAAAGATTCTGAAACTTGTTCAGAATGACATGAATTAGCCTTTTGTTTTCGCATAACTAAACGCATCGTTTCTGGCGTGTATGAATAATTCTTTATCGCGGCTCAGGTCGGCAACTTTAAACTGCAGATAGCCGGACTGAAGTGTGCCGAATACTTCGCCGGGGCCTCTTAGCTTTAAGTCTTCTTCTGCAATATAAAATCCGTCTGTGCTTGAGTGCATTGCTTTCATTCTTTCTTTACCGGTTTCAGTAAGATTCTTTCCATAGATTAAGTAGCAATAAGACTGTAACGAACTTCTTCCAACGCGGCCCCTCAGCTGGTGCAATTCAGCAAGTCCAAATCTGTCGGCATGTTCTATTACCATACAGGTTGCCTTTGCTACATCAACTCCAACTTCCACTACAGTTGTTGCAATAAGAATTTGAATCTTCCCGTTCTTAAAATCTTCGAGAATCTGGCTTTGTTCTTCATCGGTAAGCTTTCCGTGAATCAGGCCGCATCTGTAATCGGGATATTTTACCTTCGAAAGATAGTCAAACATCTGCAAAACATTTTTAATTTTATTCTTATCGCCTGAATCTTCTTCGCCAGTGTTTTCTGCATTCTCATCAATTCTTGGATAAACAAAATATGCCTGGTGGCCTTTTTGCAATTCACTTAAGACTGCCTTATAAACATTTTCTTCGTTGCCCATAACGCTTAAATGTGTTTCTACAGGCTTTCTTCCTTCGGGCATTGTCTTGATTGTGCTTACATCTAAATCGCCAAAAACTGACTGTGCAATGCTTTGCGGAATTGGTGTCGCGCTCATCATCATTACATCAGGTGAGTGAGTGTATTTTCCTGCAGTAATTCTTCCTTTGTTGATAAGTGATTCCCTCTGGTTCACGCCGAATCTGTGCTGCTCATCAATTATTACAAGCGAAAGATTTTTGTAATTTGTGTTTGTAGAAAAAAGCGCATGAGTCCCGATTACTACATCAACGTTTCCGGTTTTTAATGCATTCAATAAATTTTCTCTGCCCGAAGCTTTTAAGTTGCCGGTTAAAAAGGCAATCTTTACATTACACTTTTCAAGAAGGGCTGCGGCGTTTTGTGCGTGCTGGCGTGCAAGAATTTCTGTTGGTGCTAAAACGGCACACTGTTTTTTGTAATCAATTGTCCTTAGAATGCTGAAGAAAGCAACAAGAGTTTTTCCGCTTCCTACATCACCCTGAATTAAACGCGACATAGAAAATGGCTGGCGGTTTAGTGTTTCAATTTCAAGTAAATCCTTCTGGCTCCGGTCAATTTCGTCGTTCAGTTCATAAATTACTTTTTTCTGATCCCTTGTCAGCGGAAACGGTAAACTTTCTAAAAGAATTTTCTGGCGTGGTGAAAGCTGCTTTATAAATTTTTCATCGCTTAGAATTTCTTCTGCTTCGTTTGTTTTATTTTGTGCCGAGGAAGCAAGTTCTTCCGGTGAAGGAATAAAGCCTCTGTGGATTAAAAGTCTCTGTGCAAGTTTATATTCAAAATGAAAAAGCTCTTCGTATGCTAAAGTTTTTTTTGCTGCGTTTATGTTTTCGAGATTTTTAGGATTGTGTATGAATTGAATTGCAGTTTTTTTGTGAAGCAGAGAATGTTTTGTTATAAGCTCTTCCGGCAGTTCATCATCAATAGAAGGTGCATAAAGCTTTAAGGCCCCTGCAATAATTTTTCTGTATTGAGTTTGGGTCAGGCCTTCCGTTAAGGGATAAACCGGAAAAATTTTTGAATCGCTTAAAGTGTAATTTGCAAAGTCTTCAATGTTTCCTTCATCACAAATTTTTGCCGCCTCAAATGAAGTTGACTGAAGCGAGCTGTATTTTATCTGGAAGCTTCCTGTTACAGAAATAATGCTTCCTACGGGTAAAGTCTTTGCAAGAAAAGCGCGGTTGAATGCAATGAGTTCTGCTGTGCCGGTTTCATCTTCAATTATGATTTTCAGAGTTTTCATTCTGCCATAGCCAAAGTAAGAATGCTCCAAAACCTTTGCTATAGTGTGCACTTTTGAAAACTCGTTCCATCTGGAAAGGGGAATGCGTTTTGTTCTGTCTTCGTAATCGCGTGGAAAGGCCTGCAAAAGATCTGCAAT
>JAEELR010000086.1 GCA_016282835.1 Treponema sp. | reverse complement strand
TTTATCGAGAGGCTTTCCAACAGGCTGCCATGAAATCGACCAGTAATCCTTTGAATCATTGTCACGCAGATAAACATAGTGACCGGATCTGTCAAGCGGCACTGCATTTGCTCTGAATCTGGTGATTCTGTGTGTCTCTGGCGATTCGTGGAACATATAACCGCCGGCATTCTGCGAAATAACTGTACCTGTAGCTTCAGTTCCCAGATAGTTTGTCCAGGAAACAGGCACGTTCACACGGTCAATTACATATTCACGGTTCTCATTATCGAAATATCCGTATTTCATAGTAACCTCTTAAATATAATATATTGTAAACTGATATAGTCCATTAAAATTGTACCATATCTTAAAAAAAAAATATAGATTTAAACTCGATTTCCGCAGGAATAAGGCAGTAAAATTGCCGGTTACGGACAAAAGGAAATGGAAGAATTATGCTAATGCGGAATCAATAAGTTTTAGGAATAAAATCCAAATACTTATTGATTTTACACACTTTTAGGATTATAATTAAAACATGGAAACCTTAAAAAAATTGGACAGACATAAAATTCCTCGCCCAGAGCCTCTTGAACGTCTCAGGAATTTAAAGCATAAAAAGCTCATAAAAATTGTTACAGGGATTAGACGCTGTGGAAAATCCACTGTGCTTGAAATGTTTCGCGACGAACTTCTTTCTGATGGTGTTGATAAAAAGCAGATACTTTTTATCAACTTTGAAGACTACGAAAACAAAGCCCTTCGTAATCCAGATTCACTTTATGATTACATCAAAACTCGTCTTACAAAAAAAATGAATTACATCTTTCTGGATGAAATTCAGCGGGTAGAAAACTTCCCGGATGTTGTAGACAGTTTATATATAAAAGACAATGTAGATTTATATCTTACAGGTTCTAATTCATCTTTGCTTTCAAGCGAAATTGCAACGCTTATAAGTGGCCGTTACGTAGAAATAAAGATGCTGCCATTTTCATTTACAGAATTTGTAACTGCAACAAATCAAAACAAAAATCTTTCTACAGCCTACAGGCAGTATGTAGAAACAAGTTCATTTCCGTATGTTCTTGAACTCTTAGAAACACCTCATGAAATAAATTCATACCTTGAAGGAATCTATAACACAATTCTTATAAAAGACATTATCGACAGAAAAAAAATCGCAGATACCCTTGTTCTAAAAAACGTTACACAGTTCTTATTTGATAACATAGGTTTAGAGCTTTCGTCAAAAAAAATTGCAGACACTCTTACATCCGGCGGAAGAAAATCAGATTCCAAAACAATAGAAAAATACGTAAGCTCTCTTGAAGAATCTTTTATCGTATATCGCGCAGGACGTTATAATATCAAGGGAAAAGAATATCTTAAAAGTCTTGAAAAATATTATGTTGCAGATATCGGCCTGCGTAATTTTATGCTCGGTAAAAAAGCAATGGATGTGGGCCATATCCTCGAGAACATAGTTTATCTTGAACTTATTCGCCGTGGCTATTCTGTTTACGTTGGTAAAATCGATGATATGGAAATTGATTTTGTAGCCCAGAACGATAAGGGAAATACTTATATTCAGGTTTCAGCTTCGGTAAGAGATAAAAATACTTTGCAGCGGGAACTTAGACCTCTTAAAGCTGTAAAAGATAATTATCCAAAATTACTTCTTACACTTGATGATGATCCAGACGGCGACTACGAAGGAATAATCCGAAAGAACGCGCTTGACTGGTTAATAAGTAATGGATAATGAAAAATCATTTCAACTAAACGATCTTCCGTTTTCGCAAGTTGATACAACTAAAGACTATTTTTATCAGAAAATTCTTCATAAGATTTTATTTCACAGAATTGCGGCCGCGTTTCCATACTCAAGCCTTGTGCGCCGTGATGATTGTGTAACTGTAAGCGTTAACAGTGATTATTGCGCCGTCAATCCTGCAGTACCAGTTTTTGCCCTTGCGTGTAATTTCTGCATGCTCGTCGCAAATCCGATTGCGGTACCATTCTACAATGTCCTTTACATCATCATCAAGGGAGAGATTGCGACGGATGCGGTCTACTCCCATTGGCGTGGTGTGTAATTGCGAGATATTTTCTAAAAGTGCGTTTTTCATTTTTCTCCTGTATGTAGTTACTATAACACACAAAATATGACAACAGCGTGTCAGGTTTTATTCGTACTGAGAAAAAGTTTCTTTTGCCATTTTGATGATTTTGTCTTTAATTTCTTTTGGTGAAATAATTTTTAATTCTGCGCCGAAGCTCAAAAGAAATCCGCACAACCATGTTTCCTCCGGAGCAGAAAATGTTACGGTAAGACTTTCGTCTGGGTTTGGCTCAATTTTTGAGCAGGCAAATGTATCCAGAAAATAAAAAGCCTTTTTTACCGAGACATTTGCTTTTATTTGAATAAGTTTTTTTTCTGAATTGATTTCGGCGTTTTTTTGAGCAACTGTGCCATGAACATTTTTGTAATTTATATCTGCAGGGCGAGAGGTCTGTGTAACGTTCAGCATCCGGCTCAATTTAAAATATCGCTCGGTCTTTCGCCCAGTGCACCAGCCCCAGAGATACCATGCCTGTCCGCGATAAACGAGCTTCCACGGATGAACGATTCGCCGGGCCTTTTTTCCGTCGCTTGAAAAATAATCAAATTCAACCTGCTGTTTTTTGAGAATCGAATCGCGCAAACTACCAAAAAGTTCCCGCACGCCCTGCCCTTCCGGGCTCCACGGCGCAAAATCAACTTCAAGCCAGTCTGCTTCAGTTGAAGTAAGATTTGAAATCTTTTCTGCAGCTTTTGCATTTGCACTCAAAGCTGATTTTTGACTTCCGCTCAACTTGCTCAGAGCCTTTACGCTGGAAACGATTGCAAGACGCTCTTCTTCGGTAAGGACGGTTTTGTCCAAAGCGTATTTTTCAGAAATTGCAATTCCGCCACCACGCCCTTGAACGGCGTAAACAGGAATACCCGAAGCAGAAAGAGCTTCCACCCAGCGATAAATCGTGCGCACGGAAACTCCAAAGCGCACCGACATTTCTTTTGCGGTCACCTGCTTTTTATCGATAAGAATATAGGCCAGTTCAAAAAGCTCGTCGATTTGCATGAATCAATTATAGCACCAAATTTTCAAAAAGAGTAATAAGAGTCCGGACGGTTCAACTAAACGATCTTCCGTTTTTGTAATGTGATATAAACTATGGCAGAAAAAAAGCCGGATTGGTTAGACACTGCAATCTAATAACCTGCTCCGGCTTGTTCGTAGTTGCGCTACGAGAATATATTTTTTAAGAGTGTCCAAACTCAGAGGTCGTCTGAGCTTCTGAAAAGAAGTCTGGGTCTTTCATCAGTAGGGAAGCTCCACGGGACTAAAGAATTCTTTAGAACAAAGCTTATCGTTGTTGTACAACTCATAAGCAGAGATACTCCACTCAACGAGTTGGCCGTTATCTCCAACCATTATTGGACGAATGTCCTTCAATCGACTCATTGCCATTTCCAAATAACTACTTGTCAAAATCAGAATCAGCAATGTAGGTAAAATCGCCAACAATACGCGTGGAAGAGCCGCGCGATTTTAGAGAAGTTGAAAACTTGACCCGCAAGTCTTTCTGGAACGTTTACCATCCTGGCTGCACGGAGCATTATGTTCTTCGCTGCTACAGAAGCAATCCTGATTTTAAGAAGCAGGGCTACGGCCTTAAACTCTTGAAGTATGCTCTTGAAAAAGCCAAAGCTTTGGGAATCGGATTTATCTGCATGGAAGGAAACATCAACTTTTACCGACATGCAGGATTTGACCTTGCAAGTAAGCTGAACATTCATTACCACTGCGAGCCAAAGGATTCAGAAGTGCCATACTTTTTAGCGCAGGAACTGATTCCAGGCTACCTCAATGGAATTGAAGCAACCTACACTCCCCCCAAAAGGATACTTTGTTGTCGAAGAGAATCCCGAGGACTTTGCTAAGTACGAAGCAGAATTTCCCTGCAAGGAAAAGCTCGTTCTGCCCGGTCAGCTTGGATAATAAAGGATACCCGCAGTAAGTGAAATACAAACTGCAGGTATTTACTTAGTCCTGAATTGCAGCTTCAGTTTCTGGAGTTTGAGGTCCCATATCTTCGCGGATAAATTCCATGCGACATTTTATAATCTGGTCGAGTTCGTTTAGATCCGCTTTTTTGTAATTAATCATTTTTGCATCTCTTTTTATTATAACCGAAAACAAACTCTTAGCATTGAATAAAGATAGAACTTTTTTCAGACTTTAATCTAATGCCCGATCATAGTATTTGCCCGGTATTCTGCATTGAGCTGGGCAATTTCTTTTTTGCCGTCTATATACTGCTGATAATCAATTTCCATGCCGCCACAGGCACAGCACATGGAACAGTCGCTTCCACAGCCAAGAGCATCGGCAACAATCTTTTCGCGCTCTTCCTTTGTTGTGTCTTTTATCAGAATACTTTTCATTGACTGTGCGCCCCCTTATTTGTATTATATCCCTATCTTTTTTATAGGTAAATATTGGAGACACTATGAGAACAATCGAAACAAAATCTGCACCGAAAGCAATCGGCCCTTACTCGCAGGCAATTCTTGCAAACGGATTTTTATATACTTCAGGCCAGATTCCTTTGAATCCCGAAACTGGCGCAATAGAAGGTGAGGACATCGAAGTTCAGGCTGAACAGGCAATCAAAAATCTTGGCCAAATCTTAGAAGCCGCAGGGACTGACTTTTCAAGGGTTGTAAAAACGACCTGCTTTCTCGCACACATTTCAGACTTTACAGCCTTCAATGCAATATACGAAATGTACTTTGTTTCAAAGCCAGCCCGCAGCTGCTTTGAAGTTGCAGCCTTGCCAAAAGGCGCACTTGTTGAAATTGAGGCCGTAGCTGTTGTAGAGTAAAAAGGACTGGTAGAAAAATGGTAAATGAAAAAGTGTTAGAATTCCTCAAAGCCAAGGGATACGCAGACAGACTCACCGAACACAAGGAAACAATCGACACTGTAGAACACGCAGCACAGCAGATTAGCTGTTCCGAAGCCGAGATTGCAAAGACGCTTTCATTTATCGTAGAAGAAAAACCTGTCATCGTAGTAATGGCAGGTGACGGACGTGTAAACTCGTCAAAGTTTAAG
Source organism: Treponema sp. (assembly GCA_016282835.1). Classification (GTDB taxonomy): domain Bacteria; phylum Spirochaetota; class Spirochaetia; order Treponematales; family Treponemataceae; genus Treponema_D. The sequence continues at coordinate 123 of JAEELR010000086.1, read as the reverse complement.
GCTCTCTTTCATACCAAGCCAAGCATGATTTCCCGCGACATGGTCGAAGCAATCACAGGCTTTGCTCCCGGCGGCGTCTGCCCTTTCAACGTCCCAAAAGAAATCCCCGTATGGCTCGATGTT
>JAEELR010000085.1 GCA_016282835.1 Treponema sp. | reverse complement strand
TGGTTTCAAGAGCTTCATTTACCTTATTTCCCATCTCCTCACAGATTTCCTCATATTCGCGGATTACTGCGAGCTTCGGTGATTTACTCTTAAAAATATGTTCACGGATAGTGTCGTTAGCATCAAAAACAGGAGTCTGCGGCAGGTAAGAAAGCCCTGCTTCTTTGTTAATTACAACACTGCCTTCATCCGGCACAAGCACTCCCGCAATTGTTGCCAGCAGGGTAGACTTACCAGTTCCGTTTCGTCCAATAAGGGCAGCCTTTTCTCCCTCTTGAATGCCAAAGGAAACTTGTGTAAAGAGCGGCTTTTCCCGCCCGATTTTTGCCAGATTATTTATTGAAAGAATGTTCAAGCTTTACTCCAGATTCAGAATTAATTTTGTTTATTATAATGATTAGCTATAAAAATTGTAACCAAATCCTGTGTTGAATGTATTAATATATGTTGACATGTCGCATGTATTAATGTATTAATAGAGTAATACACTGATACAAAACACAAACACTATTTAATAAGGATGTGATAGTATGAAAACACTATTTAAAAAAGGTATAGCCTTTATGGGGCTTAGCCTTATGTCGCTTGTTCTGCTTTTTGCAGAAGAAACGCCGATTAATCATTTGTATTCCTATACTCTTGATAACGGCCTGTCGGTTTTTGTTGCAGAAAATCACTCTGCGCCACTTGTTTATATTGAAATCGCAGTTAGAACAGGTGCAATATCTCAGACTCCTGAAAATGCAGGTTTGTTTCATTTGTATGAGCATATGATGTTTAAAGGAAATCCAAAATATCAAAATGCACAGGCTATACAGTCTGCCTGTAAATCTATGGGAGTGCCTAGCTGGAATGGAACTACTGACGTTGAACGGGTAAATTATTACTTTACAGTTCCAACAGATCAGCTGGAAAAAGGTCTTGAATTCTGGAGTTATGCAATTCGCGAACCATTGATGGATTTAAAAGAATTTGAAGATGAAAAGAAAGTTGTAATTTCAGAAATCCAGGGTTATTTTGGCAAGCCTGACTGGCAGACAATGTGGTATAGCGAAAAAACATTAATCCCGGAGGCTCCCTGGACATATGATCCTTGTGGAAGTGTAGAGAACGTTCAGAATGCAACTGTTGAGCAGCTTAAAGAGATTCAGAAAAAATATTACATACCAAATAATGCTGCAGTATTTGTTGGAGGAGATGTAAATCCGGATGAAGTTTATAAGCTTGTAGATAAGATTTATGGAAACTGGGAAGAAGGAGAAGATCCATGGAAAGACGAAAGTGAAGCTTTTGCAGCAAATCCTCTTTCTGCTCCAAAGTATGCAGTTATTCCCTATGATGAATGTCCACCACAACTTATGCAGGTTGAAATAACGTATCGTTCAGCAGATGCTGATTATAATCTTAGTGATACATATATTGCAGATGCCTTTGCAAAAGTGACAACAGATCCTCTTGGGAAATATAAGAATACAATTCTAAAAAATAAGAAACTTCAGATTCCTGATTCTGGATATATCTGGACATCTTATGCTTTATCTCGCAGACATGCCTCTCTTACTTTTGCGAGTGTTATGCTCAATCCATCAGAAAATCCTGTAAACCGGGTTTCTGCCTTTTATAATACCGTAATGAAAAAAGCTCTCCCGGCATTTCAGAAGGATAAATCTCTTGAAAGTTCAAAGAAAAGAAATTTATTTAAACAGGCTTTAATTGATAATCAGGCTTATGAGGCTGAATCTGCAAAGGGGCTGCTTACAACTCTTTCATATTACTGGACATCTGCAACAAGAGATTATTATTTCAACTATCTGGATAATATGCTGGAGCTTGAGAAAAAAGATTTTGATGCATTTCTCAAAAAATACGTATATAGTCGAAATCCTCTGATTACGGTTTATGTAAATCCTGCAGTTTATGAACAGACAAAAGAAGTTTTTGCTAAGGCAGGTTATGAAGAGATTTCTGCAGAAAATGCTTTCTGGTGGAAGAAATAGGGGTAGAAAATGAAAAAGTTTAAACTTGTTTTTGCAGCCTTGTGCTGTCTGTTTTCAGTAAATGCTTATGCGACTTCAAAAATCTCTTTTGAGGAAGAAGTAATTAATAGTAGAAATGGTAATATTACAAAATATTCCTTAAAGAATGGAATACCAGTTTACTATATAGAAAATTCTGAAAGTGCTGTTGATGAAGTTTCTATTGTAGTAAAAGGAGGTTGTGCTTATTTAAAACCGGAGCAGTCTGGTATTGAAAAAGCTTTGTTTACCATGATGTCAAATTCATCTTCCCATTACGGCTATCTTAAGAGGTTGAAGCTTGGTTATGAAAAAAGCGTATCTGTAAAAGTTGATGCATCTGATAATGCAACAAGATTGTCTCTTTCATGTTTGAATTATTATTTAGATGAGATGTTTCCTCTTTTGACAGACAGTTTTTTGAATCCCGTTTTTTCAAAAGCTGTTTATGACAATATGATAACTGATTTTTCCAACCAGCTGCAGCAGTCATTGAATGATCCTTTTTCTCTATTAAAGTATAAGGTAAAAGAGGTTAGTTATAAGGGGACTGCCTATGAAGCTCAATATAATCCTACTGAAGAGTCATTACAAAATCTTACAATTCCTGAATTAAAAAAATGGCATAAAAGCGTTTTGGATTCGCGAAGAATATGTGTTGTTGCAGTTTCAAGTATGGATGCAGAAGAATTATTAAAAAAACTTGATTCTACAATTGGAACAATAAAGGCTTTGAATAAAGAATTGCCGGATGTTCAGTTAGAGAATATTAATGTTTCTGGAGAAAATCTTATTATTCCTCATACAGCCGCTACAGGTTCCGGATACGCAGGAAGAGTTTTTCAGGCACCTTTAAGAAATAGTGATGATTATATTCCTGCAGAAATTGCAGCTGAAATCTTTTCAACAACTATGTTTAATGTAGTTCGTACAAAACATGGAAGTTGTTATG
>JAEELR010000084.1 GCA_016282835.1 Treponema sp. | reverse complement strand
CATTTTGTCATAAATTAAAGCATTAAGCATTGCATTTACTATTTCTATTTTTTCGAAATTCTTTTTCTGTTTCTTTAAAAGTTGTTTTTTTAATGAAAGCAATGTAAATATAGGATCAACATTGGAAACTTCAAGCATTCCATTTATCAAGCCACCTTTTTTTTCTTCAACTTTTGAAAACTTAAAATAAGGACCATCTCTTTCAATTTTTGAACCAGGTGCAGGATAGAACAGTAAAGTTTCATGAGAATAATCTAGCTTCTTTTCCGAATCCACTGCAACTATTTTAGTTGATAATTTATATCCCTTACTTTTCAAATATAAAGAGTTATCCTCGTAAAAATTAAAATTTCCATAACGAGTGTAAAGAAATTCACCCTTTCTATTAATGATTCTAAAGAATCCTTCTTCATCAAAAATTGCATAGGAATTCTTATTACCTGATAAAATTTTTGAAAAATCATGAGTCCAGCTGTAATCAATTAAATTTTTATCTGAATCAAAAGTTTTATAACCATATGTTCCTGCATACAATAAATCATCTATTAAATCTTTTTCCGTTTTAGCAAACAATGCCGTACAGAAAATTAATAAACTGATAAAGACCATTACTTTTTTTCTATTGTTCATACACTTACCTCTTCCAAAGAAAACACTTTCCCTCAAACCACAATCTTATCTTTTTTCTCTTCTACATAATTCTCAATTCTTATACCAAGCAGTTTTCCAGAAAGACTTGCTGCAGGTGACAGAAACAGCATTGTAGAAAAAACGCCAGAAGGTATGTTTCTTTTCGCATACATACTTTATCTTGCAAAGAAAAGAACCGAAGCCCGTATTGCCATAAACATAAGCGAAAATTTTTCTTTCATCTCTTTTCTCCTGCTTATTCAATTTCTACTTTCATCAAAGACTTTTTACCTTATCCTCAAAAGTCTCTCTGCATTCTTATACGCAATCAATTCCCTTTCACTTTCATTCAACGGAAGCTCATAAAATCTTTCTACTTCTTTCACAGGATCCCACATCGGAAAATCTGAACCGAATAAAATTTTTTCTGCCCCGTAAATATTTATGTACTCCTTCAGCCTGTCCGGTTCAACAAAAGCCATTGTAGAAGAAATATCAAAGTAACAGCTCTCACCCTTCATCACTTGAACCGCTTCTTCATAAATTGACCACCCGCCTAAATGAGCTGCAACAACAAGCAATGACGGAAACTGATGCAGCACTTTTTTCAGTCGCTCAGGATGAGACAAATTCGAGACGCGGTCCCCGCAATGATACAACACCGGTATTTTTTCCGCTTCAGGCAAATTCTGTAAATAATCGTACAAAGGAAAAAGCCGCTCGTCATCAATTGCAAAATTCTGCTGATCCGGATGCAGTTTTATTCCGTGCAAATTATTCTGCAGCATGTATTCCACTTCTTCTATCAGATTATTCTGCTCAGCATGAATTGTTCCGAATCCAATAAACTCACTATGCTTTTCTTTTTCATCGATTATAAAATCATTTATGCTCCTGACATTTACAGCCTTTGTTGCAACTGGTAACACACAAGCCTTTTCAATTCCAGCAGCCTTTTCGCGCTCCAGTAAAAGCTCAGCAGTACCAATCATTCCTTCCTTTAAATGATAGTAACCGCAAATTGATTCTGCCGCTTTCCTTGCAATTTTTTCCGGATATATGTGAGTGTGAACATCAATAAATTTCATGCCCGGGCCTCTTATTGTTCATCCTGAATACTGTAAATCTCAATCGCTGCATCCTGGAAATTCGAAAACACTAAAAGCTTTTTATCAGGCGAAATATCCAGACCTGTCGGCTGATTACCGCCTTCCAGTTCACAAACCTTATTCTGATTTAAAACATCAAACACAAAAATCTTCCCGTTCACCGGGCTTCTCTTTGTATAATCTTCTTTATTATTCGGACCACGGCAGGAAACAAACAGATAGTGGTCGTTAAGCAAATCAATTGTATTCGGATTATTGAAGACATAATATTTTTTCCCGATTTTAAAATCACTTAAATTTAATTCATAAACAACAGCATGAAACATATCGCTTATCCATGCTTTATCCTGCTTAGAATTAACAACGATATGGCGCATTGCAGATTTTTCTATATAAATAGACTCCAGAAGCTCAAAACTTTTTACACTGAATTTCTGAATCGTACTGCCGTCAAAACAAAGCACAATCAAGCTCTCGCCGTCATCAGTAAAATCCATTCCCCTCGGAGCAGCCTTCGTTTTTATAAATGCCTTTATCTCCCCGGAATCATAATCGATTACAGAAACATTATTTGAAATCCAGTTTGAAACAAAAAGAAGATTGTACTTTTCATTGTAAGCAATAAATTTACTCCACACTCCTTTTGTCTTTATAACGCGCTTAAATTCAAAATCAGGATACGAATACTCATAAAGAAAACCTGTAGTCATCTGCGAAACCAAAAATGATTTTTTATTCTCTAAAAAAATGCCTTCTGCAAAACCGGTATTTTTATTATTCAACGGGACAATTCTTTTTATAACTTTTTTTTCACTCACACTAAAAATATCAAACCCGTTTTCATCGAGCAAAGGCAAAACAATATATTTTGAATCGGGACTAAAAACAACCTGCTTAGGCTGCTTCCCGCAGGAATAAGTCCCTTCCTTTTTCAACAGTAAATTACTTTCTGCAGCAAAAACAAAACACTGCATCAAAAACAAAAAACACAATAATTTTTTCATACCCCCGATAATACAAATAAATCAAAGTTCAAACAATAAGAATCTGTATTCAGATGCACCCCTCTGTCATTCTGAATACTTCGACTGGCTCAGTACATCGCTTGTTTCAGAATCTGTATTCAAATGCATCCCTCTGTCATTCTGAACTTGTTTCAGAATCTGTATTCATATGCACCCCCTCTGTCATTCTGAACTTGTTTCAGAATCTGTATTCATATGCACTCCCATACAATCACAAATCACAACTTGACAAGCGTTTCTATTCATAGTAACATTACATCATATTTCAATCAGGAGATTTAAAATGAAAAAACTTTTACTAATACTTTCTACATTAGTTATTGCAGCTTCATTAACCTGCTGCACAAAACAAAACAGCAAAGACAAAAAGCTTAAAATCGGAATCGCAAAAATCGTTCAGCACCCGGCCCTTGATTCAATCGAACAGGGAATCCAGGACAGACTCAACGAACTCGGAATCAACGCGTCTTATAATTTACAGAATGCAAACGGCGATGTAGGAACAGCTGCACAAATCGCTTCACTCTATCTTTCAGAAAATGTTGATTATGCTGTAGGTATTGCTACCCCGGTTGCAGTTGCTCTTGCTACAACAATTAAAACCAAACCGGTTATCTTCAGCTGCGTAACAGATCCAGTCGGTGCAGGCCTCGTTACAGATTTATCACACGGAGACAAAAATGTTACAGGCTTAAGCGATGCAATTCCAACCGTAGAACACATCAAACTCTTTACAAAAATTGCAGGACTCAAAACTTTAGGCTACATCTACACAAGCTCTGAGGCAAATTCCATAAGTGGTCTCGAACTTGTAAAAGAAGGCTGTAAAGAAGCAGGAATTGAACTTGTTACACAAAGCATCACAAAATCAGACGAAGTAAAGCAGGCAGCAGAATCAATCATAAACAGAGTTGACGGTCTTTACCTTACAACAGACAACACCGTATTCAGCGCAATCTCTTCAGTCATCAGCGTTTTCAACAAAGCACACAAACCAATTTTCTCAGGCGATGTTACTGGTGCTCAAAACGGCGGAATCTTTATGGCAAGCGGCTTCAATTACTACAAGGCAGGAAAAGCAACTGGCGATATCATTGTAGAACTTCTCAACGGAAAGAAAGCCTCTGAAATTCCAGTAAAGTTCCTCACCAAGCCGGAAGACAGCGACCTGTTATTCGACATTGATGTTGCAAAAGATTGTGGCATTACAATTCCTGAAGATTATTTATCTAAAGCAAATATGATTTTTGAAAACGGAAAATTGTCAGAAAAATAGGAACGCAAATTCCTTCTACACGAATGTTCTTCTTACTAAGAAAACATTCTGAGCATCATCCGCCCCTTCGCCCTTTGCTCACGCGCACCGTCCTCGTTTCACTGCGGTCGGCAAGGGGCTCCACGGCGTGCTTAGTAAATATTGAATAACACGGTGGTTGAGCCTGTCGAAACCACAACAACCCGTCAT
>JAEELR010000083.1 GCA_016282835.1 Treponema sp. | reverse complement strand
AGGCATAGTTATATTATTTTTACCTGCCATAGGCTTTTCATAAGTATAATCTGCAAGTTTATCAGAAATATTATCTATGAATTTTTTTAAGGAAGCATTAATTGCATCTAATTTATCTTGAGAAATCGCTTTTTGAATTTCTTTTTTTACATCTTTATGCATTAACTTTTGCATATTTTGCGTTTCAAGTTGGGTGTAGGATGTAATATCAACGTCAGATGGTATATATATATAATGATATAAATCTCTTAAATCAGATAAAAATTCAAATCCATTAGCAAAATGAGCTGCTAATATTTCATCTTCATCTTTATATTTATCATTTTGATTTTTCTTATCTGATCTTTCTAGACCAAGATGTTCAAAAAAACTATTCTGTCTTTGGAATGTTCCAAAGAAAATATTTTTAGGTTCATCTTCTCTTATACCTAAAACTAATAAATAATAATCTTCTTTGTTTACTTTTGTACTCAATATATCCCTATATTCAAGGAAAGCATTGGCTTCTTGGGAATTATCAACACTTTTTATATTCCAATAATAGTCGCTGAGTTTTTCTATAATTGAAATCCACTTTTTTAATGTTGATTGAACTTCTTTTTTTTGAATTAAAAAAACAGGAACAATGTAAGGGATATTTACATAGCCATTACCACCTTTACCTGACTTAAAATCATTCCATGGTCGTGAATTGAAAAAAGTATCAAATGCTTCAAGAATTGAACTTTTTCCAACTCCATTCTGTCCAAAATATGCAGAAAAATATTCATCAAAAGTAACTGGTATAAATTTTATACCATCATAAACTTTATAATTCTTTAAGAATACACCAACAATCATTATTTAATTCCTTTTTTTTATTTACATAACTGAAGTAATTCTTCCACTTTTTTTACTATTTCTTCTTGTTCTTTCAATGGTGGTAATGGAAATTTAAATCCAAGCATATCGTCCCGGGAAATTCCAGGAATCATACTTTTCGCTTGTTTTTGGATTTCATCAATTCTACTCATTTAAAAATCTCAGATTAATATATTCTGTTTTACGAATTGCCATAATTTGTCGGGCAATATGAACATTTCCGACGTTATTAAAAGCTAATTCTCCAATTGTTCCTTTACAAGTAATTAATAAATCACCAAGATTTGAAATTGTTGCAGGCTTATCTGTCCAACGATTTACAATTAATTCTTCATTATCAAAATTACTAGCTCCAGTCATATAAGGAATACCTTTAGATATAGAATTATATGCGCTTGGTTCTAAATCTCTTCCTGAAAGTAAATCTATTACATCTCCCAACCTACACCAGCACCAGCTCTCCGGTACTTCAAACGGAATCTCATCATCCTCAATCTCACTTGCAACAACAGGCACAGGCTTTTTTGCTTTTGGATTTTTCTTCAAAGCTTCTTCCCATTCTGAAAGGGCTTTTGCGTTGCGTTCTTCTATAATGCGGTCTAAAAGCTGCTTTCCACTTTCTTTTATGGTTGCGGATTTTCGCCAGGCTTCTGTTAATTGTCCGGTAATTGCTTCCTGCAAAATAGCTTTTTTTACTTTATCAGGAAGAGCAGTTTTTAATTCTTCTTTCTGGAGAAGAGCATTTTCGTAAGCGTCTACTAATGGCAGAACCTGTTCAAGTTTTTCGACAATGGCATTCTGAACGGCAAGCGGAGGAAGAGGATAAACAAAATTATCTACATCAGTTGTATTTATTGATGGTGAATTATCTCCTTTCATAAAATAATGAAGTCCATCAATTACGTATGGAGATAGAACCATATAGTACAAGAATCTTGGATTATACATTCCAATTTGCGTCATTACATAGAATCCAGTACTAGCGATTGCATCTGAAAAGTTGTCTTCAACAAAAGCAATATTTTTTAAATATGGTCTAACCATTGAAAATAGAACATCACCTTTATGAAGTTTCCTTGATGCACGACTTGGAGCTTCTTTTACCAATAAAGTTTTTGGGTTGTCAATAATATTCGACTTATTGTTTACGGCGTCAGTATCAATATACGTAAATGTTTCACCTTGAGGTTTTATTGATTCCATTGGAGCAAAAATATTTTTCCCCTTTACCCAGCACCAGTTCTCTGGAATTTCAAAAGGGATTTCTTCTTCAGCAATTTCACATGGGACAATAGGTGCTGGCTTCTTTGTTTTTGGATTCTTCTTTAAGGCTTCTTCCCATTCGTTAAGTAATTTTTTATTGCGTTCTTCAATAATTCTGTCTAAAAGCTCTTTGCCCGTTTCAGCAGATTCCGAATCAAGTTCGGAATGACATGTAGAAATCAACTGCCCTGTTATGGCTGCCTGGAGAATGGCTTTTCTTAAACTTGTATCTTTTTTAATCTGTGCCATGTTACTTGTTCCTGTTCAAAATGCTGATGATTATCTGTCGGAACATTTCCATATCATCTGTTTTACTCTCTGCAATAAAAAGCGTTAGTGCAAACAAGGTGTCATCATCAATTCTTTTTTTGCCACTTACATACAGCATATCGTTTTTCTGCATGAAGTACAAAAAACAGCTGGCGGCAATTCTTTTGTTTCCGTCATGAAAACAATGGTCTTTTGCAATTGAATATAAGAGCATTGCAGCTTTTTCTTCCAAAGTAGGATATAGTTCCTTTCCGCCAAAAGTCTGATAAATATTATTAACGGCACCAGAAAAGCTGTTGTCTTTTGGAACTGCAAAAACATCGCTCTCAAAGGCTGGCTTCATTGCATTTATTACTTCCAGGAACTCTTCTTCAGAGATTCTTTGCGCAGGAGATTCGGTCTTGCCCTTTTTATCAAGGTTTCCGTGGTCGAAATCGTCTAAAAGAATAATTCCGTTTGAAAAATCCTGCAAAAAATTTACGGCTTTTTTGATT
>JAEELR010000008.1 GCA_016282835.1 Treponema sp. | reverse complement strand
ATTTCCAGTTACCTGAATTTTTTCTGCGTTGACAATAACAACACAATCACCACAAAGTGCATTTGGTGTGTATGAAGCTTTATTCTTACCTCTAAGAACAGCTGCAGCAGTTGCTGCTACACGACCCAAAGTTTTTCCTGAAGCATCGATAATGAACCAATTGTTCTTGATATCGTTACCTTTTTCAAAAATTGTTTTCATGTATATATACCTTCTAAAAATGTTTCACCCTTCGTTTTGCATCGAACGCCGGGCGATTTATGAACAGTGAGCAACAGTTCATAATATATACGGGGTAGTTAAGAATACCAAATTTTATATTTTTTAGTCAATAAAATAATGCATTTAAGAAACTTTATTTTTCAGAATTTTTTGATTCTTCGAGCTCTTCTTTTTTAGTTTCTCTCTTATCCTTTATATCTGCAATGCCAATAAAAATTGCAATCAAGCCGATAAAACCTGCAAGAACCGGTGCAAAGCCTTTTAAGAAAGTTACAATCACAGCTCCCCAGCCTAAACCGATTCCTAAAGGAAGACATGCAAAAACACAAAAAGCAATCAATATTAATCCAACAATTAAAGTAATCATTTTTCCTCCAGGGTGCTTTTATAATACATCTATATAGAACAAACACCCATTTCTTGTGAATATTCTACTACTATTTCAGCGTTTTGACTATTTAGAGAGATAAGGTCGATTTATTTTTTTTTAAGAAAATTTCAGCCGGAAAGTTCAGACAGCTACATTTAACTTCATATGCTTTAATGCACGAAGTTCTGTCTGACGGACTGCTTCAGGGCTTATACCTATGATTGTAGAAATTTCACGCAGGGTCTTGCATTTTTTTTCGCCGTCAAAATTGAATCTGTACCAGATGACTTTCTTTTCGTTTTCAGGAAGAGTGTCCATAAGGGAACGGATTTCTTTTCGCTCTTCATCATACAAAAGCTTGTCTTCTGCATTCATTGACTTGTCCTGGATAAAATCTCCGATGCAGGCACAGGAATCATCAGCAACAGGCATATCAAATGAATTATATGAGAAAGTGTAATTCTGGGCTTCTTTATAGGTTTCCATATCAATCTGCATGAATAAGCAAATCTGCTCATCTGAAACTGCATGGCCTAAAGTTTCTCCCAGATACTCGCGGGCCTTTTCGATTCTTTTAATAAGTTCGTTTTTTCTGTGGGGAATTTGTATCAAGTTACATTCTGTGTTCACATATCTCAGCATATACTGCAAAATCCACGGATAAGCATAAGTTGAAAATCTTGTGTTGAAGGAACCGCTGAATTTCTTTGAAGAAAAAATAAGACACATTGTGCCTTCCTGGATTAAATCCTGAAATGATGATGCAGGCACCTGAAATCTGCTGGCAACACTGAATACAAGTCGAAGATTTGAATTTATAAGCGTTTTCAGTGCATTTTGAGAGCCTTTGGAAATCTCTACGGAAAGCACGTGTTCTTCAGCACTACTTAAAAGAGGATACTTTTGAATCTCACTTAAATAATGGCTTGCATATAAATTCTTCATAATACTTTACCTCATACAACGAATTTTAAATAAAAAATACATAGAAGGATTTAGCAATAAGTGTGCCAACTTTAAAATGAAGTGATTAAAATTTTTAAGAAATGAACTAAGTCTTTATATTATAAGGAGTTAAAAAATACTGATATGAATATTATAACACAGAAAAACGCAAATTCAAGGAAGTGTATAATTTTTTTTCACAATTTAACTGTCTATTTTTTTTCACAGTATATAAAATTTAACATATGAATTTGAAACGGGTAAAAAAAAAGCACCTGTCAGAAACAGATGCTTTGTATACGGGATGTGCGGGGCTCGAACCCGCGATCTCCGGCGTGACAGGCCAGCGCGATAACCAGCTTCGCTAACACCCCATAAGTGACCTAAATATATTAAAACTTAAGGTTTATGTCAAGTGATATATTGAAAAAAAGTACCGCATCAGCTCTGAATCAAAAACAAAACCCAGACAACACCAAATAATATAATCAGAAACAAAATATTATAGATAGAAAAAGTCTTTATAAAACTCTCACCTTCCATTTTATTTTCACTTGCGTTATACAACTTAAAGCTTATTAGGCTTGCCATACTTGCAATCACTGTTCCAAGACCGCCGACATTTACACCTAAAAGTAAAGGCTCTGCATATTCGGTAAAACGGCTCAAAAGTAAGGCACAGGGAACATTGCTTATAAACTGACTTACTAAAACGGAAACTGAATAAGTTTTAAAAGGTGAAGATAAAAGCTTTTGTAAAAAAGAGGCAAACTTTTCTACAGAAGACAAAGTTCCTGTAAAAATAAATAGGAAGACAAAAGTAAACAGCAGGGAATAATCTGCAAATTTAAAAAGGGAGAAGTTACAGAATAGAATTACAAGAACTGTAACAGCCAGAAGAATTTTATAATCGACTAAATGGAAAACGCATAGAATTGCCAGGATAAAATTCAACGCATAGAGAAAAAACTTAAAGTTAAGATTTACTCTAGGGCGCTGCCTGTAGCTTAAAACTGAAAGCTGCTCATTCGGATTTTTACGGGTAAGCAATAAAGTGAAAATGATTAAAAGTACAATTGAAGGAAAAGCGATTTTTAATGTACAGAGAAAAAACTCAACCGGTGCGATTTTGTAAAAGGAATACAAATACAGATTCTGCGGATTCCCCATTGGAGTAAAGCACGACCCCAGATTTGCTGCCAGGGTTTCAAGTATAATTATTTTTAGTGATGAAATATTTGCTTTTATACAAATCATCAGCGTGAGCGGGACAAAGGTTAGAAGGGCCACATCATTTGTTAAAAACATTGATGAAATGAAAACGAAGAAAATCATCATGAAATAAAACTTTCTTACTGTAGAACAAGTCAGAAGAATTTTATATGAAGACCAGTCTAAGAGCCCCGTAGATTTAAATGCCTGGATTACCAGCATCAAAGAAAAAAGAATTGTCAGTACCCTGAAATCTATGAATGAAATTAATTCTTTGCAGGAAGGCTTAAAAAGCAAAACAGAGATTAATGCGAGAAAAAAAGATATTATTAAAACTGCTTCATTTTTTAGTAAAGCAATAAATTTATTTTTCATTAAAGCGCTTCAAGAATAATTTTGTTCTTTCTTCCTGAGGATTATTTATTACGTCTTTAGGATTTCCCTGTTCAACAATCACTCCGGAATCCATAAAAATAATTTTATCACTTGTATCGCGGGCAAAAGACATTTCGTGTGTAACTACAACCATTGTCATTTTTTCTTCTGCAAGCTCTCTTATTACAGCTAGAATTTCACCGGTAAGCTCAGGGTCCAAGGCACTTGTCGGTTCATCAAAAAATAAAACTTCCGGCTTTAAAGCTAAGGCTCTTGCAATACTGACACGCTGCTGCTGGCCGCCACTCAATTCACATGGATAAGAAAAAACTTTTGTTTCCAGATTCATTTTTTTTAGAAGCTCAAGCGCAATTGTTTCGGCTTCTTCTGTACTTCTTCCCAGAACAATTTTCTGTGCTTCAGTGATATTTCGTAAAACAGAGAAATGCGGGAACAGATTGAAATTCTGGAAAACGAGTCCAACATTTAAAGCAATCTGCCTGAGTTCCTCTTTAGAAGAATAAACTCCGTCTTTCACCATAGGTTTTCCGCAAATACTTATGGAACCGGAATCAACAGTTTCAAGCTGACAAATACTTCTTAGCAGAGTAGATTTTCCGCTTCCGCTGGGACCTATAATGCCAAGTACATCTCCACGATAAACTGAAAAACTGATGTCCTTTAAAACATCAACTTTACCGAAAGATTTTTTTAAATGTTCAACCTTAATAATTTCATTTGTAGTAATCAAGTTTTTTCTCCAGCTTATCAAATACTTTAGAAACGCCCCAGTTCATTATAAAATAAAAAAGGCCTGCTATAAATAAAGGCAAAACGCTGACAGTTCTGCCGCTTTGTGTCTGTGCCACATGGAATAATTCTGCAACGCCTAAAACCTGAACCAATGCAGTATCTTTTACAAGTGTTATAACTTCATTTCCCATAGCAGGAATTATGCGCTTTATAACCTGAGGTAAAACAATTCTAAAAAATGTCTGTGACTTTGTAAAACCTAAAACTTTTGACGCTTCGTATTGTCCCAACGGAATAGACTGAATTCCACCTCGATAAATTTCTGCAAAGTAGCACGCGTAATTTATTACCATTGCAACAATTGCTGCGAGAAACCTGTTCATTCCCCTTCCAAGGATAAAGGCAGGAGCAAAATAAACAAAGATAAGCTGCAGCATCAAAGGTGTTCCGCGGATTATCAAAAGAAAAACATTTACGGTTTTAGAAAGTAATTTGAATTTACTCATTCTTCCCAATGCAATTATTAGAGCTAAAGGAAGAGAAAATAAAAGCGTTAGAAAAAAAACTTCAATACTTACAAGTGAACTTTTAAACATTGCAAGTAAAAGATTTCCCAGGTGGATTTTAGTAAAATACGCAGATATTGCTTGAATCATAATTTGTTTTATTTAAGTAAGATTATGCAGCTGCCTTAGAAGGGATGTGTCATGCTGAATTTATTGTCCCCCGCAGCGCAGCCGCATTTTATAAATTATTTTCTTCCGATTACAGAAAGATTTGTTCCGAACCACTTTTCGCTGATTTTTGCAACAGTGCCGTCAGCTTCCATTTCATCCAGAATGCTTTGAACCTTATCGCGAAGCTCCGGCTGTGTTTTTCTGAAAGCAATTCCGTATTCTTCATTTGCAAGTGATTCATTTAAAATTGCAAGAGGCTTTCCGCTTGTCTTGATTGTATAATTTGCAACAACCTGATCCATTACAACAGCATCAATCTGTCCGATTTCCAAATCATTTAATGCAGTGATATTTTCTTTAAACTCAATAACTTCTTTTAAGCTGTTTGTAAAATCCGGAGAATCATTCATTGCATCTACAGCACTTGATTCTGCCTGAACACCAACTTTCTTTCCTTTAAGGTCAGCAAGTGTTTTAATATCAGATGAAGAGCGAACTACAACAACCTGTGCATTATCAAGATATGGACGGGTGAAACTCATTGCTTCTACTCTTTCTTCAGTCATTGTAAAGCCGTTCCAGATGCAGTCAATTTTGCCGGTATTTAATTCCATTTCTTTTGCTGCCCAGTCAATAGGCTGACAAACAAGCTTTACACCCATTCTTTTGCAAACTTCATCAGCCAAATCAATGTCATAACCAACAATCTTATTCTCTGAATCTCTAAAGCCTAATGGCGGGAAAGAGTCATCGAGACCCAAAACAAATTTGTTACTCTTTTTATTTGTACATGATGAAAGAAGAGCAACAGCTAAAACTAAAAGTGCAAAAATTTTTTTCATAAAAATCTCCTGAATTTATTTTCTGTTTTTAGCACAGAATTTTTGTAAATATTTTATTTGCTGTGATGTAGTTTTAGATGATGGCGCACCGTCTGTCTGTCTGTTTTCTACACAAGACTTTGGTGTAATCAAATCATATAAATCTTCATCAAGCAAAGGTGAAACTGATTTTAATTCTTCTATACATAAATCTTCAATGCGTGTAAGTCCGTTTTCTATAGCAAGACGAACTGTCTTTGCAGCAACTTCATGTGAGGTTCTAAACGGGAGACCTTTTCTAACCAGGTACTCTGCTACATCAGTTGCATTTGCAAATCCGCCTTCACAGCTTTTTGCCATATTTTCTGTATTCCACCTGCAGGTTGTAATCATTGCATTAAAGACTTTTAAATTGGCTTCAACTGTATCGAGGGAATCAAATAAAGGCTCTTTGTCTTCCTGTAAATCCCTGTCGTATGATAAAGGAAGGCCTTTCAGTGTTGTCATTAAATTTATCAAGGCCCCGTAAACTTTTCCTGTTCGGCCGCGAATCAATTCTGCAAAATCAGGATTTTTTTTCTGCGGCATGATAGACGAGCCTGTAGACCACTTTTCGCTCATTTCAACAAAAGCAAATTCTGTAGTTGACCACAAAACCAGCTCTTCACACATTCTGGAAAGATGCTGCTGAATCATTGCAAAGTCGCTTGCAAATTCGATGCAGTAATCCCTGTCGCTGACTGTATCCAAAGAATTTAATGTAACGCCCTCAAAGCCCAAAAGATCGGCAACTTCTTTTCTGTTAAGAGGCAAAGTACTTCCCTGTAAAGCACCGCTTCCTAAAGGCGAAAGTTTAATGCGTTTCAATGAATCCTCGAGGCGCTCCCAGTCACGCTCAAACATGCAGACCCACGCAAGTAAATGCTGTGCTAGGGTTCCCGGCTGAGCATGCTGCATATGAGTATAACCTGTTAGTAAAGTTTTTTTATTCGCATCAGCAATTTTTATAAGGCTTTCCATAACGTTAAGAATTTCATTCTGGAGCAAAGGAATAACGCGCTTTAAGTAAAGTCTTTCATCCAAAGCAATCTGATCGTTTCTGCTTCTACCTGTATGAAGTTTTTTTCCAGCTTCTCCAATTCTGTCTGTTAAAGTAGCTTCTATAAATGAATGGATATCTTCTGCTGAATAATCAATCTGTAAAGTGCCGTCTTCCAGATCTTTCTCAATTGATTTTAAGCCTTTTACGATTTTATCTTTTTCAGCCTTAGTGATAATTCCTGATGAAGAAAGCATAGTCGCGTGTGCAATACTTCCGTGAATATCATCTAAGGCCATTCTCTGATCTACATAGATTGATGTTTCAAATTCTACAGCCGCTGCATCCGGTCCTTCTGCAAACCGGCCAGCCCATAAAGCTTTATGATTATCGCCTGTTAAAGCACCATGATTTTCTTTAGTCGTTGGCATGTTCGTTCATCCACCTTTCAATTCCTTTTTTTATATCGATATCAATATCGTGTTCAATTTTGCATGCATTTCTGGAAGCCTGTTCTTCACTTACATTTGTAATCTTCATCAAAAATTTTGTAAGCAGCACATGCCTGCCGTAAATTTCTGCTGCCAAAGATTCACCCTTTTCTGTTAGCCTTATAGAGCCAAGCTTATTCGCATCAATATAACCTGTTTCTTCAAGAACTGACATTGCACGGCTTACACTAGGTTTTGAAACCCCCAGGTGCTTAGCAACATCAACTGAACGGGCAAATCCATATTTGTTTTTCAATACCAGAATTGCTTCCAGGTAATCTTCACCTGATTCATGAATATCTGATGGCATAATTCTTCCCCTTTTTTTTACAGGTAGTTATTTTAACATTTGTTCAGTATTTTAACAATTGTTAATTTAAGGTATCTTTTATTTTTTTTTGGAACGCAAGTTTCACCTGCACGAATGTTGCTGGTGCTAAGAATTCATTACTGCATCATCCGCCCTTATACCCTTCGCTATTCGCTCATTCTTCGTTCGCGCCGTGCGCTCACTTCGAACTAAAGGGGCTCCACGGCGTGCTCATTTTTGTCTGCCATCCCGAATACTTCGACAAGCTTGGTTGTTGAGCCTGTCGAAACATGGTTGTTGAGCCTGTCGAAACATGGTTGTTGAGCCTGTCGAAACACAGTACATCACTGGTTTCAGCATGACAGACAGCAACTTGTCATTCCGAACTAGTTTCGGAATCTGTACGTATAGAGATGCTGAACTAAATTCAGCATGACAGCTTTTTCTAATTTAAACTTGCATTTAAGAAAAATGAATTATTAAAAAACTTTAATTAGAATATAACCTTGCTAGAAATTCAATTAAACTATAGAATAGAGAAAATTATTGGAGGACCTATGGATTTTTTTGAAGAAGTGAAGAAGCTTGGTATTAATGTAGACGACGCAATGGAACGCTTTATGAACAATGCTCCACTTCTAGAAAAAATGATACGCAAGTTACCGAAAACAATTTATCCTTCACGATTTGGCGGGGACAAAGCAAACGATTTAGAATACCTGAGCTTGATTGACAAAGGTGACATTGAAAATGCAATAATTAAATCTCACACATTAAAAGGAATGATGGGTAACATTTCAGCAACAGCTTTTTTTAATGCGTATACAAAAATAGTTTCTCTGCTTAGAGAAGGAAATACAAAGGAAGCAAGGGAACTTACTGTAAAAATCCAGAATCCTTTAGACGAATTTTTACAGTGCATTTTAGATTTAAATGCAAAAGACGGAATCGAATAAACTGACCTTACAATTCAAAAAGTTTAATTAAATTGCCTGAACTGATTTAATTGACAACGAAAATCCATTCCAATACAATAAAGAAACTTTATGCCAACTTAGCTCACCTGGTAGAGCAGCTCCCTCGTAACGAGCAGGTACTCGGTTCAAGTCCGGGAGTTGGCTTTTTTTTGTTTAAAACCCCCTTTCAGCAGTTGATTTAATTTATAAAAAACTATATGATAGTTCTCACTTGCCAGGATGGTGGAATTGGTAGACACAAGGGACTTAAAATCCCTCGGCAGTTAAATGCCGTGCCGGTTCGATTCCGGTTCCTGGCATGTTTTTTCAGGTTAGTCTTTTCACCAGGACTAGCCTTTTTTTTTGTGGGGATTACATAAACCTCCTTCTCCTATTTCTATATAAACTACAGTGACACACCCCTTATCCCAGATATCGGCCAAACAATAAATCTTTTACCTTTTCGAATTCCAGATTACAGTTTTTACTATTAAAAGCATTTTTTTCCACCAGATGCAAACTTTTTGAGAAATTAAAAACTTTCAGTTTTGAACAGCCTGAAAAAGCAAATGACGAAATATAAATTAATGAGTTAAAATCTTTTACTTCTTCCAATGCTTTGCAACATGAAAACGCCCCACTGCCAATAAACACAATATTTTTACCGCCGGTAATTTTTTTAAGAGATGTACAATACCTAAATGCCCTAGGACCAATGATTTCAACCCCATCTCCAATTTGAATTTCAGTCAGGTTCTCTGCTTTAAGAAATGCATTTTCTCCAATCATTTCAACTTCATCCGGAATCTTGAAGCTACTTACTCCTGTTTTATCCTGATACTCTAATAAGATTTTTTTATCCTTTGAATATAGATTTCCATCTATTAAAACAGGCTCGTCTTTAAACATAGAAAAATCACTTTCATCTACACCTATGTACTCTTTAATCGAAACGAGTAATTTATCTACAAAATCGCTGGCCCGAACATATTGTTCATTTTTTTTGTAATTATGTTTTTTATAGAAATTTTCATAATCGGTACAATACCTGTAATATTCTTCACAATATCTGGCATAGAGTTCACAATTAGAATTAAGAGTTGTTACTGAGACACCTCCAAAAGGAACTGTTAACGGCGGGATTTCCTGACAGCTCAAGAATTTTTGACCAAGCTGGCTTTCTATTGAATCTGAATCTCTTGTTTTGTCAAACGAATTTTCAATTTCACCCAGTCTCCAGTCTATAAAATGTGCAAACTCATGAGCCATAGTTGAACCAAGAGTCTTAGAAAAAATTTCATCCTGAATTGTATAAATATTAATAGCAGGTCCTTTTATCCTGCAATCAGAAGTTCCAAAATCAGCAAGTTTTGCAAACCGAGTTTTTATGTGAAATTTTACTGTAAGGTTATCAATAAAATTATCTGTTTTAAAAAACCGCTCATAAAATTTCTCAATCTTATAAAACTCATTTTTTATTTTCTCCTGCATACAAAGAAGTTCCTCTGGAATAAGAACTTTTAACTTTTTCAGATAAACACAATTATCCAAAATGATAGATTTACTATAGTGCCGAAGTGCCATTTGTTTCCCCTTTCACTCTGTTCCTTAAGCTCGATCTCGTTTCTGTTTACGCTCGTATTCTCTGTAGAAAACATCCTCCAAGCCATAGTTGCTGGAATCGACGGTGTATATGCCTGGCAGTTTTCAGTTTTCTGAGTTCTATTATAAAATGCCAGGGTGTCATAGAAGTGCACTGAGATTTTTTTTATAAGATTTTTCTTTCAAGACAGATTTTTAAGCAAGCTAACCAAAAACTATTTACCAAGCAGTTTTTACCAGGCTACGAATTATCGGCCGCTATATACTTCTCCGCTACAGCCTTCGCACTGGCCACAACATCCTGCTTCAATCCTTCCGGTGCAAGCACAGTAACAGCAGCCCCAAAGCCAAGTACCCAGCTCAAAATCTGCTGCCTTTGATTTGAAGAAAACTTCAGATATACAGAGCCGTCTTCCTTCTGTTCCATTATCTGATTCTTGTGCCATTCGCGTTCAAGAATGTAATTGGCAAGATTTGAATCAAAAAGAAGCTCGTAGTCTTCCGGCGCCTCATTGTTGTGCCAGATTCCAAAACTTAAATCTACTTCCTTACTGATATCAAAACCTTCAGGCACTATGTACTTTTCTGCGGTAATCTTTGTATGAGTGAAACGGGAAAGAGCGAAGATGCGGTTCTCCCCTGCCCTATGGTCGTAGCCGAATACATACCAGTTTCCTTTCTGACATAAAACATGATACGGATCAAAAACACGTGCTTTGTATTCCTGACTTCCCACTGAGCGGTAATCAAAGTTCAAAACCCGGCGGGTCTTTATTGCTTCAAAGATGTTGTCAAAAACACCTTCTTCAATAGAAGGAAGCGGATCACTGATAAAACTGATATCCTTGTTCAAAAAGCCTGAATCAACGCTAACCTGATTAGGCAAAAGCTCGCTGATTTTTCCCATCATATGACGGAACTGGTTTTCAAGCGGAGTATTCTTGTACTGTTCCATTAAGTGCATTACAGTACTCACGGTAAAAAGGTCGCCTTCTGTAAGCAAAACATTTTTAATCGCAAAGGTCGGGTCTGTATAATAGTAGCCTTTGCGAGTTCTATCGCATTCAATCGGGGCCTGATATCTGTCGCGCAAAAATTCAATGTCTCGGAGAATTGTGCGCCGGCTTACCCCATGCTTGTCCATTAAAAACTTAATACCCGGATAAAT
>JAEELR010000082.1 GCA_016282835.1 Treponema sp. | reverse complement strand
GTCTGGAATGTCTTCATAATAATGATTTCCTTCAGCTGGCAGATTATGTTTCTTTCCGCACAAAAGAATCAGACAGTCAGGATGGCGGTAATGCTCTTTTTGCAGCCCTTGAATATTGGAACGGCGGCTTTGTTTACAATGGAAAACGAAATGCTGTAGCAATGCTTAAGAAATATCAGCAGAAATATAAGAGTGTAAATCACGACGGAGAATAGTTATTTGGGTCTACAGTTAAACCCATTATAATGTCAGTTTCAAAAAAAAAGTCTAAAAAGTTATTTATTTCTTGAGAGTGAGTTATAAATTCTTTTTGGGCTTTTTTTTATATTCTGGTTAATTGGATTATTTCTTGAAGAAACTTTGTTTTTTTGCAACAATTCTATTTTCTCTTTTTATAACAGTTTCCTGCAGTTTTTATGATGACCCGGAAATTAAACTTACTCAATGGGAATATTCAGTTGACCAGTTTCATTCAGTATATTTTCCTGTAGAAAATTCTCAGTTTTCCAAGCTTGCTAAGCTTTGTCCTGACCGCAAGGGCGATATTTATTTAAGAACATATTTCTTTGTGCCAGAAGAACTTAGAAATCAGCGGCTGAAAATCTTCCTGGGAAATATTAAAATTGCAAACGAATTTTTCCTGAACGGTATATATATTGATCATAACGGTGTTTTTGGTGACATACCTTTTTCTGTAGGTTCAAAATGCAGTACCTATACTCTACCCCCTTCTCTATGTAAATTTGAAGGCAGAAATGAAATAATAATTCATATACAGGTAGATTGCGAAGGAAAAATGAGTGAAACGCCTTTTATTTCTACAGAAAGGAAAATTACAGCTCACCAAAAAAGATTTGACTTTTTTAATTCCAAAATGCATATGGTTATTTCTATGGTCATGCTTATTATTGGAATTATGTATTTTACAGTTTTCTGTTTAAGACGGCAGACTAAACAGTATTTTTCTTTTGCCTTTCTAAATCTTTTTTCATCTTTATTTCTCTTTTACTTTTGCATTGGTGAATTTCCAATCTTCTTTGAATTTAATATTTCATACTTACTGATACAGAAGCTTTTCCGTGGAATAGCATCTATACTTTCAAGTTATTTTGCAGTTTCCTTCATGCGTGATTATATTGGCTTTAATGAATCCCTTTCAAGACGAATATTCCGTACTGCAATTACGGTTGGTCCTTGTATCTTTTTGAGCTTTACACAGAACATGCATGACTTCTTCCTTTATCTGGGAATATCATATGTCGGAACACTAATACAGATGCTTTCGGCAGTACAGTTTATTTTTGTATCTCTTAAATCAAAAAAGAAAAAGGTTATTGAACTGCTGATTGGTTTTACTCCGGTTCTTATATCTCTGATTATAACTTCCGTTTTAATTCTATTGGATAAAAAAGTTTATTCACTTATCATTGTATTCGGCTGGCAGACAGTTATCTTTACTTTCCTTGCAATGCTTATTATCAGCTTTGCAGAAATGAGTAACAAGGTTGAATTCCTTAATGCAAATCTTGAAAGACTTGTTCAAAACAGAACAGAAGAACTTACAAGATCAAATACAGCACTTGAAGAAACAAATACCCATCTTAAATATGAAATTGAAAGAGCAGAAAAAGAAATTGAACTTGCTTCTTTTGTTCAGCAGAGCTTCTACAACATAAAGCTTCCTGATTTTAAAAACTATGAGGTTGCCTATTACAATAAGCCTATGGCCGGTGTTTCGGGCGACTTATATGATTTCTATTTCAAAAAAGATAATCTTGACGGCTTTGGTTTATTTGATGTTTCCGGTCATGGTATTTCTTCCGGTCTGGTAACAATGCTTGTTAAAAATATTATTAACGATGAATTTAACAAGGGTAAAAAGCTTCCTCTTGAAGAAGTAATGAGTATTACAAATGACCGAATCATTACACAAAAAGGAAATGTAGAAAATTATCTTACCGGTATTCTTGCCAGAATTAATGGAAATACTGTTGAATTTGTAAATGCAGGACATCCTAATGCAATCGTTTACAGGGCAAAAAGTCATACACTTGAAATCATTAAACGAGGCGAAAATAAGGAATCTGGTATTATTGGTATTTCAGGTTTCCCTGTATCTTTTGAATGTGTTTCTGCTCAGATAGAAAAAGGTGATGTCATTCTTTTATATACTGATGGTGTTACAGAAACAATGAACCGCAACCGTGAAGAATTTGGACTTGAACGCCTTAAACGAACCTTCCTGAAAAACACAGATATGAAGTTGCCTGAACAGGTTCAAAATATTGTAGATGAAGCAAGGACCTTTGCAAACAGAACGAAAATTGCAGATGATATTACGCTGGTAATGCTTAAGAAGAAATAGATTGTCGGGTCAAGCCCGACAATGACAGTCATTCCCGCGCTTGACACGGGAATCTTTTTTTTTGGAGGTGAGGAGAATTGAACTCCTGTCCGGGAAAGTAAACCAGGTACATCTACAGGTTTAGTTATGCGAGGTAGTTGTCGGGAGCCGGTAGCAGCATAACAAGCGTCGCCTCCGTATTCTGATAAAAAGTC
>JAEELR010000081.1 GCA_016282835.1 Treponema sp. | reverse complement strand
TTTCCAGGGAACACTTTGAAGAAGAGTCAAGAAAAACAAACGAGCTTCTTACTTATATTTTTGACAACTTTGATGCCTTTACCCTTCTTTTAACAAAAGCCGCCGGAAGTACCCATGAACATTTTCAGGAAGAAATCTGCGACCTTTACACAAAAAACTGCGAACAGACCTTTAACTGGATGTATAAAAATAATATTTCAAAAAAGAAAATCGATAAAATGACGGTTCATTTTATTGCTTCTACACTTATAAATGCCTTTATGGAAATCATAACGCACAAAATGTCCAAAAAAGCCGCTTTTCAATATATAGAAAACATCGAAGAATTTACCCGCTCCGGAATGCTTCACATGATGGGAATTCCGTGCACAGAAACTCATTCTTAAAACCCCGGAATAAACATGACAGAAGACTGCTGAAACAAAAAAAACTGCCTGAAAGCCAAAGACTCTACAGACAGTCCTAAGGTAACCTGCGGAACTCAAAATTTTCTCACAGGCAGTTTTACCTTTAATTCTTTTAGAAAAAAGCTTTATTTTGCGTATCCGTCAGCAATTTTCTTTGCTTCTTCTTCAGTGAGAACAGGAGCTTCCTCAGCAGCTGCAGCAGCTTCTTCAGCAGTAATTTCTACTTCAGTTTTTGCTTCTTCAGCCTGAACCTCATTGCTCTTGCACGAAATAAAACCTGCCATAAATACTGCTGGCAGAAGAATCATAAGAAATTTTTTCATTTAGAAATCCTCCATAAGAAAAATTATCTCACCATTTTAGCGTTATTTCAAGGCTTATTGCAAAAAAAAGGTATATTCATATAATTGAAGATAGTCTACTAATATACGAGGTAAAACAAATGGTTCTCTTCGGAGGAATTCTTTCAATCAAGGCAATTACATTCCTTACGTTCAGTGTATTTGCAATAGCCGCTGCAGGCTATCTTTTAGGCAGAATCACCATTAAAGGTGTTTCACTTGGTACAGCCGGAGTTTTTATTGTAGCCCTTCTTTTTGGCGCATTTCTGTACGCTCCGCTTCAGGCTCAGCTCATGGTAAAGGCTGAAACTTATGTTTCTAATGCCCTTAAAATTGTTGAAAACCTTGGACTTATTCTTTTTGTTACGTCAGTAGGTTTTATTGCAGGACCAAGCTTTTTCGGTGATTTAAAAAAGAACTTCAAATCTTACATTCTTCTCGGTATTGTAATCATCCTTATCGGCGGACTTTCCTGTGCAGGCTGTATCGTATTTGACAGCAAGGTTTACGGACGCGACCTTGAAGAAGTTTCTGCAATGCTCGTAGGTCTTCTTTCAGGCTCCCTTACTTCTACTCCGGCCTTCTCTGCTGCAAAAGCAACAGTAACACAGGGCGGTGCAATTGACTACGAAGCAATCGTTGCTGTAGGACACGGAATTGCATACCTCTTTGGTGTTGTAGGTGTTGTTCTTTTTGTTCAGCTTGTTCCTAAGTTTACAAAAGCAAATATGGAAGAAGAACGTGCAAAACTTTCACAGTCTGCACCGGAAGCTCCGTCAAAACTTAACGGCTCGGAACTTACACTTGATCCTTTTGGATTCTGCGCCTTCTCTTTAATCGCAATTCTCGGTGTATTCTTCGGTTCATTTAAGTTTGGAAACTTTTCCCTTACAACAACCGGAGGATGTCTTATTCTTTCACTGATTTTCGGACACTTCCAGAAGTTCGGAAAAGTAAGCATTATGCCGCCGGAATCAACACTCAAAGTTTTCCGCGAACTCGGACTTATGCTCTTCTTAATCGGAGCAGGAGTTGCAGGCGGAGCAAGCTTTGTAAAATACTTTGAATGGGTTTACTTTATCTACGGAATCATAATGACACTTTTACCGATGATAATCGGTTACATCTTTGCAAGATACGTTCTTAAACTTAACCTTTTGAACAATCTCGGTTCAATCTGCGGAGGAATGACTTCTACTCCGGCTCTCGGAACTCTTATCAGCACTGCAGGTACCGAAAAAGTTGCAGGAGCATACGCTTCTACTTACCCGATCGCACTTGTTGCCGTTGTTCTTGTTTCACAGGTTCTGATTATATTCTTCAGATAATTTTTAATGCATAAATATTGCGGTAAATAAAGCTTAAAATATTCGGTTTTATTTACTGCACCTTCTGACCGAGGGATTTTGTGAACAAATTAAAAAAGACGAAAAAAGTTAAATTAATCAATTTTGCACTGAGCGTTGCAGGAAAACTTCAATTAATAAAAGTAAATAAAGCAGCTAAGAACTGCAAAAAAGCATCTGAAAAAACTCTCCGCGGGATTCTTGAATATTCCAAAGATACTGAATGGGGAAAACTTCATCATTTTTCTGAAATTCTAAAAGCAAAAACTTCCCGGGAATTATATGAAAAGTGGCGCAAAAATGTTCCGCCGCAGGATTATGAAGATTTAAGGCCATTTGTAGAACGACATAAAAAAGGCGAAGAAAACGTTCTCTTTCCCGGTAAACCAAAAATGTATGCAACAACGAGCGGAACAACAAACGAACCTAAATGGATTCCAATTACAAACGAATATTATGACAGCGTATACAGCAAAATGACAAATCTCTGGCTCTACACTTTTCTTATGCATCGTCCGCATTGTTTTGAAGGGCCCGCAGTTTCTATTGTCGGTAAAGCTATTGAAGGCGCAGCACCTGACGGAACTGTTTATGGTTCTGTATCAGGAGTTACACGCCGCGATATTCCGGATTTTATAAAACCCATGCATTCTGCGCCGGCAGATGTTTTTGACATAACTGATTATACCGCACGTTATTACACAATAATGCGCATTGGTATCGAACAGAATGTTCACATAATCATTACTGCAAATCCATCTACAATCGTTGAAATGCAGAATAATGTAAATCAGTTTTTTGATGATTATTGCAATGATATTGAAAAAGGAAAACTCAACGAAAAACTGAATATTTCGC
>JAEELR010000080.1 GCA_016282835.1 Treponema sp. | reverse complement strand
GGTGTTCTACGATGAACAGCTTCCAGGAGCTGCTCATAAAGATTAACAAAAGAAGCTTTTCTGTCTCTAAGACCGTTAATCCAGCTTGCATCATTTGTACCAAGATTAATAACCACAATATCCGGAGAAAAGTGGCTTTCATCCCATACTTCGGGTTCAATGCCGAGTCTTTTTGATAAAAAACGATCCGTATACGGCCAAAGCTGATTCATCAGCGGTTCCTGCAAATCCGGCTCTTTAGCGTTTTCTGAAGCTACAGCACAGGAAATTAAACCTGTTCCGCTGCGGCAAATAAGATGTGCATCAGCATTTAGATTTTTTGCTGTAAGATAGGCAAAAGTTAAGTCGGGACGTTCCTGTTCCGTTGTAAAAGAATCTTTTCCACAAATACCGTCTATTCCATATCCACAGGTAATACTGTCGCCGATAAACTCCATTTTAAGTCTTTTTTCTGAAGTATCTGAAGATGGGTTACTTTTTAAAAGCTCGCCATCAATTTCAATAGCAGTTAAACCGGAATATCCATAATATGCTTCACTAAAACGCATTACTTTTATATGTACATTCTGACTTTTATTTCTTTCAAAAAAGACAATATTATTTTCTTTTTTATCAAGAACAACCTTTTTTATTGCAGTTATTCCGCTGTCAATATCTGTAATAAAAACACCAAGAACACCCTTACATGTTTCTTCAAAACGCTCAGGATCACTTAAAATTGAGCAGGTAACCTTTTTTCCACAAAAAGAAAACTCAAAGCCGCTTGCAGAATAATCAAAATACCTTACGCCTTCATGATCAAGATAACGGCCAAACCAATTTAAATCAGAAAAACAAAGCTTCATAAAAACCCCCAATGCATAATCTTTATAAAGATAAAAACCGGTGTATCAAGACAGTTTTTATCTACATCTTTGACAAAATGTTTCACATGAAACATTTCACAAACTTATATTCATCCCCTGTTTATATTAAAATGTATTTTTTCTCAAGCGCGTGTACTTCCATTTCAGGAAAACTTTAATTCATAATTATAATTTTAGACTTACAGATGAAAGGGTTACTCATAAACATTCATACAATTTCGTAAAACTAAAAAAAACAAACATGTACCAAGTAAATCGCACGCATATAAAAATGAACATCTAAGATACACAAAGATACCTTTATAAAAGAAATAAAACTATTTAAATCGAAATTTATACACAAGATTTCCACAAGAGGAAAATCTGCGCACGTGATAAAGAAATTTCAATGAGTCAACCTTGTTATTTCTTTGTATTATAAAGACTTACAAAAACCACTACAAAAATTTAGAGTCCCTGGCTGACGAAAATATATCTGAAAATTCCAAAAGAATTCCACAGACAGTATTTCTTTACTATATTAAAACTCCGTTATATAATTTATCTACATTCAGATTAAAAGGAGATTAAATCTATGAAAAAAATTACAAAACTTGTTTCAATTGCTCTTGCTGCACTTGCCATTTCTGGTTCTTTTATTTCCTGCAAATCAAAAGAACAGAAAGCCGCAGACCTTTCACAAAAAGCAGCAGAAGCAGCCGCAAAGGGAGATATGGATGCATACAAAAAATATATGAAAGAAGCTGCAGACCTCGTTGGAGGAGAAGCTGGAGCTGCAGCAAACAGTGCTCTTGATGCTCTTGAAGGACTCGGATTTTAATTAAGGTTCAAAGTTCATTGATAAAAAGGCCGGTTTGTTCCAAAGAACACCGGCCTATTTTTTTAGTACTCTTACTCTTCGCTCCGGGATAATTGCTGGCGCGCCCTGCGCTCCCGAGGCTTCTTTCGCTTCGCGAAAACCACCTCTCCGCTCCGGGATAATTGCTAGCGCGCCCTGCGCTCTCGAGGCTTCTTTCGCTTCGCGAAAACCGCCTCTCCGCTTCGGGATAATTGCTGGCGCAATTATTCCTTGCTGTTTGCGATTCGGTCTATTCCAACAACGTAATCAGGTGCTTCAATATTTACTACACGAACACCAGAGCTTCCCCTTCCCTGCTTTGAAATATCTTTAAGTTCAACACGAAGGGATGTTCCCTGGCTTGTAATACACATAATGCTGTCATCTTCTTTAACGGTAAGAGCTCCAATAATTTCTCCCTTTCCGTCAACATTTCCAAATATTTTCTGACCACCAGTTCCGCGGCCATGGGCAGAGAATTCATCAAAATCAACACGCTTTCCAAAACCGCTTTCTGTAATAACGAGAATCTCTGTATCTGGAATAACCGGCGTTGCTGCGCAAAGTTCATCACCGTTTGAAAGCTTCATACCGTTTACACCACGGCTACTTCTTCCCATAGGACGAACATCTTCTTCGCTTATACGCAATGCCTGTCCGCGGCGGCTTATAAGCATAATCTCGAACTTTCCTGTTGAACGAACTGTACTTACCAGACGGTCGCCATCATCAAGACGAATAGCCTGCATTCCGCGTGCTTTTGCATTTCTGAATTCACTTGTAGGAGTTTTCTTAACAATACCGTTTGCTGTTGCCATAAACAGATATTCTGTTTCACTGAAATCACGGATGCGCTCAACAATTGTAATTTCTTCATTTGCACTGACAGCAAGAAGACTCTTTACATGTGAACCGCGGCTTGTCTTGCTTGCCTCTGGAATTTCATGAACTTTTACCCAGTAAGCTTTTCCTATATTTGTAATGAATACCATGTGATCATGAGTTGAAGCAACAAACATCTGGTTAATATAATCTTCTTCGATAAGTTTGGCAGAAATCGTTCCTTTGCCTCCCCTACCCTGACTCTTATATTGGCTTACAGGAACACGCTTGATATATCCAAGTTTAGAAATAAGGATAACAACATCCTCTTCCTTTATCATGTCCTCAACGTTGATATTCTCAACTTCACTTGCAATGATATCTGTTT
>JAEELR010000079.1 GCA_016282835.1 Treponema sp. | reverse complement strand
GCATATAATATTCTTGTCATTTCTCCACCTCGCTATTTAAAAACTTCTGTGATCTAATCCTAAGTTCTTTACCTTTGTTTCCAAGATAAAGGTAATCAGCACCACAACAATAACTATCTTCCCATTCTGAAATTAATTTTTTTGCTTCGGTGAGTTGTTCTTCAAATTTATCTCTTTCTTCACAAACCTTTTCATAGATGTCTAAGTCTACCCCTATCATACTTACTCCTTATTTATAAATGTTTCTGCCTTTTTAATTGTTTCCTTACTTATACTTTCAAATCCTTCTGGTGTAAAAATGTATTTAAGTAACTCTCTGATTATTTCTTTGGCTTCTGCAAGTTTCGGAATGTTTTCACGCAATTTATTATTATCTTCATCAGATTCGTGATACATTTCCTTTAGTTCTGCATTTTCTTCTTGCAGTTCCTTAATAAACTGTATCTTTTGTGAAAGGCATTTACCTTCATATTCCTTCTGACAGAGTAAACCGCCTTTGTTTTCGGGGCAATTTTTACAAGAGAGTAAAACGCTGATTTTTTCTTCAAGTTCTTCGATACGCTTTTCAGATTGTCGCTCACCAAACTCTACTCCGTCTTGGAAGAAATCCCAATTCGGACTAAGTGGTTTATCACCATAACAAAAATCTGGGTAATTTTTTCTAAAGTACTCTTCCTCAGTCATTTTCTTTTATCTCCTTATCAAATACTTTCAAGAAACAATCCTCGCAAATATGAATGGTAATATGGCTTGTTCCGCTATCAAACTTCTTAACTCTTTCCAACATACAAGAAAGATGTTTGCTTGCAACTGTAAACTCGGGCTTATCTGCCCCGCATAAATAACAATATTTCACTTTTCTGTTCTCCTTTATTCGTAACTTTTCTTTTACAGGCAAGTCGAAACCTTCTCCAACATCAATCCATTCACCACTTGCTCCATAGAATTGAATTATCTTACCTTCGCCATACGCTTTTATAACTTCCCATTTTTCTTTTGCTTCTTCTCTTGTCATTTCTCAACCACCTTTACATTCAGAACATTTGATTTCGTTTCTTCTGAAAACTTAATAACACCTTTTTCAACAGTAGTTATAAACTTTGAAAAATCTTCAATATCCTCTACTTCAATTTCCATTGTTACTTTTACTTTAGTCATTTTTTATCTCCCATTTTTCGAGTTTATTTGTCCTGCAATGTTCATATACTGTTCTTGAGTGTTTACAATTCTGACAGCACTTCATTTTCTCTATCTGTGCTTCAAGGTCGGAAATCACCTTAGAATTGTCTGTATGAACATCTGCTTTCTGTCCTGCTTCAAAAGCCTGTTGAAATAGATTTTTTGCAGATTCTATATCGTTCCAATCTTTTACGCTCCAATTATTCCACCATTCGTCAAATATCATTTTCCTTTCTCCCAAAATTAGTTTCTAAATCTTTTTTAGACTGAAAGTACAGGAATGCAAAATAAGCAACTACTTCACACAATGCGCCAAACATCAGTTTCAACCATAAAAAGTTCATACCACCATTTAATTACTCCTTTGTACATAAGGAATAAAACAATAAGGCTAAAAATCATAATTCTCACTCCTCACAATTTTTTAGTAAATAAATGTTATTTTTTACTTTTTTTAGGTATTCGTAAGTTGAAGGT
The DNA here is from genome assembly GCA_016282835.1 of Treponema sp. Classification (GTDB taxonomy): domain Bacteria; phylum Spirochaetota; class Spirochaetia; order Treponematales; family Treponemataceae; genus Treponema_D. The sequence goes on along the minus strand of JAEELR010000079.1, from coordinate 1,201 downwards.
TTTATAGTTCCATTCATAACTGCGCCGCGTCCACCGTTGTATGCCATGATCGCATCGTCTTGAATTTTCAATTCTTCATGCAAATCAGCCATTAGGTGCAATGCAATGTATGTGTTGTGTTTCCAGTTGAATGGATTCAACTCAACATTTTCAAAAAACCAATAATCATTTTTAAATGCTGTCCAAAGATATCTGTCATTAAGCTGAAACATACCTAAATCCAATGTTCCATTTTCATTTCTATGAATTGCATCTGGATTAAATGCAGAATTTTCAACCAATAGATGTGCAACAACTAAATCAGAGTCTAGTTTCAATTCATCACATAAATCGCAGATATAATTTGATAACTCAGCAGGCATAAACTTATATTTTGGTTCACGTTCATCAACCTTGAAGTCTTCAACATCAAAATCAACTGCAATTACTTTTGCTTCTTTCTTTCCGTTGTGGAAAGCGAAACTAGAAGATATAACTGCAGCAAGAACACAAATTAAGAAATATATAGCAACGTTTATAACTTTACTTTTAGTATTCATTTTTTAAGCTCCCATCCTTTCGTTTTCTTTTCTCTGTAATCTCATATAAAAAGAACAGCAGTTACTGCACTTGCATGAACTTTCATCACAGCCCATATACTTGCAGTGGTAATCTGGATCACCGAAGTGATAGCAAAAGCTTTCCTGCGGTTTCTGAACTCTTTTGCAGAAAACACATTCTCCATTCATATCTTTATGTCCATTAACGTTATATGGTGTAATCCAAGGCTTGTTTAATTGAACATACTTTTTAGCTGGTTCATAATCAGTCTTAATAACTTTGTATCCAGAAGAATGTTTACCTTCTCGTTCGCATGAAGGACAGAAAGGAAGTTTGTAATCGTATTCGCAGCCACAGTCATTGCATTTACACCAGTAGTAAACCTTTACTTTCGGCTTATGAGAATCAAAGAATTTCGCAAGTTTTTGAGTTTCCGGGAACACTGTAAAAGTTTTGAATAATTCATTTTTAAGCGTTTCAACTTCTTTCTTTGAATACTTGCCAATTACATCATTAATCAGCTGTTCTGCATCTTCAGGAATCTGACCATACTGTTCTTTTACGTCATCAATAAACATATTTACCTCCTGTCAGTTATGAATGAGCCAGACTTCTTTTCACTTCTTTTGTCTGACGCAATAATTTCAATGATTTTAGAATC
>JAEELR010000078.1 GCA_016282835.1 Treponema sp. | reverse complement strand
TCATCCTTAAAAATTAAGTCCATACTTCCCTTCATAAAGTAACCGCACGAATTAAGATAAAACTTCCATTCAGGGCGGACAAAAGGCTCTTCTATTATTTTTGCATTCGAAAGCATTTTTCCCAAATCACTTTCAGCAAAATCCAGACGCATGGACTTACAGACCTCTTCTATTGAAGAAAGAACTTTCTCGCTTTCTACATTTGAGAGAATATTTTTTACACCGCGGTTAGTTATGTTTTCAAAACCAAATTCAAAGGTATCAATTCCATTTGCATAATCTTCCATAACTGCATGAATGAGTGTTCCAAAATCTTTCTTTAAAAGTTTATTCTTTTTGGTAACGCCTTCAATCGTTTCTTCCTCGCTTCGTTCATCATCATTTTCATCGCCAGAGGTTTCATCATTTATGTCCTGAATAAAACCGGCCAATCTTTCCTGATATAAATTATTGGAATCAATTGTTCCCGAATATTTTTTTTCACTTTCGAGAGCTTCAAAATTACTCGGGCTGAACACCTGCAGGCTTTCACTTTTATTAGAAATGATTTCGATTTTATTTTTATCGCACAAAGATAAATCGTAGAAAGCAGACATTTCATTTATTGCATTTTCCCGCTCCTTATCGCAGTCTATTAAAGAAACTTCATATTCTCTTTCTTCGGGTTTGATTAAAGTTAAATCGAAACCTGCATCACTGTTGAAAGGCAGTTTAATATCCTCTTTACTAAAATTTACCAGGAATTTATCAGGATCTTCTTCATCATTATCTTTGTAACCAGGAGATAAAAAATATTCAGGGTAATAATAATTCAAAACTCTATGCAAAATATTTTCTGTATTAACGGCAGGCTTTTCGTTAGGCTTCTTTTTATCCTGTGACATTGAAACTGTTCCGACAAAATAAAAATCCTTTTCGGCGCGGGTTGCAGCAACATAAACCAGTCTTCTGAATTCTGCCAGTTCAATATTTTCGCTCTCAAAAGAACTTTCTATAAAAAAGTAATTCTGTTTTATATCAGGCAAAGTTAAACTCAAGCCATTTTCATTAAAGAAAAATGACCCCTTCTTCTCTCCTTTCACAGGCTCAAAACACCCGCAGATAAAAACATGCCTGAACTGAAGCCCCTTACTTTTATGAATCGTCATAATATTTACGCCGTCAGTTTTTTCCAGGGGATAAGAAACTTCTACAGATGGAGAATCTCCAAAACCACCTTTTTTCATATCAGAGAGGCTGTCTACAAAATCTGCAATAGAAAGATTTGAATTCTGTGCATCACAGGCAAGCTGGAAAAGCGTATCGTATGATTCAGAAATTGGCTGCTGTTTTTCATTTAATAAAGTTTCATAATAATAGCCGGTTTCATTCCACAAGAGACTTATGGTTTCCGGAAGTGACTGCGAAAGAATTAAATCCCTGAACTTATAGTAGAAATTTATTGCACTCAAAAACTTATCAAACACTTTTAGCTTAGAAGAAAAAGCGGAATGTCTTTTTATAAAGTTCACAATTTTATTATCATCTTCAAGACTTATTTCTACACGATTGTATTTGTAGAATGAAAAAATAAATTCCATTTCCTTTACACTGAAGCCAATAAAAGGCGAACACAAAAAGCCTGCCAGAGCCCTTGAATCAGAAGGATAAACTGAAAGCTTCAGGAAATTATAAATGTCATTTGCTATTCCTTCATTAAACAAATCTTTCTGGATATCCATTGAGTACGGGATAATAATGTTTTGTTTCCTGATCTGTTCAACAAGTTTTTTATAATGTGTCCTGGACTTCATGAGGATTGCAAAATCTGACCACAAGGGTTTTCTATTCTCATCAGGATTTTTTTCCCATTCGCTGAGTTCATTTTCATAAATTTCCCTTATTTTTTTTGCAATATAGGAAAACTCCTGTTCATTAACATCAATTAAAATCTTTTTTTCTCTTCGTTCCTTAAAAATTCTATCTTCAAGCAAAACTGCAAAATGAGACTGCAAATTATTCGCTGTTAAAACACAAGGCTTTATTATGTTATGTTCCCTGTCCAGCTTAAATGCAAAAGCTTCTTCAGGATAACTTGCTTCATAAGTCTTGTTTTCATTTATTTGCGGTGAATCAAAAATTGTGTTAAGCGATTTTCTGTCAGCTTCTGTAATTACAAATGTATCTTCTTCTAGAGTGCTTACAATTTTATTTTCATCATTCATTTTTAAGCCGCCAAAAATTCCGTTAAAAGCAGAAAGCAATTCTGGCGTTGAACGATAATTATTTGACATATGCAAAAATGTTTTTTTACACTCCCCGCCTGTGCTATTATTTTTACTGATTAACTCAAGGTCATTTTTCAGTTCATTAAAAACTGCAACTTCTGCACCACGGAATTTATAAATCGACTGTTTTTCGTCTCCTACAAAAAATAATTTTTTATCGCTTAATAAATTGTTTCTGATAAGATAGGAATTTAGTTTTTCAGCTTTAGAATCATAAGAGCGTAAATCTGCAGCAGAATCTTTTAATGAAAGCAGGAATAATAAATCGCGGTTCTTTGAGTTATTATCCTGGAACTCATCAATCATTATGTAGTCGAACATATCGTTATAGGTTTTTCGTACATCACTTTCATTTAATAAAATTTCTAAGGCCATCTCTGAAACATCATTAAATGTAAGCGAACCGGTCTGCCTTTTTTTTCTGTTTATGATTTGTGTAAACCTGTCTAAAAGCTTAAACATTTCGCACTGCAAATCATAGTTTTCTACAGTGCTACAAATGGAATCAAATAAATTTACCAGGTATTCTTTATTCTTATAAGTTTTATCAAAGCCGAAGGATTTTATTTCTTCTGCAACACAACTTGTCCACTTATCTTTTATAGAACCTAAATATTTTTCGTACAGGGAAAGCTTCTTTTTGAAATCATTATATTTTTTTTCGCCGCTCTTTTCTTTATTCACTTTTGTTGGCTTAGAAATATATCTTCCAAAAGAAAAATCCAATTGCAGGCTGTTTATTTTTTCCTTCATAAAAGACAAAAGCTTTTCATCAAAATCCTGATCTGTATTGCTTAAGTAAAAGTCTTTAAGCAGAGTGCAGGTTTCATCATTTTCAATTTTAAAAGTTTCACAAAACTCTTCAACTGACTGCTGTGACAGAAATTTTACATTAGGCGTAAAATCAAGTCCTTCCTTTGCAAGAGCTTCTTCATAATCTCTTATTGCTTTTTGAAACAAGGGAAGTATTTTTCGAATGCGCTCAACTTTTTGTTCATACATTTCGCAGGTCTTGTTCCAGCCCTCCAGAAGTTCTTTTTTTTGTCGGGGAATAAAACTTGTAAAATAATTTTCTTTTGTTGCAAGCGAAGTACATTCATTTACAATAGCTGCAAAAAAATCTTCAGCAAACATCTGCATTTTTCCTGCGCTTGAATAATACAAAATTGAATTTCTTGAAAGTTCATTTTCTTTTGAATCGTCATTTAATATTTCAAGCAGAAATTTCAAGGCTTCTTTTTTTATAGTTTCAAAGGAATCCTGTGAGCCCGTAGTAAAATCCGGTCGAATTCCATAAAGATTTGCAGAGTTCTTTACTATTTCATTACAGAACGAATCCAGAGTCTGAATATGACACGAAGCAAATTTATTTAATGCATTTAAGGCCTTGTTGCGTTCCTCTTCTGTACAGAATTCTTTATCC
>JAEELR010000077.1 GCA_016282835.1 Treponema sp. | reverse complement strand
GGAAATCCCTGCGGTTTTATTATGACAATCATGCTAAGAAAATCCATTCAAAGCGTGACTCACAGAACTGCACTGCTTTTTATAATTGTAACGCTTGCGGCAATTCTAATTGAAATTACTATTTCGCGTACAATTTCCCTTCATATAAAAAAACAGTTTCTTGCTTTTGCCGAAGATCTGGAAGGAACAAAATTTCTTGTGGATTCTATGCGTGCCAATAATCATGATTTTACGAACAAGCTTCATGTTATTCTTGGTCTGCTTCAGATTGGTGAATACGAAAAGGCACAAAGTTACATTGAAAATATTTCGATTATTCAGCGTCAGACTGTCAGCTCGGTTATGAATGCAATCGATAATCCCTCGTTTGCTGCACTCCTGATTGGAAAAATTGCGCGGGCCTGCGAATGTAATGTAAAGTTTGTGCTTGAAGAAAATACTCATTTTAATAACAAAGATGTTTATGTTCCGTCTGAGGCTCTTGTAACAATTACTGGAAATTTGATTGACAATGCACTTGATGCAATGAATACATCTGGGGAAATTTCTGATTCCCCGAAGGAACTTTATTTTTCTGTAATGACTGCACCCGGGAAAATGCTTATAACTGTAAAAGACACCGGGCCTGGAATAACGGCCGAAGCTGGTGAACACATTTTTGAAAACGGATTCTCTACAAAAGGTGAAGGGCGTGGTGTTGGACTTTACCATACAAAGCAGCTCTTAGAAAGCCTTGGCGGTAAAATCAGTTTTGAATCACAGCCGGGTTGTGGTACCTGCTTTATGGTGCAGCTGGGAGATGTATGAGTTATAAGGTTTTGATTGTAGAAGATGATCCCATGGTCGCAATGATAAATGAGCAGTACGTTGGTAAAAATTCCGATTTTACTGTGGCCGGTTCCTGCCGTAACGGAAAAGACGCCCTAGAGTTTTTAGCCTCAAACAAAGTAGACCTTGTAGTGCTTGATGTTTATATGCCTTACATGGACGGAATTGAAATTCTTAAGAAAATCCGTGAACAGAATATTTCAGTAGAAGTAATTATGGTAACGGCTGCCAACGATACAACAACTCTTGAACAGACAATGAATCTTGGTGTTGTTGATTATTTAATAAAACCATTTGCTCTTGAACGCTTTCAGATTGCTCTGGAAAAATTTGCAGTAAAGACTGCTGCACTTAATAAAGCCGGAACGCTTGACCAGAGCAGTATCGATTCAATTATCAGCGGGGGAGTTGGTGCTGGAGGAGTGTCGTCTCTGGCTCAGGCAGCAAATCAAAAACTCTCCCTCCCAAAAGGAATTCAGGAAAAAACACTCGAGACAATAAAAGAATATTTTGCACAAAATTCAAGCTGGCAAAGCGGTGATGCCGTAGCACAAAAACTTGGACTTTCAATTGTAACGGTACGCCATTATCTGACCTACCTTGTAGAAATCCATGAATTAAAAGTAGATATCAACTACGAAACCGGCGGCCGGCCCTGCATGTTGTATAGGATTTAAAAAGATTACTGATTGCAATTACACCAGGTGGAACAAACAATCGCAAAGGAGCAGAAAAACATCTGAACCGTATTAAAAATTATATTCCCGGTACAGGAACCGTCAGAATTTTAAGACTAACCGAAAAACAATTCTGTAACATGGGACTTTACCAGGCAGAAAGGGATTTTCAAGAAGAAATTGTTGGTGTTAATGATTATATTTCTTTGTAATGACACGCAATTTTTGGAGGGGCATCAACCCATGTTACGGATTTATTTAAGGAATAAATAATTGCGTTGAATAGTTTTTGATGATAATGGTATAAATGAAGTTAGAAATATTAAGGTAAGAGAGAGTAAAATGAATTTAAATGCAAAAGAGTTTTCTGTAGAAATAAAAACAGGTCAGATTCCTTGTATTTCATTTGGAAGTGGAAAAAAAACACTTGTTATGATTCCGGGACTTCGGCTTTCTGGTATGGAAGGTGCTTCTAAAGTTGTAGCCTGGTACTATCGAATTTTTGCAAAAGAATACACAGTTTATATATTTGATAGAAATAATATAATTCCTAAGAATTGTACAATCCATTCACTTGCAGAAGATGTTTTTTATGCAATGCAAAAACTTGGTTTATCCAATGCATATGTTTTTGGAGCATCTCAGGGCGGAATGATAGCTCAGGATTTAACAATAAATCATCCAGAATGCGTTAAAAAACTTGTGCTTGGTGTAACCCTAAGTAAGAATAATCCGACAGTGGAAGCTGTAATCAATAACTGGATAAAACTTGCAGCTGAGAATGGAATTGATGAGATTGCTAAAGATTATGTATACAAAGGCTATTCAGAAAAGTATATTAAAAAATATAAGTTACTTCTTCCTTTATTGTTGAAGACTCAAAAGAAAATGCCCGTAGAACGTTTCATAAATCTTGCAAAAGCTTGTCTTACTTGTGAAACCTATGACAGTTTAGAGAAAATAAAATGTCCTGTTTTGGTTCTTGGAGGTGCAAAAGATAAAGTTGTAACAGGTGCAGCTTCTGTTGAAATTGCCGAAAAACTCAAATGCGATTGTTTTATTTATGAAGATTTAAGCCACGAAGCCTATAACGAAGCAAAAGATTTTAACAAAAGGATATTTAATTTTTTTGCTGAAGAATAAATTTAAGTTGTTCTTACGAAGTGATGAACATAGAAGAAACAATACTGTTAATCACTTCGCAAGAATCATTACCCAGTATAATGACCCGCAGTTTACGGGCCGATATACAATGATTCCGAACCGATAATAATTAGCGGTTCGGAAAACGGCTGAGTCAAGGCTTTAAGCGAAGCGTGCCTTGACCAGACGTATTATGGGCTCGTGAGCCCGTGAAAATATGTAGCGAAGCGAAATATTTTCATAATAAACCACCCGCTATGCGGGTGAGAGACAAAAGCTT
>JAEELR010000076.1 GCA_016282835.1 Treponema sp. | reverse complement strand
CTTCGTGAAGGCAATGAAGTAGGTGCTATGGTTACACTTCGAGGAAACATCATGTATGAATTCCTTGATCGTCTTATTAATGTAGCACTTCCTCGTGTTAAGGATTTCCGTGGAATAAAATCAACTGGTTTTGATGGACACGGAAACTTCTCTCTTGGTATTACTGAACAGATTATTTTCCCAGAAATTGATTTCGATAAAATCGTTAAGATTTCTGGTATGAACATCAGTATTGTAACAAGTGCAAAAACTGACAATGAAGGTCGCGCACTTTTAACAAAGTTCGGTATGCCATTTAGGAAATAAGGAAGAAGTAAATGGCTAAAAAATCAATGATTATTAAGGCAAACCGCACTCCTAAATACAGCACACGAAAATATAATCGTTGCCAGATTTGCGGTCGTCCACACGGATATTTACGAAAGTTCAAAATTTGTAGAATTTGTTTCCGTAAATTAGCTAGTGAAGGCCTTTTACCGGGCGTTACTAAATCATCTTGGTAGAGATAGGAGGAAGATAAATGGCAGCTTCAGACCCAATAGCAGATATGCTCGTTAAAGTCCAAAATGCGGCAAGAGCTGGTCACGAGAAAGTAGATACTCCTACTTCTAAGATGAAACTGGAAATTGTAAAGATTTTGAAGACTGAAGGATACATCAAGAATTTCAAGAAGGTTCAGGATGATGACGGTCACAGCGTAATTAGAATTTTCTTAAAGTATGATGATTCTAATAAGGCTGTAATCCATGGAGTTAAGAAGATTTCTACTCCAGGTAGACGTGTTTATTCAGGCTACAAAGATTTACCTCGTGTTTATAATGGATATGGAACCTTGATTGTTTCTACATCAAGTGGCGTTACAACTGGCAAAAAAGCATCTGAAAAGATGGTTGGCGGCGAGTTAATTTGTACTGTATGGTAATAGGAGAATCTTATGGCATCTAAAATAGGAAAACTTCCTGTTGCTATTCCAGCAGGTGTAACTGTTACTGTTGGTGAAGGCCTTGTTACCGTAAAAGGTCCAAAAGGCGAACTTAAACAGGATGTAAACAATCTCGTAAATGTTGAAGTAAAGAATTCAGAAGTTATTGTAACTCCTGCTGATGAATCAAAGAATGCAAGTGCAGCTCATGGTTTATACAGAAATCTTATTCATAACATGGTTGTTGGTGTTACAAATGGTTATTCAAAAACATTAGTAATTACAGGTGTAGGTTACCGTGCTGAAGTACAGGGTAAAACAATTGTAATGAATTTAGGATATTCTAATGAGTTTATCGTTATAATTCCTGAAGGAATAACTGTTGTTGCAGATAAGGATGGTAAACTTACTATTTCTGGTATTGATAAGCAGAAAGTTGGTGAGTTTAGCTCACAAGTTCGAAAACTTCGTGGTCCTGAACCTTACAAAGGCAAGGGTATTCGCTATGAAACCGAAGTTATCAGACGTAAAGTCGGTAAAACTGGCGTAAAATAAGGTGAATTGATATGTTTAAGAAATTAAATGATAAACAGAGAAAACGCCTGCACAGAAAGGTTCACATTCGTAAATCTATTTATGGAACAGCTGAGAGACCTCGTATGACTGTTTCTAAGAGTGGAAAAAATATCTATGTTCAGGTAATAAATGATGATGCAGGTAATACACTTGCTTCAATTTCAACACTTGAAAAAGAATTTGCTTCACTTAATTCGAATGTAGAAAGTGCAAAGAAACTTGGTGAAGCTATAGGTAATCGTCTTAAGGAAAAGAATATTACTAAAATAGTATTCGACAGAAACGGTTATCTTTATCATGGTGCTGTAAAAGCATTGGCTGATGCCGCTCGCGGTACCGGAATTGAATTCTAGGAGAGGCTATGGAACACCAGAAAAATTTTGATAAAAAGCCTGCTGAAGAATTTGTAGAAAAATTGGTTAAATTAAACCGAACTGCAAAAACTGTAAAAGGTGGACGCAGAATGTCTTTCTCAGCACTTACAGTTGTAGGTGACAGAAAAGGCAGAATTGGCTACGGATTCGGAAAGGCTAATGATGTTACTGAAGCTATTAGAAAGAGTATCGATAAGGCTAAGGCTAATCTTGTAACTCTTTCAATAAGAAATGGTACTATTCCACATGACATTGTTGGAAAGTATAAGAGTTCTTCTGTTTTGCTTAAACCTGCTTGTCCAGGTACTGGAATTATTGCAGGTGGACCAGTTCGTGCCGTAATGGATGCAGCTGGTGTTACAGATGTTATTTCTAAGTCTCAGGGCTCTAGAACATCTGTAAACGTTGTTCGTGCTACATTTGATGCTGTAGAAAGCCTGATGGACGCTCGTGCAATTGCTCAGAACAGAGGCAAGACATTAAAGGATTTGTGGGGCTAATTATGGCAAAGAAATTACGTATTACTTTAATAAAAAGCACCATAGGACAGAAAGCTGAAAAGAAAGCTACAGTAAGAAGTCTTGGATTAAAAAAACTTAATTCAACAGTAGAACATGAAGCAACAGATGCTATCAAAGGTATGGTGGTTTCAGTTGCTCACCTTGTAAAGGTAGAGGAGATTGACTAATGGCAGACTTTACTTTAACTGCTCCACAGGGAGCAAATGTAAAACCTAAGCGTGTAGGTCGAGGATCTTCTTCTGGTCTTGGTACTACTGCTGGAAAAGGTAATAAAGGACAGCAGTCACGTTCTGGAAAAGCAGGTCCATATGTTGGATTTGAAGGCGGTCAGATGCCTTTATACAGACGTATTGCTAGACGTGGTTTTTCAAATTATCCGTTCAAGAAAGAATATGTATGTTTTAACCTCACAGAGATTGAAGCAAAATATTCAGACGGAGAAACAGTTGATTTAGCTTCATT
>JAEELR010000075.1 GCA_016282835.1 Treponema sp. | reverse complement strand
CGATTTAAATGGAAGGCGTAAATGGAAAGTAAAGACTAAAACCCAGAACGCTAAAATTGAAATGCAGGAATTGAATGACGGTTCTCTCTTGCTTTTTAATGAAGAATTGAAGGAAGGAAAAACTTCTGCTACAAGAGTAAGCCCTTATGGAAAAGAGTACGAAGAAATTACTTTTGCTGGTTTCATAAAGCAGGCTTTTTCTACGGTTGATCGAGTTGCACTTTGCTTTTCGGACGGCTCGGTAGGAATGTGTTCGGTGAAAAACGAAAAGACTTATTCCAGTTTCGTAATCAATTCAAGTAAACTCGCAGAAGATTCAAGAATCCTAGAGGTTTCATCTGACAGGAAAAAAATCATTGTTTCAACTCAAGGCGGTAAATATATTTCTATAATAAATTCTTCAAGCGGCTACACACTTGTGACTTTGTATTTAGGTTCAAAACTTGAAGGCGGTATTACTTATGCCCAGATGCACAATGACTTTATTCTTTTGTCTAATTTACAGCACGCTTTTGTTTATACAGTATACGGGGAATTGATTGCGCGGCTGGACTATAAAGCAAAGAATAAAATTGATTACGTTTTGTTTACGGCAACAAATTCGCTGGCGGTTTTAAATGCAAACTGGAACATAGAATTTTACAAAGTGTTTTCCGGAACGAAAAAAGCAAATACAGGCAATAAGGATTTTCTAAAGCAGTTTGTGCCTGCAACCTACAAAGAATTTTTAGGACGCGGCAATAATTATTTGTCTTCTTCACAGGCTCTGGAAAAGGCGATTCCGCAGAATCTGTACGAAAAAATTTTACAGGATTTTACCACCGGCGATTATGATGAAAAAGAAATTGAATACATACAAAGGATTAATGCAGAACTGGAAGACATTCTTGCAGAGTATTCTGTAAGCGACTGGAACTACACGACAAAAAATTTATCGTTTGCGAAAGACAGAAATTATGAACTTCAGATTATTTCTTTAATGACAAAAACAGGGACAATTGATTTTACGCAGAAGCTTTCTACCCTTCTTAAAAAAGAAAATGATTTAACCATGCTAAGAAATTTCATCAGCTTAATTTCCAGTGTTAAATTTGATTATAACGAAACTCTTGTAAAGGCTTTAGACAATATCGTAAGGGTAAAGCTCAAAAATGATGATGTAACTACTCATAAACTTGTATGCGATGCCTTATACGATTTAAGTGCATTTATGGGAAAAGATTACTTTGTAAAAAATGTCAGTCAAATTCTTACGCAGCTGTTTTATCCCCAGTACGACGAACAGATAAAAGCATATGCGAGGGAAACACTCCTAAAGATTAGCTCACCGTGAAAAAAACAAAAAAAACTTTTTGTTATGGTTAAATAATGTTATAATTATAGAAGTTTTTTGGAGGAAAATATGAAAAAAACTCTTGTCACTCTTTTAATGTCTCTTGTATTTTTTACTGGATTTAGTTACGCACTTGATGTAAATGAAAAAGAAATTCAGTCTACAGGTGGAGATGGTACAATCAGGTTTGAAAACTACAATGGTCCGCACTCTGTAATTGAAACTGTAGAGGCTATAAAATCTATTGGTACAGGGCTTGGTAAATTTGTAAAAGCTGAACCTAATAAAAGCGCACAATATAACACAAATGCAAAATATTCTGTTATACACGCAATTGATGAAAACGAAAAAAATGGTCTCGATGCTGATATTATCATTATCAATAAAAACGCAACTGTTGACCATATCAGAAACTTGAGGAGAATTATTTCTGCATACCTTACAGAAGCCTATTCTTATGACACTCAGGACGCTGACACTCTCGCAGTGTTTGTAACTGTTTACAATGCCGTTTACCGCGGGGATTTAGAAAGCTTCCAGAAGAAGTATAAGGCTGTCGTTACAAATAATCTTACTAAGGAAAAATGCGGACTTTCTACTAAATGGAATGAATGGCCTGGTGCTTCACAGATTGTAATTCCACTCGGTTCTTTTGATCCAGGTCTTTCTTCAGTTGATACTTCTGTTATCAGCGATAAGACTGTTATTGAATCTATGAAAGAAGAAGATGACAAGGGAATTGATGAGCGCAAGAACATGGTTGGCATTAAGGAAAGAGAAAGCGAAAAAGCCACAGAAAAAGCTCAGGCCTCTGCAAAAAAATCTGTTGAAGAAAATAAAAAACTAGAAGAACAGAAACAGGCACAAAAGAAAGCAGAAGAAGATGCTAAGAAAAAGCAGGAAGAAGCTGACAAGGCTAAAAAAGCAGCTCAGGAAAACCCTAACGACAAGCAGAAACAGAAAGAAGCTGAAAAGAAACAGGAAGCCGCTGACACCGCTAAACAGGATGCTGAAAAGGAAGCAGAAAAAACTAAAGAGCAGGAAAAAGTAACTGAACAGGCTCAGAAAGAAGCTACCACACAACAGCAGCTTGCAGACAAAAAAATAACTGAAGCTCAGGAAGAAAGAAAAGAAATTGCTAAAGACCAGAAAGCTGTTGAAGATGCAAAGGCTAAGGAAATTGATTCTGTAGTGGGCTTAAAGATTACAAATGAAGCTGAAAAATTAAGCGCTATGGTTCGTGTGGATGCTAACGATGGAAGCATTATAAAGGAAAGCCCCGTAACTCAAATCAGGGACAGAACTATTATTCCGGTTTCAAATGTAAAGGTTGAAACAAATGATGAGTCAATTGACACTTCCCTTATGTACCTTGCAATTTGTGGTGAAGAGTCAAAAATTGGTGCCGTAAAGCTTTGTCTTTTAGACGGAACAAAAATGGAGATTCAAAAGGAATCAAATGAGACTTTAAGTAAAGATTCTGTTCTTGTTGAATACAAGGGTGATTATTATTGTGTAATTTCAGAAGATTCTTCTTATAAGGTTGCTAAATACAATAAGAACTTAGACTTACTCTTAAAGAGCCCTGTTAAAGTTTCACCTTCTACACCAATTATTGCTACAGAAAAAGGTCTGGTAGTAACTCTTGAAAACGGAAGAATTGATTTACTAAAGCTTACTGACTTGACTTCAATTTCAAATGTTACAAACGACGACCTTGACGCTAAATAATATGTAACCAGCAAAAAGGAAACGCTTATGGTGGTTTCGACCAGGCTCAACCACCGCATTTTTGCTAGATAAAAAGGTAAAGCTTATGGTGGTTTCGACCAGGCTCAACCACCGTATTTTTACCGCGCAAAAAAAGACTGATTAAAACTTCTGTTTCAATCAGTCTTTTTTTTTATTCTTGCTAAGAATTTATTACAATAGATTAGTATTAAACCAGCTTAGTAATTTTTGTCAGCGTAACCAATCCAGCCTTCATTTTCAATTAAAGCTTTTTCAAATCCTTCCAGCTTGAATGGGTAGCTTTTTGAAAGTGAACCGGCAATAAGTTTTACTTTCCAGGTTCCATCTTCTTTCTGCTCAATCTTGCATTCAGTATCTTTGTCAGCAAAAGTGTGGAACATATCGTCTATATCTTTTTTAGACATATCAAGTGCAAGTAAACCACAGTTGTACATATTCTGTCTAAAAATACGCGCAAAATTTACAGCGATTACACAATAAATTCCATTTACCTCAAGTGCCCACGGAGCATGTTCACGACTGGAACCGCAGCCAAAATTTTCACGGGTAATGATAACTTTTTTTCCGGCAATATCAGTCTTTGAATTAAAACCATCGAGTTTTAAATCTTCAAGTAAATACGGCTTTAATGCAACTTTTGTATTTTCAGTCAAATACTTTGCAGGAATAATTTCGTCAGTGTTTATATCTGAACGATCCAAGAAAAGAACCTCTCCACCAAATTGTTTCATCGCTTTCCTCTTTAATTTATTTTCAGAGCGTCTAAACTTAATGTTTCAGACTACTCTTTTTCAGCCTTCGTAAAGACTGGAATTAACTATTGTACCGGCAATAGCAGTTGCAGCAGCAGTTGCAGGGCTCATTAAATGAACCATACCGCCTTTACCCATTCTTCCGTTAAAGTTTCGGTTTGTTGTAGAAGCACAAACTTCACCTTCTGCTAAAACACCATTACTCATTCCAAGACAGGCTCCACATGTCGGGTTTGTAACACAGAAACCTGCATCCATAAATGTTTCTATAATACCTTCTTCCAAAGCCATTTTATAAACTTTAGGAGTTGCAGGACTTACAATGCCCCTTACACCTTCAGCAATTTTATGACCTTTCAAGATTTCTGCAGCAACACGCAAGTCGCTGATTCTTCCGTTTGTACAAGAACCAATATAAACCTGGTCAACCTTTGTTCCCTTCATTTCAGAAACTTTTTTAATCTGATCAGGCTTATAGTTAATTGTACATACAGGTTCCAAATCTGACAAGTCAAAAGTTAAAACCTTCTCGTATTCTGCATCTTCATCATCAATCCACTTAGAGAAGTCTTTTAATGCAGCTTCTTTGCTTTCGTATTCATCCTTTATAAACGGCCACAAATATTCTACTGTTGTCATATCAGGGAAACAGATTCCGCTTGTACCGCCGGCTTCAATTGCCATGTTACAAACAGTCATTCTTTCTTCCATGCTCATTGCATCGATTATAGGACCAGTGAATTCTGTAACGCAGTTTGTAGCTCCGTTTACACCGATTTGACCGATTAAATATAAAATTACGTCTTTTGCATAAACGCCTTTCTTTAACTTTCCGTTAAGAACGAATTTAATAGCCTTAGGTTCGCGGAATGAACATACACCCTTCAAAATTCCTACTTCAAGGTCTGTAGTTCCAACACCTGCAGCAAATGCCCCGAATGCTCCGTGTGTACAAGTGTGACTGTCGCCCATAATTACTGTAAAGCCTGGACGAACAAAGCCTTTTTCAGGGAAAATTGCATGACATACACCGTTTGAACCTATGTCAAAGAAATCTTTTATGTCGTTTCTCTTTGCCCATTCACGAAGAATTTTTTCCTGCATAGCGCACTTACTGTCTTTAGCAGGAGTTACATGGTCTATAACAGCTTTAATTTTTGTTGGGTCAAAAACTCTGTCCTTGTTTCTTTCTACTAAGTCATTGATTGCAATTGGAGTTGTAATTTCATGACAAAAAACTCTGTCTAACTTTAAAATGTTTGTTCCTTCAAATGGTTTTTCTACTAAATGTGCATCAAAAATCTTCTGCGCAATTGTTCTTCCCATAATACGCCTCTTTCAAAATTAATATTGCTAAACAATATTCAGTATTTATAAATAAGTCAATAATCAAGAAACTACATTCTCTGGACTTCCTTTTATAAATGACTCAAGATTATCTATAACAATATTTAAAAGTCTCTGTCGTGTTTCTGTTGCGGCCCAGGCAATATGAGGTGTAATAATGCAGTTTTTTGCCTTTAACAGAGGGTTATCGCTTTTCATTGGTTCTTCACTTACAACATCCGCTGCATAACCTGCAATCTGAGCGCTATTTAAGGCTTCACATAAATCGCTTTCATTTACTAAAAGACCGCGGGCAGTGTTTATTATATATGAAGATTTTTTCATCAGCTTAAGTGTGTCTTTATTTACAAGATATTTTGTTTCTTCTGTTAAAGGTGCATGAAGTGTTAAAAAATCAGACGCTTTAAAAAGAGTTTCTTTATCTACAGGATTTTTTATTTCAGGATTTTTAGTGCGCGTACAAACAATTACTTCCATTCCGTACGCCTGTGCAATTTTTTCTACCCTCTTTCCAATGTTTCCGTAGCCGAAAATTCCAAGCGTTTTTCCTTCTAACTCGATTAAAGGCTTTTTCCAGTAGCAGAAATCAAGGGCTTTTACCCAGTCTCCGTTCATTACTGAATCCGAATGAAGCTGAGTGTGGCAGGCAAATTCACTTATAAAGGCAAAAGTTAACTGGGCAACTCCGGCTGTACTGTAAGAAGGAACATTTGTTACGGTTACATTGTGCCGCTTGCACGCCTGTAAATCTATTACGTTATAACCTGTCGCCTGAACTCCAATGTATTTAAGTTTTGGACAGGCACTTAATATTTCTTCTGTTATGTTTATTTTATTCAGCAATACAGCATCGCTGTCGCCAATTCTTTCTATGACTTCAGAATCTTTTGTACGAGGATAAACTGTAACTTCACCAAATTTTTCCAGAGGCTTATATGATAAATCTCCCGGATTTAATGCATTTCCATCCAGAATGGTTATTTTCATAATCAGCCTAAAACGGTAACTCCAGTTGAACTGATTGCGTTAGAAATAGCATCATCTATTCCTGCTGCATTTTCATCATATGTAACAAGAACCTGGCATTTAGCTGCTGTAGAAACACAGTCAGATACTCCTGCAACAGCCTTAACAGCTGCATCTACTTTTGAAGCAGTAGCATCATCATCCATTCCAGCAACATATATTTTTCGTTCCATTATTACCTCCATATTTTTCTATAACTAAGATTATAAACTTACAATTTCAAATACTCAAGAAATATTTTTATAATCTTCGCTATTTAGGAGAAATTTTATAATAATTTCAAGACTAAAGGCAACCTTAAAACTAGTTTTTATTACTTTTTATTGCGGATTTTTTATAGTTTTACCAAGTTGACCGCAGGCACCGCCGATTGAAGAGCCACGCTTTACCCGTAAGTTAACGTTTAAGCCGTAAGATTCCAGTTCTTTTACAAATCTTCTGCATTCATTTTGAGACGGAGATTTAAACTCAAGGCCGGGAACTTCATTCCAGGGAATTAAATTTATGTAAACAGGAATTCCGCTTGCAAAATCAGCGAGTCTTTTTGCACTTTCTGAATCTGTATTTTTTCCTGAAAGTAAGGCTGCTTCAAAGGTTACTCTCGAACCGGTTTTATCCGTAAAATATTGAATTGCTTTTTTTAGTTCAGGCAAAGGATTTCCTTTTGTAACAGGCATTAACTGTTCCCTTAATTCAGGATTTGCCGTTGTTAAAGAAATTGCAAGATGAACCTTAGGACCTTTATCTGCAAGCTCATAGATTCCCTTTATTATGCCGCAGGTACTTAAAGTAATTCTTCTTGCACTTAAGTTTCTTCCGTTTGGATCTGTTAGAATTTCTACAGCCTTTCTGATTTGCGTCAGGTTCTGCATAGGCTCTCCCATGCCCATAAAAACAATATTATCCAGAGTGCCTGCTTCCCTTTCCAGGTGATAAAACTCTTCTACAATTTCACCTGCTTCCAGGTTTCTTGAAAGTCCCAGTTGTCCTGTCTGGCAAAAAGCGCATTTCATTGCACAGCCCGCCTGACAACTTACACAGGCAGTTTTACGCCCTTCCCTGTCTGTTAAAAGCACTGTTTCGATTATATTTCCGTCATAAAGCTTTATCTGCAGCTTTATAGTTCCATCAGGATCTTTTAATACGTTGTAAACTTGTGATGAATATAAATCGCATTTTTCGTCTAAAATTTGTAAAGTGGCTTTATCAAGATTTTTCATTTGAGAAAATGATGTTACGCCTTTTACAATCCATGAATAAATCTGCTTTGCGCGAAAAGCCTGGGCTAATCCCAACTCACCTGCAATTTCTGAGGGGAATAAAGACATTAACTGTATTTTTTGCATATAATGATTATCTATTATTCAGGATTCTATTCAAGTAGTCACTGACAG
This sequence comes from Treponema sp., assembly GCA_016282835.1. Classification (GTDB taxonomy): domain Bacteria; phylum Spirochaetota; class Spirochaetia; order Treponematales; family Treponemataceae; genus Treponema_D. Next base: position 17,818 of record JAEELR010000075.1, on the reverse strand, counting down.
GCTGGCTTCTGAGGCCAAGCTTCTGAAATCTCTGCAAAACCTGAACAGCTTCCTGCCTTTGATTTAATTTCATATGACAATCAGCTAAATCAATATAAAGCCTGAAATTCTTTTCATCATTTTTAATAAGATTTTCCAGACGGTCCATAGCCTCTTTATATTTACCTTCACATTTACAGATTAAAGCTAAACCTAAAGCAGCATAAATGTCGAAATCAATATCCATTGCGCGGTTATAATAAGAAGTTGCTTTTTCATAATCGCCGGTATTTCTGTAAGCGTCACCTGCACGGGTTAAAATAACTTTGTTATTAGGATCAAACTCTAAAATTTTATTCCAGTATTCTATAGAACGGAACTGCTGGTTTAAGCCACGATAGCAGTCAGCAATTCCAAACAGTGCATAAAAGTTTTTTGGTTCCAGAGCAAGTGCTTTATCAAAATAAACTAAACCTTTGTCAAAGATTTTTAATTTTCTATAGCAGTTACCTATTGAAGTAAGCACTCTGATATCGCAATTAGTTTCATTGATTTCGAACATTCTTGTCCAGTAAAAAAGTGCGTCTTTGTATTCCCTGAAATCATAGTGAAGATGTCCTAAGCCGATTAAAGCATAAGCATTATCTTCTTCCATATCCAATACATTTAAATAAACCTGTTTTGATTTCTTAAAGTCGTGGATTTTTCTGTAGGCGTCTGCTACACGGGTTAATACAGTTATATTTCTGTCATCGTGAATCAAATACTCTTCCCAGATTGAAATTGCCTGCTTGTAATGATTTGTTGCTTTATAACAGTCAGCTAAACCAAATAAAGCATAGTTGTTTCCGGGATAATATTCCAGGCAGGTTGAATAATATTTTATGGCTTCTTTATAGTTATGTCTTTTTCTTTCGCTGTCACCAAGACCAACTAAGGCATAATTGTTGTTTTCTTCGATTTCAAGGATTTTATTAAAAATTGAAATAGCTTCTTCGTTTTTGTTTTCCTTCAGCTTCTGGTAGCCTTTTTTTGAAAGGTCAGAAATTTCACTATTAGGTGAATCTTCTGTTTTCTGCTCATCGAATTCCTGATTATCAAGCATATCGAATCCAAAACCAGCGGGCTGCTGTAAGTCATCATTTTCTAATTCAATTTTTTCTTCTTCCATTTTTTTACCTTTTATACTTTTATTAATCTTCTTTTATTAAAACTGAAACAACTTTTGACATTTTTTCAACCAGAGGCTCTATTTTCCGCTTATTGTGTGCAAGAACATACATTTTTAGAGCTTCCAGAACTTCGTTTTTTTCAGCATATTTATCTCCCAGACGGGTTAAACCATCTGAATAACCTGCTGTCATATAAATACGCTTTGCTAAATCAAACTTTCCTTCATTGAACAGAGCATTTGCTTTTCTAATAAGTTGAACCTTTTGTGAATCAGAAATTCCATCTACCGGCTGGTCCGTAACTTTTATAAATCCGTAATTACCTTGTTTAAGGTCAATTTGATTTTTTAATTCTTCTTTCATACCTTTCCTTTTTGATACTCAAGAACTAATATAATTTTATATTGAGTTTTTGATTTGTCAAGAAAATTTTTAAGATTTATTAATAATTCTATTTTCTCTACTTTTTTTAAATAAAACAAAGTTCATATTTAAAATTATAATGCTTTTTTATAAAAATTCACGATTGACCTGCCGTAAAGTCTTTTATCGCTGAGAGTAAGATTTTCAATTTTTTCCGGTAAAGAATCTTCCTGTGGATAATGAATGAGCAAAGTTCCGTTGTCCGTTAATAAATTCTTCTTCGCTATTGTTTCTATAAGTTCCTGCCTGAATTTATATGGAAACGGAGGATCTAAGAAAATATAATCGTACTGTTTTTTACAGCGCCTTAAAAATAATTCTACAGCCATAAAATGACAGTTCACCCTTACGCCTAATTCTTCTGCCATAGAAACATTTTTGAATACAATTTTTGCTTTGCTTCGGTCCATTTCGCACAAATCTACATTTTTGCAGCCGTGAGAAACCGCTTCTAAAGCTATAGTACCTGAACCGCTGAATAAGTCTAAGAAAGATGCTTCTGAAAGTTTGTCTCCAATAATGTCAAAAACAGATTCCCGCATTCTGTCCATTGCAGGTCTGATTGCCATTTTTCCATTTGGAGTTTCTGTAACTCTGCCCTTTAATTTTCCGCCTGTTATACGCATTTTTTACCTTGCAGAACTATTTAGTGCCCAGAAAGTATTATCCCTTTCGAGATTTAAGTTTTCCCTGGCATAATCAAATGCAGTTTTTCCTTCAGCATCATTTAAACCAGGCTTTGCCCCACTGTCAAGCAAAAGCTGAATTACCTGATTTGAAGTTCCAAATTGAGCAGCGTACATTAAAGGTGTTTTTCCCTTCCAGATTCTATTTACCTGGATTCCCTGATCAATGAATAAGCGGACCTTTGTAGTCTTTACAAAATCACTTCCATTAGATGAAGTTAATGCAAAAATAAATGCCTTGAACACTTCGTCTTCTGTTACAGAACGATTCTTCATAAGGAAGCTTAAAATTTCAGGGTTCTCAGAATAATTTGCAGAAAGTAAAAGCGGTGTAGCATTGTGTTTATTTCTTACGCGGATATATGCACCTTTTTTTACAAGCTGATTTATGATTTCAAAGTCATTCTGATAGCGAACGGCATACATTAAAGCGGTCCAGCCGTCTTTGTCGCGGGACTGAACATCTGCACCCATTTCAAGAAGCTTTTTCACTTCCCACAAGTTACTTGCTTTTGCAGCCTTCATTAAAAGCGTTACGCCATTTTTATCTGCAAGGTTTGGATCTTTAATAGTATATTCTTTTTCTTTCTTTTGAGTCTCATCCGTATCATCTTTCATATAGTCATATATAAAAGTATTTGTGTACATTTTAATCTGTGCATTCTGTGATTCTTTTGCAAGTTCTTCTTCCTGCTGTTTCTGTAACTCTTTCTGGCGCAATTTTTCCTGTTCAAATAATTCTCTCTGATATTCTAATTCTTTTCGTGCTTTTTCAAGTTCTTTCTGCTGCTGCTCTAAAAGCTTTTTCTCATCTTCCTGCTGCTTCTTTGCCCTCTGATTTTCCTGTTCCATTACAGCAATTTCTTTTCTCTGCTGTTCTGTTTCGGCCAAAAGATTTTTTGTTTCTTCGGCAGAGGCTGTATTTTGAGCAGTGCTTGTTTCTTCTTTAGTTTGAATTTCAGGCACTACAGTTTGTTTTTCTGTTTGTTTTTCAGTTTGTACCGGTAAGTTATTTGAAACCGGCTCCTGTTTTTTCTCCGGCACAACAACCGGCTTTGAAACAGGCTCTTCTTTTTCTACTTCCAAATCTTCAACAGTGTCTTTTATCTGTGATTTTTTATTCTTCAGTTTTGATTTTGAATTTGTTTTGCTTTCTACAGGAACTTCTGAACTTACAGATGAAACAGAGGCTTCTTCTTTCTTATTCTTTTTGTTTTTCTTTTCTTCTGCAGCAGCTTTCTTCTTTTCCTCTTCTGCTCTCTTTTTATCTTCTTCAGCTTTTCGCTTTTCTTCCTCTGCTTTTCTCTTATCTTCTTCAGCCTGCTTTTTCTTTTCTTCTTCCAGTCTCTTCTTCTCTTCCTGTTCAGCTTTCTTTCTTTCTTCTTCAAGCTTTTTCTTTTCTTCCTCAAGTCTCTTCTTTTCTTCCTGTTCAAGTTTCTTTAATTCTTTTGCAGATTTCTTTTCTTCCTGAACCGGTTTATTTTCTACCTGAGTTTTTTCTGCTTTTGTTTCTGTTTTAGCTGTTGCAATTTCTACTGAAGGCTGCTTTTGTTCAACTACTACTTCAACCTTTTTTTCTTCTTCTTTAGGAGCAACTGTAATTTCTACTTTAGGCTGATCATCTTCTTTTCCGTCTATAAGCTTGTTTACTTTTGAAACTTCATCAACATCAACTGCATTAACTTCAACTTCTGGTTCAGGTTCTCTAAGAGTAACAAAAGAAACTACTGAGTCAGCTTCATTATCAAGCTTTATTTCTGTTTCTTTTCCGGATTTTTTATTTTTCTTTGCATTAGCTTTTTTCTCTGCTTCGACTCTTGGATCATCACCAAACTTTTCCAATAAATTGTATAGATTCGAATTTGATGGATTTTCTTTTGCATAATCAAATGAAGTTTTTCCATGTTTATCTTTTTCTTCTACTCTTTTTTTCCATTTTGCAGGAGAACTTGTTCCAACTTTTATAAGCATCTCTAATACATCTGCATGAGAGTTATAATTTGCAGCATACATGATTGCTGTTCTTCCGTCTTTTGTTTTTGCAGTAACATCTGCACCGGAAGAAAGACACAAGCTTACAACTTCAGAAGGCCTGTTATATTTTATTACAAGCATTAAAAAGGTTTCACGATTTGAGCCAAAAACCTGACTTGTATTTAATTTAGGATTTTTTCTGCATACACCCTGGATATCGGTTAAGGAACCGCTCATTGCTAAGCTTTCAAAATCTATAACATTTTGAGAATACGAAAAATTTACAAAATTTATAAAGAAGAAAAATAATGCTATAAGCTTTAGTATTTTGTTTTTACTCATAATTAAAATTATATTCTAGCAAGTAAAAAATTACAATTAAAAAAAGCAGTTGAATTGACTTAAAAAAATGAATTTGTTAATATTTGATACCCCTTGGAGCCGCGCATGCAGTTCCCATTTTGACCATAAGGAGACGTACATGAGAAAGTATGAACTTATGACTATTTATCCAATTAAGGATGAAAAGTACAATGCAGGTTTAGAAACACTTAAAGCTGACCTTGCTAATTTTGGTGTAGAAATCGAAAAAGAAGAACCTTTCGGTGAAAGAGACCTTACTTATGAAGTAAAGAAGAACAAGAGAGGTAAGTTCCTTCTTCTTCACATTAAAGCTAATCCAGCAAAAATTTCTGAAATGGATGTAAAATTCAAGCTTAATGAAAATCTTCTAAAGTATATGTTCGTTCTTAAAGAAGATCAGGAAGCATAATCTTTTTTTTAGTTTTTTCTAAGGAGATAGATAAATGGCAGCAACATCAGATTTAAACACAGTTGCGATAATCGGTAATTTGACAAAAGATGCAGAGCTTTCCTATTTTAACAATGGAGGAGCTGTTGCAAAGTTTTCAATTGCCTCAAACCGCAGCAGAAAAGACGGAGACCAGTGGATTAGTGAAGCTAACTTCTTTGAAATTTCATATTTTGGTAAACCGGCAGAAGCTATAAAGCCATATCTTCTTAAAGGAAAAAAAGTTGCAATTCAGGGTTCATTAAAACAGGATCGCTGGGAAAAAGACGGTCAAAAATTCAGTAAAGTTACAATCGTTGCAAATTCTGTAGAACTTTTAGGTGGTAGAGCTGAAAATTCAGATTCTTATTCTAATTCAGAATCTTCACAGGGGTATCAGCCACGACCAACATTTACACAGAATCAAACCCAGAACACATCATATTCTTCTAATGAAGAGTCTTATGGTGGCGATACAAATTCATTCCCTGATGATATTCCATTCTAATTTATAAAGACTGGGATAAAACGGTAAAAACCGCAAATTATTAAGGAGCAAATTATGTCAGACGAAATCATTGAATCTGAAGAAATGAAAGTAGAAGATGCAGCTGTAACTCAGGAACAGCTTCAGAACTCTGGACGCGAAGATGAAGTTCGTGGTGCCAGAGGTGCAAAGAACAAGACATTCTTCCACAAGAAAGTATGTCGCTTCTGTGCTAACAAAGGAAAAATCGATTATAAAGACATTGATACTTTAAAAAGATTTACAACAGAAAGAGGTAAGATTCTTCCTCGCCGCATTACTGGAACTTGTGCAAAACACCAGAAGCAGCTTGCTGTTGAAATTAAGAGAGCAAGAGCAATTTGTTTACTTCCATTTGTTACTGAGTAATTTTTACAAATTAAAACATCTGGAAAACAATAAATTTTGAATTGAGCCAACTCCTGGTAACAATTCGAATATAATTTTTTAGGAGCTTGAAATGAAAGTTATTTTAAATGATGATGTAAAACACCTTGGTGAAATGGGTGATGAAAAAAATGTTGCTAACGGTTACGCTAGAAACTATCTTTTCCCAAGAGGCTTAGCTGTTCCTTACAATGCAGAAAGCGTTGCATATTTTGAAGGAAAGAAAGCTGAAATAGAAGAAAGAAAAGCAAAGAAAAGAGCTGACAGTGCATCTCTTAAAGAAAAACTCGAAGCACTTGAAGTTGAACTTACAATGCCTGCAGGTTCAAACGGAAAACTTTATGGTGCCGTTACAAACCTTACTCTTGCTGAGTTCTATGCTAAGAATGGTCTTGAAATCGAAAGAAAGAAGATTGAAATTCCAGGTCTTACAATTAAACAGGTTGGTAAGTACGCTGTAAAAGTACACCTTTACGAAGCTTCTGTTGCAGAAGTAAAAGTAAATGTTCTTGCACAGGAAACTGAAGAAAAGAAACCTGCTGAAAAGGCAAAGAAAGAAAATAAAAATGCTAAGGCTGAAGCTCCAAAAGAAGAAGTAAAGGAAGCTGCAGAAGAAGCAAAAGCTGAATAATTAAGGCTTTATTTTGTTTACAAGCCCCGCAAGACTAAATGCGGGGTATTTTTTTCTATATCAAAAGAGGTTAAGAGGTTTTTATGGATTTTAAAGACAAGATTCCACCACATAATTTAGATGCAGAACAGGCAACTTTAGGCGCACTCCTTTTTAACTGGGAAGCAATTGGTGAAGTTAGTACTTTCTTAAAAAGTTCAAGTTTTTATGATTCAAGAAACCAGATTATTTACGCCGCAATGATTGAACTTTCTACAATGGGCAAAAAAGGCGATATTCTTACAATCAGTGATGTATTGAAAAAAAACGGAACCCTGGATGCAGCCGGAGGAGAAGCATATATTGCCTCTTTAACTAATGTTGTTCCTACAAGTGCAAATGTTTCTTACTATGCACAAATGGTTTTTGACAATTCAGTCAGAAGAGATTTAATTCAAATTTCTTCTGAAATCAAGGCAGACAGTTTTGATGAAACAAAAAAAGCAAGAACCATCCTCGAAGAATCTGAACAAAAGATTTTTAAATTAACCGGCAGTAATCAGTCGTCAAGAATTTTAGGGATGCAGGAAGTTATTCCTAAAGCAATAAATTTAATTGATGCAAGATACAAAAATCACGGAGCATATTCCGGTATTCCTTCAGGACTTACTCTCTTAGACAGTATGACCAGCGGTTTCCAGAACAGCGAAATGATAATTATTGGCGCACGCCCTTCAATGGGTAAAACGGCACTTGCACTTTCGATGATGCAGAATATTGCCATAGAAAATCAGATTCCATGCGGATTCTTTAGTCTTGAAATGTCAGCAGAGCAAATCTGTTCGCGTCTTCTTTCACAGATAGCACGAATTCCAGGCCAAAAAATTAGAAGCGGTATTCTTCGTATGGAAGAGTTCAAGAAATTGCAGGATGCGTGTGGAGTTTGTTATAACGCACCTCTTTACATTGTAGACACACCAAACATGAAATTACTTGATTTGAGAGCGGCTGCAAGAAGAATGAAACGGGAGCATGATGTAAAAATAATTTTCATTGACTACATTGGCTTGATTACAAGTGAACATGAAGAGCAGGCAATGTATGACCAGCAGTCAGCTATTTCTAAATCACTAAAAAGCCTTGCCAGAGAGCTTGAAATTCCACTCGTTATATTGTGTCAGGTAAACCGAAATGCAGAAGGCGATGAACCAAACCTTGCACAGCTTAGAGGTTCAGGCTCTATAGAACAGGACGCTGATGTTGTAATGTTTATTCACGGCGACAGAAGCAAGAACAAAGAAACAAACGAAGGCTACGACGGTGTTCAGGATAGAAAAATTATTATTGCAAAACAGAGAAACGGTCCTGTAGGCGATGTTCCTGTTGTGTTCCTTGCTTATTACACAAAGTTCGAAAACAAAGCAAAAGAAGACTGATTAAATTAAAGCCCTCTTTTTAAGTTCCTCTAGAATTAGTTCGACAATCTGCTCGGGATTATATTTTGCAGTATCAATTACTAAATCTGCAAATGAATAATCATTATTATCAATATTATAAAGCTTTTTATATCGTCTGGAATCTTCTTCATCGCGCATGGAAGTAAAATCTTTTATCTGCTGTAAATCTCCGCCTTCACGATTTAAAATTCTTTCTGCCCTAACCTCTGGAGAAGCATACAAATACACTTTTAAATCTGCTTCCTTTAACATCCAGATTGCAAGCCGGCTTCCTAAAACGCAGCTGCATGCCTGTGCAAGTTCAACCTGGTGTGTGTCTACAAAAATATCGTAGCTGTCATCAGTTTTTGCATTTTCAATTACCTGTGCAAGAGTCATTCCCTTTTCTTCTGCCAGCTGCCTGAAAGTATAATTTATAAGATTCACATTTAATTTTTGTGAAAGCAGAGTTGAAACAGTTGTATTTCCACAGCCAGATTTTCCGCTAATTGCAACACGAATTTCTTTTTCCATTGTTTTTCTCCTATAAGTGCCCTACTCTACATTTTTAGCCTGTTCACGAATATTTTCAAGTGAATCTTTTGCAGTAATTACCATGGTCCCAACTTCTACAAACTGGTTTTTACTTCCTATTGTATTTATTTCCCTGTTAATTTCCTGACAGATAAAATCCAGCTTTTTTCCCGGAGTTTCATTATTTGTAATTTCATCCCTCATTGCTTTTAAATGGCTCTGCAGACGGATTATTTCTTCATTAATCGTAAACTTAACCATAAGGACTGCAACTTCTGTCATGACACGATTTTCATCAACCTTGTCCTTCAGGAGTTCATTAAATCTTTCAAGAATCTGTGTCTTGAATGCTTCTTCCATTTTAGGCTGCCAGTTCTTAAAGAATAAAGCACAGTCATCAAGTTTCGAAAGCTTTTCAAGTAAATCGATTTTTAAATTTTCACCTTCACGAGTTCTGTCTTCACATAATTTATTTAAAGACATTTCAAAAACCGGTGCAATTAATTCTTTATATTTATCTGCATCATAATTTTTATTTGAAACAATTACACCATTCTGCTTTAAGATTTCTGTAGTAATCGAAAAAATTTTTTCTTCTGATCTTAAATTTGATACTATGCAATTCTGATTACACAAAGCGTCAAATGCTTTCGAATAAATTTTTCCTAGAGCAGCAATCATATTCATATCAACATCAAAATCATTTACAGAAGAAAGCTCTTTAATCTTTATATAAACGTCAACTTTACCGCGCGAAAGCTTTTCTGTAATTTTAGAGCGGAAAAAACTTTCGAGAGAATTAAGATACGACGGAAGGTTTATAGTTAAATCCAGAAACCTCGAATTAACGGATTTTATCTCTACAGAAACAACAGCATTTTCTGTCTGCACTTCATTATAGGCATAGCCTGTCATACTATTCATTTGTTTGCCTCCAAAATTGCTTCTCCAAGTTTCCAGTTATCGCCGGCACCCATTGTTACAAAAAGAATTCCGTTTGGGAAATCACCGGAAGTTTTATTTATTTCTTCTAAAACAAAATTCTTAGCGTCCAGAATTTCTTCAAAGTAATGTACATCATTATGATATTTTTTTGCTTCTTCGAATAAAGTTTTTCCTGTAATAGAAAAGTCATTTATGTTTTCTCTGGCACTTGCATAAATCTTGTGAAGGATAAGTGTATCGCAGCTTGTAAAGCACGAAGCAAATTCATTCAGCAGGTTTTGAGTCCTTGAATAGGTGTGGCTCATAAAGTCAACAATTATTCTTCTGCCTTTATAAAATTTTTTGTAGCCTTCCAAAGTTGTTTTTATTGCAGTAGGATGATGACCGTAATCATCAATTACAATAACATCATTTTTAGAGCCGGTAACAAAATGCCCCTTTAATTCACTTCTTCTTTTTCCACCTGTAAACGATAAAAGTCCCTTGCGGATATTTTCAATATTATTTTCTACATTTTGATTATACTGCATCAAAAGCCTTACACTTAAAACGATTGCAGCAGCCGCATCTAAAACTTCATGCTTACCCGGGAATTTTAAAGCAAAATCGCCAAGACTTTTTATGTTAAACTTCTGCTCTTCATTTTCTGTTTCACCAAAAGTTAATTTAAAATCTCCTTCAGCATTTTCTCCATAAGAAATAAAGTTGATATCGTTTCTCTTTTCCTGTACAAGGTTACGGACTTCACAGGCACCTTTATCGTCTGCACAATAAATCAAATCACCATTAGCCGGGAGCTTTAAAACATAATCTACAAACGCATCACGAATTGATTCATAAGTCGGATAAAAATCCTGGTGATCACTTTCTACGCTCGTAAGAATAATTTTTTGCGGACAGAAAGACATAAAATGCCTCTGGTACTCGCAGGTTTCAGCAATGAAAATATTTTTACTTTCACTGGCATTTACCCCTGAATCGAATGACTGCGAGGTATAAGTACATTTATCTCCAAAACTGTTAATTACACTTCCTGCAAGAACCTGTGACGGAAGGGAAAGCTGCTTCATTATAGAGCCTGCCAAACCCGTAGTAGAAGTTTTACCATGAACGCCACAAATACCACAGCTAAACGATTTTGAACTGTAGCTTCCTAAAGCCTGTGTGTATAAAAGAGTCGGGATATTCTGTTTAACCGCTTCGATTAAGTCAGGATTTTTATCGAGCTTATATGCAGAAGAATAAATTACATAATCAATTTCTTTAGTAATGTTTTTTTCGCTGAATGGAAGAACTTTTATATTTAGCTTTTCAAGAATTGCGTCGGTATAAAACCTTTCGCTGACATCGCTTCCAGTTATAATGGCACCGTTATGAAAAAGAATTTCAACCAGGGCAGCCATTCCAGTACCTTTAATTCCAACAAAATGCAGATGAACGTTTTTTAAATCCTTTGGTAATTCACTAATACAATTCATACGCAAAATAATAGATTAAATTTTACTAATATTCAACTTTAGTTTTTTTATATTTTTAATCGATAAATCCTGAACAAAAGTTTTTAAACGACATTTTCATTCAAAGCAAAATTTATCTCATTAAATCACTTTACACATTTCAACTAAAACTTTTATACTTTAGAAAAAATAAATTCATAGCAGGCAATAGAAATGGAAAAAATAAATCGAAAACCTTCACCACTTCCACCAAATGGATTAGATGTAAAAAAAATTCCGCAGTTAATGTCATTTGCCTTTGATGACAATGCTTATTCAGGATATAAAGAATCAAATGCAGAAGGCGGAATAAAATTTATTCTGGACACTTTTGAAAAATATCACAACCCAAAAGGAAACGGAAACAAAGCCGTATTCGATGGAGAAAAATATTTAGTAACACTGTACTTCAAAGGAAACAATGCAATTCCTAACGACAGGGAAGACGATTCACTCTTAAAGAAAATCATTCACGAAGCAAAAGAGCGGGGACACGAAATCGGAAGCCACACCTTTACACATCCGGAAGGCTTTACGGTAGACTGGGAAAAAGAGCCTCCTCTAAGAAAAGAAAACTTAAATGCAGAAGACTGGCACAAAGAACTAAGTGACTGCATAGAAATCTTAACAAAACCGTATAATGAAAATGTTGTGTCGGGACAGAACGAATTCGGAATGGGTCTTAACCGCGAAGCTATTACAGGATTTCGTACCCCATACCTTGCATATAACGACGCAGTGTTTGAAGCCTTACAGCAGCTCAATTTCAAATACGATGCTTCCATAGAAGAAGGCTGGCAGACAGAGCAGGACGGAACAAACTTCCTGTGGCCATACACTTTAGACGCAGGAAGTCCCGGAGATGCATTTGTAGCAAATGACAACTACTCTCTGTCAGAAGCATTTGTAAAAAATCACCCGGGACTTTGGGAACTGCCAGTATATGTTTTAATCATTCCGCCGGATGAACTGTGTGAAAAATACGGAACAGCAAAAGGAGCAAGAAAAAGAGCTCGGGACATAGAAGGTGAAGATTCAATTCTTGAAGACGGAAAAATTACCGGAGTCGACTGGAACATCTGGTTTCAATACTTTATGAACAAAGAAGACGCACTGGCAACAATGAAATACACCTTTGATCTTCGCTACAACGGAAACCGCTGCCCTTTTACCTTTGGAATGCACACAGACATATACTCAGACAATTACGACAAAAATGATTTAGAAGGTGAAGAAATTACTAAAATAAAAGCAAACGCACAGCAGCGCCGCCAGACCATAATTGAGTTTTTGGATTACATCAGCCAGAAAAGCGACACCAGAGTTACAACAGCAGAAAATATAAGGCAATGGCTTGAAAATCCGTGTGAACTATAAAGAAACTTACTTTACATAGTTACTTGAAATATTTATAATTCATTCAGTCATTATGCACTCAAAAGCAAAAAATGAATAAAAATATCTTTAAGGAGAAAAATATGGGAAAATTTTGCAGACTTCCATCAAAACTTCCACCAAACGGTCTTGATGTAAAAAAAGTTCCTCAGTTTATGTCATTCGCATTTGACGACAATGCATACTCAGGATATCCTGAATCAAATTCAGTAGGTGGAATTAAATTTATACTTGATACATTTGAAAAATTCCACAACCCGGAAGGAAAAGGAAATAAAGCAATTCATGACGGTGAAAAATATTTGACAACACTTTATTTCAAAGGAAACAATGCAGTTCCTAACGACAGAGAAGACGATGCACTCTTAAAAAGAATCATTCGTGAAGCAAAAGACAGAGGACACGAAATTGGCTGTCATACCTTCACTCACCCACAGGGCTGTGAAATCAACTGGGACACAGAGCCTGCACAAAGAACTCCAAAGCTTAACACAGAAGACTGGTTAAAAGAATTTGACGCTTGTATTGATGTATTAACAAAACCATACAAAGCAGATGTAAAATCTGGTGAAAGCGATTACGGAATGGGAATCAAGCGCGAAGAAATCGTAGGATTCAGAACACCATATCTTTTATACAATGAAGGCGTATTCTGTGCTCTTGAACAGAGAGGATTCAAATACGACGCAACAATCGAAGAAGGAATGCAGAATGATCAGGACGGTTCTGACTTCTTCTGGCCATACACTTTAGACGCAGGAAGCCCTGGAGACGAATATGTTGCAATCCATCAGTACGGAAGAGATAAAGCATTCGTAGAGAAACACCCTGGACTTTGGGAGCTTCCAGAATATGTATTAATCATTCCGCCAGATGAACTCTGTGAAAAATACGGTACAACAAAAGGAGCAAGACAGAGAGCACTTGAAGCTTCAGGCGACGACGACTCAATTTTGCAGACCGGAAAAATTACAGGCATGGACTGGAATATCTGGTTCCAGTTCTTTATGGATAAAGCAGACGCTCTTGCAACAATGAAATATTCATTCGATTTACGCTATGACGGAAACCGCTGTCCATTCACATTTGGAATGCACACAGACATTTATTCTGACAAATACGACATCTATGACCTCGAAGGCGATGAAAAAACAAAAATAAGAGCAATCGCAAAGGATCGTCGTGAAGCAGTAGAAGAATTTTTGCAGTACATTTCAAGCAAGCCTGACACAAGAGTTACAACCGCAGAAAACATTATGAAGTGGCTTGAAAATCCTTGTGAAATGTAATTTATAGCTTTTACATTTTTTTAGGACGAAATTTTAACCTAACCAAAGGGCTGACAAAACTTAACCGCCAGCCCTTTTTTTATTTTAAACAAAAAACATACACATAATCCCCAACCCTGCTGCTACAGGTTCCGGGTCTTACGCCCTCCAGTATAAAATTGCAGGCAATTTTACACCGGCTTCGCCGCCTTCCGCATCAGGCGTAGGCTTTTAGAGTTTTTTTCTGGCGATTTAAACAAAAAAAATCCGACCTGAATAAATCAAATCGGATTTCGTTCATTATAAAAACTAAATACTTTCAGCTGTCAGTTAACACTACAAAAGAAAATATTCATCACTTTTACAACAAATAACTTTTTCTTTAACCAAAGCGTGGAAAGCAGAAACTGCAACACCAGTAGAAAAACTAAGCTGTTCAGCCTTTACACTGCCGTTTTTCTTGATAAGGTCTAAAATTTCGTTTTCACATTTAACTTCTTCGCGGCTTACATCACGCATACAGTCTTTGTGAACACTGACAATTTTTTCCACAACAGGAAGCAGTCTTTTTTCAAAGCCTTTACAGCATTTCAAATAAACTGCATTCTTATCTTCAGTACCAGAGTTTCTAATGAAAACAAGGCCAACAACTTTATCATTTTCCTTAGCATAGAATGCAAGAACATTAAAGTCTTTCATTGTAACTTTTTGCATTTCAAATCCGCTAGATTTAAAACCTTCGCAAATAGTTACTTCATCCTGCTTCCAGAGTTCACTGCCGTATCTGAATAAGTTTTTGTTAACATAATATGTATAAAATGTTTCAGAAAAACCTCTTTCAAACGGAACAATTCCTTTTTCAAGGGCAGCAACCGAAAGTAAAGCAGTTAAAAGTCCGTTTCCAGAAAGTAAAAGTTCATTTGTGCCTTCAACCTTACATGGTAGAATAAAGTGACCAGAAGATTCAAAACCTAAAGCAAGTTCATTTGCATTCTGGTTACAAATCCATTTATCACCAACATCAACCATAACAGGCTCAAGATTAAACTTTCTCTGCATTTCAAGGCCTGCCATAATATCAGACTCAATTGTAAATACAGCCTTTTTATCCTTTAAGCCTAAAAGCTCAGAAACTAAATATGCTTCTGCATCACCGTCATAAACAATAACAGAATCAGAAGTTTTATCGTATTTCATTGCAAAACCTCTGTCACCGTCACCATCTACAGCAATTCCGTATACATTGCAAGAAGCATTTTTACCTTCGGCATAAACTTTCTGAACTACTTCAGGAGAAGACTCAATTTCACCTGCACTAAAACAAGTATGGCCTTCAATTTCCGCTACACCACAGTTTCTGTTAATATTAAAACCTTCAGTCTTATGGTTTAAAAGATTTACTTTAATATTTGCTTTTGAAAAATACTTTTCAGCAGTAACTGACCATGCACCATTTGCAGTATCAACATAAATAATAGAATTCTTTACTGTTTCTGCAAAATCAGAAGGAACAATTCCAGTTAAAAAGTCTGCTGCATAATCTGTATAATCAACATTTTCGCAAACATCGCATTTACCACTGCCCTTAAATCCATTAAGTGCTTCTTCTACCATATAAGCAGAAAGAATGTAGTCTCCGTTTTCACCATCACTTAAAAGCTTCTTTGAATCAAGGAAGAATTTAATACCGTTCTGGTTAGATGGATTATGACTTGCAGTTAAAACAGCACCTGCCCTGATTTTATTGGCAAGCATATAGCATGGAATATATGGAGTAGGAATAACACCCAGGTTTACAACAGAAAATCCTGCTTCCATAAATGCTTCTTTCAAAGCTGTCTCTAAAGCCCAGTCAAAAGCCAGATCTCGGCTGTCATTTCCAATGCAAACTTTCTTTTCAATATTTCTTTCTTCACACATTCTTGCAAATGCATGAGAAGCTGCTTTAATCAAAGGTCTTGTAATTAAATTATTTGTAGTATATTCAACAAATGCTTTTCGTTCGTCCATTTCATCAAGCGAAACCTTACCACGCATTCCATCAGTTCCCATAAATGAAAAGCGTGAAAGTGCCAGTACATCATCATAATTTTTTTCAGATGTACCGGACAACAAAGATTTAGCTTTATCAGCATCAACAAGAGCCGGATAAGGATAATTCTTTACGGCATCACTGCACATAAACTCCTTAAGGCTCTTATCAGCTTCATCATCACGAACTAAAGTAAAATCATGATTGATAAAACAAACCATATATTAAGCACCCATTACAACAGCAACTTTATGAGTTTTACCGTCAAGGAATTCTTTTCCGATTGTGTTTCCAGAAATAACTTTTCCATCTACAGTAATAGACTTAACGCCTTTCTGTACTCCATCAGGATTAGAATAAGAAATTTCAAACATTGTGTCGCGGTAACGTCTTACAGCAGAGAAAATCTTCCATTCAGCTGGAACACAAGGATCAATTACAAGACCGTCATAATCTGGCTGAATACCGAAAATGTTTTCTACAACAACTCTCTGTCTTGTAGGAGCTGTACCTGTAAGCCATGTGTGACCTGCTCTACCATAATCCTGGCTAGAAGGACCTGCAACATATTCTGGGTAAACGAATGGTTCAGCAGAATAAGTTTCAAGCTGCTGATCACAAACCGCAGGAAGTGTATTATAGAACAAATCCCATGCTTTGTTACCTTCACCATAGCGGCACATAGAAGCAACGTACCAAGATTCAAGGTGTCTGAAGAAGCTTCCGTTTTCCTTTTTACCAGGTGCATTCTTCTTGTAAGCACTGTCATCATCAGGGAGTTTTCCTTCTGATAAAGTTGTACTTGTTGTACAGATGCAAACACCACCCTTTGCAGCGAGTTTAGCATCAACCTGTTCACTTGATTTAAGGAACTGTTCTTTTGTAGCAATTCCACTGTATCCAGCCCAAGCTGTTGGTTCGAAGAAGATAACATTATCAGTATCAGCAGAACCTACAGATTCTTTTGTATTTTTTCCAGGTCCTAAAAGTCTTACATAAGCACCTGTTGAGTCAATACAGTATTTGTTTACATTTTCTTTAACTGTATTAGCTTTTGTTTCACAGTCTTTAATTACATCAGCATATTTTGCAGCATCTGGAAGTTTCTTGCAGAGTTCAGCGAAATCATTCAATGCTTTATAGAACATTTCTGCAGCCATAACTGAAAGATGATCCGGGTAACCGCTAAGGTCATCGTTCCAGTCAGCATCAAACATTGTAGGAATACCGTCTGTTGAATATTTCCATACACGATCCAAAGCTGCTTTACAGTGATCATAGATTGAACCGTTTTTATCTTCCCAGCCTTCTTTTTTGTCAGCGAAAGGAACAACTTCATTCAAGAATGCATAATCACCTGTTTCCTTAACATATTCGCAAACTGCATAAATCAACCATAATGGATCATCACAGGCATGGAAGTCTGTTGTACCAGGAGCTGATACATAGAAGTTGTGATATACAGAACCGTCAGAGAACATCTGTTCAGCTGTATATGCAAGGAATTCTCTTACACGCTTTGTGTTATATGGTAACAATGCAAGCATGTCCTGGAGGATGTCACGGAAACCGAATCCATATTCAAAGCCTGAGTGGAAGCGGCTCTTCATTCTGTTAAGGCAGCATACCATTTCGCACTGATACTGGAGCCATTTGAATGAGTGATCAAATGTATCGTTTCCAGGGAGAGAAAGCTTAAGTTTACCGAATTCAGCTTCCCAGCCTGCATACATTGTTTTATAGAGAGCTTCTGCTTTTTCATATGAACTGATCATATCCATAAAGCTCTTTAATTCTTTCTTATTTTTGCAGTAATAATCTTCTGTATCAGCTGCAATCAAAGCGAATACGAGATTCTTTGTTTCACCAGGATTGAGAGTGATATCTGTAGCAAGAACTGACAATGCGTTACACATATCTTCTGCATCTGTACAAGGTAATGTCTCTGCAGTAACTCCATCTGGGTTTGCCATTGTATTTGTATAGTGACCAACAAAGTCTCTGTAGCGGCTTGAATATGTTTCAACTTTTTCTGAAGTTACATGGCATAATACCTTACCGAAAAGACCCTTGATCTTATCTTCATCAGACTGACAAGGAATACCAAAGTCATTTCTCCATACTAAAGCAGAAATTTCTTTATCATAGAAACCACCGGCCATCAT
>JAEELR010000074.1 GCA_016282835.1 Treponema sp. | reverse complement strand
TTCTTGTAACGGCAATTTTTGGATCAAACTCACGGAAAAGTCCGTAAACTAAATCTTCCATATCACCTTTTTCAGAAAACCATTTTCCTAATGAAGGACAGGCTCTGAATGCGTTTTCAACTTTTTGAATCAAAACTGAATCTTCGTCGGCAGTGCCGCCGCTTGCAACCTGAGAACCGAGTTTTTTAGTTCCGCCGGTTTCAGGAAGAACCTGAAGAAAAAGTCCGCCTGCACCCACAACGCGTCCGTACAAATCCATCTGTATGCTTGTGCTGAATGCAGTCTGAATCTGTTCGCTCTGTTGAAAATACCAGGCTAAATCTTTTGCAATGTTTTTTTCATTTATTTCAACGGAACTTACCTGCGGCTCTTTGTCAAATTCGCGGAGCGTACTCATAGAAAGAGTTCCGGTTCCTAAAAACGGCGAAAGATCCCAGCTGTCGAGCGGCTTTTCTACGGGAATATGATCATTAAAAAGATAGCTGCGCACGTAGCCGGTAGAGTCGGCTTCAACAGAAAAGCCCTGTGCAGGACCGTCAACTTCGTAACGCCAGGTAACATGTTCTTTTCCTTTCATTGTAGGAAGAAGAAGTGCACCGCACAAACTTGCCTGCCCCAGAACCATTGTTTCAAGAATACCTGTATTGTGCTGAAGCCGCATCTGGTTTACAAAACGGCTTCCGTGAAAAAGTGCACCGCGCACGCGTCCGTCTGCCATGACGAATACAACCATTTCGTCCTTATGAAGTGAATCCAGATGTTCTTTAAGTTCGTTGTCAGTAAGTTCTTTCTTTATCATAAAAGTGATTTTAATATTTTTTGCAAAGTGAATCAAAGGGGGGTGAGGATGGCGCAGTGCGAGAGTTTATACTGCCTGGATGCACTTTTCCCTTGCATTTCGCAAAATGAAAAAAATATTGATTTTGAGTAATAGATAATCAATTCCATTTCCCAAAATAAAAAAAATGTTTATTTTGGGAAATAGAGCGTGTATAATTTCAGTATGAAATTAATTGAACGAAGTTTTTATTTAGATAAGCTCAAAAATGTAATGGGAACTCCTGATATAAAAGTAATAACAGGAGTTCGCCGTTGCGGTAAGTCTAAACTGATGGATGCATTTATTGAATGGATAAAAGAATCTGTCATGGATGCAAATATCATTCATATTAATTTCAATCTTTTTGAATTCGATTCAATTAAAACAACCCTTGCTTTGAATTCCTATGTTGAAGAACGATATCAAAAAGATAAGACAAATTTTTTATTAATTGACGAAGTTCAACTTTGCACAGATTTTGAAAAGGTAATCAACTCTTTTCATGCAAGCGAAAAATACGACATTTATATAACAGGTTCTAATGCCTTTCTGCTTTCAAGTGATTTAGCAACACTTTTTACTGGCCGAGTTTTTCAAATCAAAATATTTCCCTTTTCTTTTTCCGAATACCAAAAATATTATAATAATTCTGACGTTGAAAAAGCATTTGATTTATATGCAAAAGAAGGTGGAATGGCAGGCGCCTTTGTTTATAAATCTTTAGAAGAAAAATATGCTTACATTAAAGATGTTTTTGATACCTTGGTAATTCGTGACATTGTTCAAAAGTACAAAATCAAAAATGGGCTTTTATTAGATAAATTAAATAATTTCTTGCTGGATAATATTTCAACAGAAGTTTCTATTCGTAAAATTGCAGATACTTTAACAAGCAATAAGGAAAATACAAATCATAAAACTATAGGCTCTTACCTTAATTATCTTTGTAATGCTTTTGCTTTTTATAAAGTCCGTCGCTATGACATCCGTGGAAAAAAATATCTTGCAAGCCAGGATAAATATTATCTTGCGGATCATTCTTTCCGTTATGCAATTCTTGGAACAAAAAATATGGACTATGGCAGAGTTTATGAAAACATGGTTTGTATAGAATTGTTGCGCAGGGGATACGAAGTTTACACCGGAGTTCTCTACAAAAAAGAAATTGATTTTGTGGCAATTAAACAGAGCGAAAAAATCTATATTCAGGTTAGAGATGATATTTCACCTACAGAAACTCTTGAACGTGAAGTAACTCCATTATTAAGCATAAAAGACGCGTACCCAAAAATTCTAATAGCACGAACAAGACATGAAAAGTATTTATATGAAGGTGTTAGCATTATAAATCTTGCCGATTTTCTTTTGAATAAGGAGTAGGGGTTTATGGCAACCTATTTAAGTCCATATACACTTTTTTCTTACAATTTGGAAAAAATATGATAAAATAAGAGTGTTATGGATTATATCTGGATTGTTGAAATCAATGCATTCTGTTTTCTCATCATGGGAATACTGTTATATAGTCTGTGCAAAAATTATGACAGGCAGACAAAGCAGCGGTATTACATGAAGTCGGTTGTTACCGGAATGATTTCGCTGGTTTGTGATATTTCCTGGGCATTACTTGGGCTTGGAAGGATTCCTGCAGACGGAAACGTAAATTTCTGCATAAACGGAATTTATGAAATTATTACGGTTTTAATGGGCTACTACTGGCTTTGTTATGTTGAAGCTGCGCTGGATTCAAAATTTTTAAAAAGCCGGTATTTGAAATACCTTGCAAAGTTTCCCGTTTTTTTTATAACGGCTGGCGTTATTGTTTCTTACTTTAACGGATTTTTGTTTTATGTTGATGAAAACGGGGTATATCAGCGTGGTGAATATATACTGATTCATGTTTTTTTCTGTCATATTTATACCGTAATTACTTCGGTGCATGCGTTTATAAAAGCCTTAAAATGCAAAAGTACTTTAAAGGCAAAAGAATATAAAGTTCTGTCAATGTTTCTGTTGTTTCCTCTTTCAATAGGAATAATTCAGATTATGGTTCCGGATATTCCGAGTATAAGCGTGGGAGTAACGCTTGCCTTCCTTTTTGTTTATATAGATCTTCAGAATCTTTTGATTTCGGTAGATACGCTTTCGGGGCTGAATAACAGGAATCAGCTTTTGAGATATTTAACTTCACACATAAAAACTGATACTGAAGAGAAAAAACTTTATCTTTTTATGCTCGACGTAAATAAATTTAAAAGCATAAATGATACGTACGGACA
>JAEELR010000073.1 GCA_016282835.1 Treponema sp. | reverse complement strand
GGTTTTGCACAGTACATCATGGTTGTAGGTCTTTGTGAATCTGTAGCCTTGTTCGCAATGGTATTCTCAATGATTGCCTAGAAAATTTATATAGAAACTTAGGGGCGGGAGCCCTTAAGTTTCGATGTATTTTAAAGGGGTCGCAATTATTGTGAATTCCTTGCTTTAACCCAGGAAAATGATAACAAAAACTGTAAAATTAGGTGGGAAGGGGATTACAAAAACTGTCCTTATTGGGGGCGGGAATCCGGTGTCGGTCCAGACTATGTGGAAAGACGGGATTACAGACCTTAACACTAATAATCAAAAATTAGAATCAATCATTAAACAATTAAATGAATTAAGTCTCATAGGATGCGATATTGTGCGTTTTGCAGTTCCGGATATGGAAAGTGCGGCTTGTCTTAATCTGCTTTCAGAACGTACAGTAATGCCGCTTGTCGCAGACATTCATTTTGATTATAAGCTTGCGCTTGAATGCCTTAAAGCAAATGTAGCCGCTATCAGAATAAATCCCGGTAATATTGGCTCAGAAGAAAATACAAAGACTGTAATTGAGGCCTGCCGTGAACATGGTGTTCCAATACGCATAGGAATTAACAGCGGAAGTCTACCAAAAGATCTTCAGGAACAGATAGCAGAAGGTAAAATATCACGTGCTCAAGGGTTGTGCGAAACAGCTGCCCGTGAAGCCGAAATATTTGATAAATATAATTTTGACCAGTATGTTGTAAGCATGAAGTCTTCTGATGTTAACGAAACTATACAATGTAATACTTTTTATAGTCAAAAATATAATAATCCGCTCCATTTAGGAGTTACAGAGGCAGGCCCGCTTATTGGCGGTATTGTAAAATCAAGTATTGCTTTTAATACGCTTCTTACTCAGGGAATTGGAGATACTATCCGTGTAAGTCTTTCATCAAGTCCTGAAAATGAAGTTATTGCAGGAATAAACATATTAAAAGAATGTGGTAAACGTTCGCGCGGTGTAAACCTTGTTTCATGTCCACGATGTGGACGCCTTGGTTTTGATGTTCACAGCTTTGTAGACCGATGGCAGAACAGGCTTTTAGCAATGGATAAGAACATAACTGTTGCTGTAATGGGTTGTGTTGTAAATGGCCCTGGAGAAGCACGCCATGCAGATCTTGGAATAGCTGGTACTGCCGATAAAGCAATTATTTTTAAAAAAGGAAAAATAGTACAAACGATAGACGCAAAAGATGCCGATAAAGTATTTGAGGAAGAATTAAATAATTTATGAAAAAGACAATACTTACAGCAATTTTTTTAATTTGTAGTCTCAATGTTTTTGCTCAGAACAATCTTAATTCAAAAAGCGTAAACTCATTCAGAAACGCCCAGGCTGCTTTTGAAAGTCAGGAATATGGAAAAGCACTCAAATACGCCGAAGACGCCATTTTATATAAAAAAGAACAGCTTAAAGCAGATTATGATGCCATTTCTACAAGCATGATGGCACGTGATGTTAAAAAAGCAGGCGATGAAATTACCAGCATAATTCCGGTTTTAAAAGAAAGAGATGAGTACGAAGTTATAAATCTTATAAATTATTATAATTCAAAAGGCAATTTTAATAATTCAATCACTAAGGTTCTTGAATATATTAAAAATCAGGAAGAGTACCCTGAAGCACAGAAACTCATTGGTGATATTTATAAAATCGAAGGTGAATACGCTTTTGCCGAACAGTATTATCTTAAAGCCCTTGAAAATGCCAGTGTTTTAGATATTCCGGATGAACGTTACGAAATAATTTATCTTCTTGCAGATTTAAGCAGATTATGCGGTGATTATGACACAATGGAAATCCGACTTTTGAACATAATCGGAAAAGATCAGAATGTCCAGAATATGTTAATTGCTAAATCAATGAAAAATACTGTTTCAAAAAATAATGCAGCAGCAATAGAAAAATTCTTTACGATGTACAGGGCACAGGATTATTTCTGTCTCAAGGCCTTCTATGAGCTTGCACAGTATTATCTTTCAATAAACGAGCTTGATAAGGCCTTTAATTACAGCGCAGTTGCAGTAATTACCGGTTTTACAAAAGTTTATAATGTTGTTTCTAAACGTGATATTGATTTTGAATACACAAATATTACAGATTTCTTAGATATCATTCCTTATCATAACGATATTGTTATCTGGGGAAGTGATAACGATGTATGGAGAAGCTTTAATCTGTTCTGCGAAATCTGTGGTAAATGTGGATATGATGTTTTTTCTGCAGAATTACTTAAAATTCTTGCATTCCATTCACCGCAAAAATACTGGCAGCAGGATGCTGTATTAAAGTTAGACAAAATGGATGGAATTAAAAATCCTGAATAAAAGAGATTGTCGGGTCAAGCCCGACAATGACATTCTAATAGTGAAGTCCAAAGCCAATAGAAAATTCTTTCTTTGAAACGTTTTCACGCCAGTCTGTATTTATAAAATTTTTAAGGAATTTTCTTCCAACGTCAACGCCAACGCTTCCTCTGATTGTAATTCCTGACCATTTAAGAGGATATACTATAACTTCAAGACCTGCAGCATAAAAACCATCTTTTGGATCAAAGATTGTTTTTGTTATCTTGTTGTAACACAAAGCCATATCAATAAATGGTGCAAGCTGTAAATCAAAGTTCATATATCGCATAAAGCCTTTTGTAAAGTTTGTTCTGAAGGCATGAATTGGAAAATCAAGATTCATTATAAATGCATTTGTAGGTGTAAGGGCAGAGAAGTCTGTTCCGGCATAATCCTGATTATCACGGATACCGCGTAAATACTGACCAATTTCTTTACCGTCAAAGAATATGTAATCATTTTTTTGTGGATTAAACAGGAAAGCAAAAGTTTTTGTATTTAAGGCTATACCAAAGTTTCGCAGTAAATAGGCATCTTCAAAAAGTGCAATCTTCTTATAAGCACTTACATCAAGTTCAATCTGTGGGTAAAAACGATGGCGCTGAAAATTGTAAGAATATGAATTATCAAGTACGAGCATAAAGCCTGTTCTCAAATTTTCATCCCAGTCTGTTCTTCCAAAAGAAAGTTTATGACCAACATCAAGAATAGGACTTGAAAGCTTTGAATTCTGCGAAGATATTCCGTTATAATCCCAGTTTATTGTAGTAATAGTATATGGTGTGTATGAAAGTTTGCCAAAATAATTCATGTTGGCAAGAGTCAGCGGTACATAAAATTTAAAATCATTTACAAAATATAAATTATCATCAAATTCTTTATATTTAAAATCGTTGGCAAACTTTTGATTTGCTTCAAAAACAAGAGAAACTTTATTAAAAGGTAAGGTGAGTCGTATGCCTGTTCCAATATTCCATTCAGGCATATTGTCTCCAACTGTATAAGAAAGCCCAAGGTCATTTAACCATAAAGCATTAAAGATTCCGGCCTTAAAAGGATAATCAGCAGAACAGTTAAAACCAAATTCAGTGTTTTTTCCGTCAGATTCTGATGTTGGAATAAGAAAATATATATCTGAATTTAATGTATTAAGTCCACCAAGGAAGTTAGAATCCTTTATTTTAAGCTTAATTGTAAGACCGGTGTTTGAATCATATTTTGGTCCCGGAATTGCAAAAAGATGAAAGGAATCTTTTACATAAATATTTAATCTAAGATAAGTGATTGGTACAGTATTTATTGGTTCATAAAAAATATCAATTGTTTCAAAAGCGCGAAGATTTGAAAGGCGTTTTTCAAAATCTGTAAGATATGCGTTTAATTCATCTTCACTTTGGAAAATAGTCTTTTTGTCTACAGGAACTGTGTTTTCAAGAGCATATTCCTGTGTTTTACCAAAAATCCAGTGACCGCATCCTTCGATATCATATACAACTTCTGCAATCTGGAACTGTTCTGCAAAAAGAACGTTCAAAAAGAAGAATAAAGAAACAAATAATATACTTTTTTTCATTAATATGCACCGCGGCCTTTTAGAACTACATATACAGTTTTAATTAAAATCCAGATATCAAGCCAGATTGACCAGTTTTGAATGTATGAAGTATCAAGGGCAATGCGCTCTTCATATTCGGTGTCTGATCTGCCGGAAGTCTGCCACATGCCTGAAAGTCCAGGAGTAACAGAAAGTACATAGTCCTTATAAGGTCCGTATTTTTCAAGCTCTGGTTCTGTAACAGGGCGAGGTCCGACAAAACTCATCTGACCAACAAGAATATTAATTAACTGAGGAAGTTCATCAAGGCTTGTTTTCCTAAGAAACTTTCCAAATTTGGTTACACGAGGATCATTTGTAAACTTGCGTTCTTTTTCCCATTCTGCCTGCATTTCAGGGTTATTTGCAAGGATTTCTGCAAGTTTTTTATCTGCATCAATACACATTGAACGGAATTTCCAGCATTTGAATTCTTTTCCGTTTTTACCAACTCGTTTGTGTCCGTAGAAAATTGGTCCCTTTGAAGTAATCTTTGTAAGGAACATCAAAATAAGGAAAAGAGGAATAAGCAGCGGCAGGAAGACTAATATAATTAAAATATCAATAATTCGTTTTGCAATAAGATTTGATTTAAAGGTAAGGTTATGTGTTGAAGAAAAACCAATAATTCCGGCAATATCTTTGATTCTCTGGTCAGAAGTAAAAGCATTTTGTCTTTTAGAAACATTAATGGTGTATCTGTAAGAACTCATTACAGAAGAAAAATCTCCCATAAAATCTGACATTATTGCAGTTTTAATATTGTAATTTTTGATTTCTTCAAGAATCTGCTGACTTTCAGGGAATACTGGAATATTTTCATAAAAAGTTTTTGTATTTAATTCCTGAGTAATAGGGATTGATGAATCAATAATTACTGCAGGTTTGTAACCAAGATATGGATTTTTAACAAGTC
>JAEELR010000072.1 GCA_016282835.1 Treponema sp. | reverse complement strand
TTTATTGATAATTGCTTCCTTTATAATTTTTATATGAGAATCTTTTATTTTTTTATTCATTTATTTACTCTCCTTATTAAATTCCTCTTCCCTGAGCCCTTCATCAATTATTTTTGCTTCATCAAAACTGAGACCGTATAAGTGATAAACCAACAAATCAATTCTATGTTCTTCTTTGCTTGTGTCTGCCTGTGGATTGGCTTTTTTTGCGGTGAGGATTTTGTCAACTAAAGCGATGATGGGCTTTTGCTGGGCGGGTGTGGCAGGTGGAATTGGTAAATTTTGCACAACAGATGTAGAAATATTTATTGCTTCGCCTGACATCGCTTGAGAATTATACTTTTTAATTAGCCAAAAACTCTCCAGTTTTGAATTGAGACATCCTAAGATAAATTTCAATCCAAAATCTGATTCCTTTTGATAAATACATGTGGTTGATTTTCCAGCTAAATATTCTCCATTGTCGTAATAAACTTCAAGTACTTTTGTCATTGATGCTATAATGAGTTTTTCACTTGTAGCCAAATCATAACGATTGGGCAAATTCTTTTTTACGTCGGTTTTATCTACAACAGGTGTTGAATAAGAACTTTTTATGTATTTCGTATCTTTTATTCCCCAAAGCGAAACATACTTATCAATTGTTCCAGAATTAATTAACTTGAATTTCTTTGAATTGTATACTCCGTTTTTAAGTAATTCTTTTACAATATATGCTTCATTTACGGTTGCAGCAGCAGAAACATTGTATTTATCCTTTATTGAAAAAAGAGATTTTTCAATTAGTTTCGTTAATAGACTAACTTCATTTGGAGTTCCAAGCCATATATTCCAATTGTTTTGTGAAAAAAACAATTTATTAGAAATCCTATTGCTATATAAGATTTCATCTAGATCATTCATTTTTGCAATCAACACAAAATCTGTCTTTGCTTTTGAAAAAATCAAAGTGCATGGATAGACACTTGCCTCAAAAACCGGAACTCTAGAATAATCTCTTAATGAAATAAAATATGCATTTTTCGAAATATAATCGCGAACAGCTTCTGCATAATCAATTGAAACAATCTTATTAGGTACAATAAAAGCCGTTGTTCCTCCTGTTCGTGAATGTTTTAAAGCGAATTCAAAAAACAGTATATAAATATCCCAATTTCCTTTTGCTGTCTCATAAATAGATGAATAAGTATTTCTCATTTCGGGCATTGCTTTCGTCATTGTTTCAGAATCAATATACGGCGGGTTTCCAATCACAACATCAAATCCATCTCTTACCCCAAACATCCATTCCGCATCAAAGAATGAACTTGCAGGTGCGCTTTGGTCGTAAGGGTTCCATTCTGCAAGCTGCTTGGCATCTTCCGGGGAATAAATCTTATCTTCTTCTAAAAGTTGGGAAAGCTCCTTTCTTAACTTTTCATCCTGTTCTCGGTTTTCCTTTTTCTCATAAGCTGTTTTTGCACTAAAGTGGGCTTTTCGAATTTCTCCAAGTTCCTTGGTAATTTCATCAATCCTTGGATTAGCAAACAAAACCATACTTTTGTTATATTCAGGCTTTTTTGCTTTTCCAATCAGTGTATTTGCCGCAACAAATTTTGTTTCAAGGTTTGGCAGAGGATTATATCCATAATTTTCTTCAGGGTGATTTTCAATCTTTGGTTGCTCGCAAATCAGGCTGATAAAGAAACGCAGCTTGCTGATTTGTACGGCAATGGGCTGAATGTCCACCCCAAAAATTGAGTCCTGAATTATTCTTGTTTTAAGGCTGTAAAGATATTTTGCATACTCAAAATCGTTGTCTTCTTCAGCAGCATCAATCGAAAGTGCCTGTTTTTCTTCATTTCTGTACTGGCGAAATTTATTTTTAACATTATAGCTTCTGTACTGCCAGATAATGTCTTTTGTATCTTCATCAACAATCTGGTGAATATCCGTCTTTGTCTTTATTGAGTTAAAGCTTTTTCCGTCATCAATCCGCCCTTGACTGAAAAGATTTGCAATAGTGTTTTTACCAAGTTCCTTGTTGTGCCTGTTGATTATCTCTTTTACATGAAGTGCTAAATCCTGGGAATTATAAATTGTACTTTCTTCTTTTCCATTGACATAAAGCTTGAATTCCTGATTTCCAAGATACTCTGCATTAATTTTGAGGCTTTCATCAGGATTATAATTTACAGCCTGTCCTTTCTTTATGTAAAGGTTGTGTTTTGATTTTGTCCTTGCACTGAGCTTATCCAAAAGAACATGAATCTCTACCAGCTTGTTCAATATTCCCATTGGGAACGCGCCAGAACCGCAGGCAGGGTCAATAATTTTTATTTCAAATAGAGCACTTCGGATTTTATTTATCTGCTCTTCTGTAAGCTTAATTTCTGAATCATCGGCTTTATTATCATTTGTAAGTCTTTCAAGATTCTCTTCGCCTACTTCTGGTACTTTTTCCTGTAAATATGCCTTTATTGAAGAGTTCACCATGTAAGAGACAATTTCTCGGGGGGTATAGAAAGAACCGCTTTCCTTTCTTGCGCTTTCCCTTGTTTCTGGATTATAAGATCCCAAAAGATTTTCAAAAATCTTTCCCAAAAGCTCAGGATCCAAAGCAACTTGAACATCGATTGGCGTTGATTCTTCTACCGTAAAATTGTAGCGGCTCAATAGATGAATTATACCTTCATGTTCGCCATCATCTTTTTGCCAGAAAAGATTGTTAGGAATAAAGGCCATCCAGTCTGGCTCTCGACTAAAACCATCTGTAAAGACTTCAATATTCTTTTTATTCTCTTTGTCATCAACAAGTTTATCCAAACACTCAAAAAGTCCACCATTTAAGAATGGGACAGTCTTAAACCGTTCGATTATTTGAGCATAGTTTTCCTTAAAGAAAGTTTTATCCTTATTGTCACGATAGAAATTCTTCACTCCAAATTGTTTATTCTTCAATACACTCTTATCATCAGCAAATGCACGTTCTTCAATTTTCTTATTCAAAGCAGCAAAGAAAAGATTTTGTAAAATTGCATTGTAATAATCGCCATCTTTTTTACTCTCAGGTTTAAACTCTGTCAGAACCTTATTAAGCTCTGATTCATCGAATACCCAAGATGGAATTAAATCTTTTTGTTTAATGAACCAAACAAACATTAAACGTGTAATAAGACGAATAAGATGCAGTTCATTATTATCTTTTGTTTGCTTTACATTAAATTTTCCATTTTTATCTTTTGACGTATCACCAATAGGGAATGTAACGTTTTCACATGCCCATTCATACCAAGCAAAAAGTTTTTCATAAAACTCTTTAGAAAGTTCACTTTCATTAAATGCTTTTAAATATGCTTCATCAGAAAAATTACTGTTTTTTAGAGTAATAAAGTTTTTAGTAATAGTATGACTTGGATGCCCTTTTCCACAAAGATATGTATATCTTTTTACCTGTGTAGAATCTTTTTGATTTGAGCCTTTGTGCATATAGGTAAAACGCCATTCCGTGTCTTTTGTATTTTCATAATGGAATACAACAAGAGCATGTGCATAGGTTTCCAATATACTCTTTACAGCCTGCATTATATTCACACGAGAACGGGCAATGTTTGTTTTGTCAGCAAGAATAACTTCATACAAATAGCCATAATCTGTTGCATCCAAACTTGTAATTCTTCCACATTGCAAAATATCTTTTATGCAGTCATTTACCTTTGGTTTATAGTCGCCTTTTTCAACAAGCGATATATGTGTTAAATCTTTCTCATAATGGTCAGTAAAAATATATGACATTACATTGTTTTCAAAGTCTGTCATTGTTGTAAAATCATTTGAGAAATAATACTGCAACTGTACTTCTGTCATCTATTCACTCCTATCATTATGCTTCAAAAAACTGTACAAAGTAATTTCCGGCTTTTGTCTTAGCCTGTGTTGTTAATTTTGAAAAAGCACCATCCAGCCAAGTTTCAAACTCATCTCCAAAAAGACTTGGTTGATTCAACTGCTCTTTGTTTTTTAGCAAAGTGTTTATCACATAACCATTTCCCACGTCGGCGGCAGTTCTTACATTCTGAAAAATCAATTTAGCCTTAGCCGACAGTTTTGTAAGTTCAACATTATGCAATAATGACTTTACCGTTTTGTATTCCTTGCTTTCTTTATTGATAGTATGGCTCGCTGTCGTGTCAGTTTCAAATCTATTTATCGCAGCATTAAAGATTTTTTGACGCGATTCATTGTCGCAATCTTTAAATTTGCAATCAACAGGACATTTCAACTTTCCCATGAATGAAAGAGAAGATATTGATTTTGTTTTTCCGTCTTGCAACAAAACTGGAATAGACTTTCCTTTTTCAGAAGTAACCAATGCGAGTTCATAATCACGGACAACTCCTTCTATGCAACCTCCGGCCTCTTTTAATACCATTTTTTCAAGTTCATTATAACGAACAGGGTTTTCTTTATGAAAGTTTTTCAAGTCAGTAATAAACTCAGTTTCTGGAGACGATTCATCTTCCAAACTGTGAGAGAAATTTACACTTCCAACCTCTTCTTCACTTGAATAAGTCTGACTATCCTCGCCAAACATTGTATGGAATGATTGCAGTTTTGCATAAGATTTGCTTACAAGATTTATAAGCAGATCGCTTTGTGCAGTCGGCTTAAAATTAAATACATGTATAGCATTTTCTTTGGAACCCAAACGGTTTACACGGCCTATTCGTTGCATAAGTCTTGTTGCATTCCAAGGTGTATCATAATTCAAAATACAGTTAGAGCGGTGTAAGTTTACTCCTTCCGCCAGAACCTCTGTTGTAACAATTACATCGTAGTCATTCTTCCACTCGCCCTTGTAATTTGCATCAAAATTTTCCTGAATTGTATTTTGCAGGTTATCTCTGTTAGAAGCATTTATCATAAGAACATTATAGCCCTTTGCTTTAAATACATTTGCTATTGTTTCCTGCGTATCTACTGCTTCTGTAAATACAACGAGCTTTTGCTGTGAAAGATTATTCGGACAATTTTGAGTTTCGTCAAATAGAGTATCTGCTTTTTTTTCTGTAGAAGAACCTTTTCTAGGAATAATCTCTGTAAATAGATCTTTTTTTGGATCTTCGTCCATAGAAGCCCATTTATCACAAAGCTTTTCAAGTGCTTCGTAATCATCTTTTAATAGTGTTACGTAATCGTTATTTTCTAAATCAAAATTTGACTTTTTCAATTCACGATTATTTGACTTTTGACCTTTCGCTTTTATTTTATTCCGAATAATTGAAATTGCATTTTCAAGCGATCCTGCCTTTAGAATTTCTTCATGTACATTTATATCCTTACAAATAAAAATAGTATCATTCTCAAACATATCAAGCATGTTTTTAGTTGCAATCTTTAGATTTGTCAAAGTTGATTTAAACGCCTTAAAGCTTGATTCAAGACGTTTTACCAAAAGTTTCTGCATGAGATGAGCAAGTTGATCTGTAATAGCCTTTGCTTTTAAGTTGTTTTTTTCATAAATGGCTTTAGTTTCCGCATTTAAATAATTTAATGCCTTAAATCGATAAAAACCAAGTCCCTTTAAATCTTTATTTATTAATGGCATTCCCTTGAAAATATTTTCAAGTTCTTCTGAGGGTGTGATTGCATAAATTGTCTGCGCATATAGAACTGCCAATTTTTCACTCATTGTGTAATTAAGTTCATGAGGTGGTACCACATCTGGAAAATTCAGATTTTTTGCATCATCTGCAAATCTTGTTTTTATATCAGTTCTTGTTCGTCTTACAACTAAATCCTGCAAAACATCATCGTGGATTTCCTTTGCAAGTTCTTTTAGCTTCTGCAAGTTTTCTTGATTTGTAACAAGTTCTCCTTTTTCATTTCTTATACGAAGATTATTTCTTAGAGTATCAAATAAATCTTGCTTTTCTTTAAAATAATGTACAAGGTTTCCATCAGGAATTCCGTCTAAAGTACAATCTTGTCCATCGCGTTGGAACAATCTAATTTGATTTAGCAAATCCTTAGGTGAATTATTTTGAGGTGTGGCAGAAAGCAGACCTATATACGGTGCGTTTCCTGTGTCATGGAAAATTTTATCAATTAGGGCCGTAAGCTGTTTATACTTTGTTGTATCAGAGTTTCTAAAGTTATGGCTTTCGTCTATTACAATAAGTCCATAATTTGTTATCTCAAGATCTTCATCAAAAACATCTGCATCCTCATTGTAAATATCTTTTTCACCTTCTCCGTTTCCTAAATCATTAGGTAGAATACTGTCAAGTTTACCAGTAGTTATAAACTTAATATTATCATCTGTAATAATGTTTTCTGCATCTAAATTGAAATCATTTAGAGTATCTTTCCAGTTTTTTTGTATTGCTGGTGGTGTAATTAAAAGAACCTTTCTTGCTCGTCCTAATTTTTCTGCTTCCTCCAAAAAACGTTTGATTAAAAGCATACCAACAACGGTTTTTCCAAGACCAACAACATCTGCCAAAATAAAACCATTGTGTATTCTCATGATAGAGTAACATTCTTTTACAGC
Source organism: Treponema sp. (assembly GCA_016282835.1). GTDB lineage: Bacteria > Spirochaetota > Spirochaetia > Treponematales > Treponemataceae > Treponema_D. The sequence goes on along the minus strand of JAEELR010000072.1, from coordinate 1,791 downwards.
TTCAAGCTGATATTCAAGAATATCGTATTTTTTTGGCAAATATGTTTTTAGGATTGTATCAATTTTAGGATCAATAATATCTCCGAACTGACTCTGCAAATATTTTATGTATAGTTCATAAGGAGTAAAAAGAATTGGCTCTTGTACTAAATTATCTGTAAAATCAGCAGGACTATAACCACCTGCAAATTTAGATTTTCTCAAAATATCTTCAAGAAAGATTTTCGTCCAGGGGATACTGTCCTGCCATTTTTCTTCAAACCAGGTTATGTGTCCTTTATAAATCTGTCCATTTGGATAAGCAACCCAGGCGGCTTCTGTTTCCAAAGCATTCAGCTCTGCATTATCTTCCAAACCTTTTTTTGTAAAATTACTTGAGCCGATTATACCGTAAGATTCCAGTTGAGGGTTTTCTGCCGCAAAAATATAACACTTTGCGTGCAAAAAAGCATCGCTATTTTTAGGTTCATAAACATGTATCTCAAATTGAGGAACAGTTATTTTACTTCCATCTTCTTTTGTTATTTCTACAGGATGTTTTTCGACATCGCAATATTCTAAAAGTAAGTCAGCGGCTTTCTGGAACTCTGGTTTTAAATCAAGCTGTTCTAGATGCCGCTTTATATAACCATCAGGGTATTTTTCTCCGCCATATTCTGGATGTTGCAACTGATAGATTTTGACTTCCGGGTCTTTACCAATCAAAAGCCTCAAATGGTTTGATTGTGAACGAGAAAAAAAACTTACTAAATCATCAGACAAAAGAACAGTTCCTGGAATGTCCCAAAAACCTGTTGCAATCATTACTTTTGTTATTTCTGCATTCTCAAATAATGTATGAAGAGTTTGCACAAGTTGCAAATTTTCTGAATTATCTATAAGAGTTTTTGGAATTTTTTTCATTTATGCGTTCCTATCCTGTCTTAAATAAATTGTAATATCAGAAGTTTTCATTCCCAGTTGATTTATAATTTCAATAATTCTTTTTGCAAAATCGTTTGCACAGAGGTTTGTTTCTACAAAAAAGTCATTCATAATTTTTGCCGGTCTGCGAAGTTCACTTTTATCTGCTGAATAATACTTTTTGTTCTGCTTGGAAATAAGTTCCGGCTTGTCAGCCATTTCTTTTATCCTGGCTGGATTAAGCTTTGCAGCACTTGCTACAAACTGAACATATAATTTTGTCCAGTTATTCATTTCTGTATATGCACAGCCGTTAAAGATAAATGCTGTTGGACGCTTGAAAGTAAAATCCTCATCAATTTCGTGAGGTTCATTTTTGTTTAATTCTTTGATAAGGCGCTGATTTTCAGAATCTTCTTTTTCAACAACAATAGGCTGTTCATCAACTTTTACACCAGTGAACTGACTAACGAGAACACTAATGTCATTTTTATTCTTTTCAAAATCATCAAGAAGGCGGTTAAATTCTTTTTTGAACTGATAGCCTTCATCAAGTTTTTCAGGATTATTATGATCTATGCTGTTCCAAATATCATTAGAAAGCGATAACAAATTTTCATGTACATTTGTTAAATCTGTTAGAATAGATTCAATAGTTTTTTCTGAAGCCGTCATACTTTTTTCACCTAATAATTGTTTATTTTAGCACGAAATCAGCATTTTTACACGGAAAATCGACTCACTTTTCAGAAGCTTTCTTCCCGGTGTTTTCAGATTATACTGCAGTGATGTCTCAAATAATGATACACGGTAAAATCACAACCACCCGTCAAACGGGTGGTTTGCTCTTAGCCTATAAGGCTAAGGGTCTCAAGCCGAGACTTAAGT
>JAEELR010000071.1 GCA_016282835.1 Treponema sp. | reverse complement strand
CTTGCCTTCAGTGTTTTGTGTAATGTTGCAAGCTTCATCACAGGGTCTGCTGCAGTTTTTTCAAGCTGGTTCGGACTTCCTTCGTGGGCCGGCATGCTTATCTACTATATAATTGCGGGGCTTGTTGTTTTCTTTGGAATGAAGATTGTCGGAATTTGTGAAAAATATTCTGTAATTGCCATGGTGATTGTAATCGGAATACTTTTTGTTGCAACCGTTACTTCTAAAACTAATGCGCTTCCGTCTAAGTTTATAGCTGCTTCAAATTCAATGGCTCTTTACAGCACTGTTGCCTTTTCACTTTCGGCAGTTATGAGTGTTCCTCAGGTTGTAAAGGGAGTTGCCGGTGACAGAAAAAAAATTGTAGCTTCAATCGCTGCGGGAACTGGAATTAATGCGTTCCTTATTATTGTAGTAACCTTCATGACACTTCTGGGAGCAGGTCAGGCAATAACAAAAAACGGTGCCCTTGTTGATTTAAGTAAAAGTCTCGGCGGATGGGTAAGCATTGTCGGTTACATTTTTTCACTTCTCGCACTATCAACTTCTTTCTGGGCAAACACACTTAATATGCGCGACATAATTGCTGAGCAGACAAAGTGGAACCTAAAGCTGTGCTGGCTTCTGGCAACCCTCCCATGTCTTGTTCTTGCTTTGTGCGGAATGACAAGCTTTGTAGGTTTTGCACGCCTTGCAGGAATCATTCAGGTGCTTACGGGAATCGGAATCATCATTGCCTATAACCGTTCACGCAGGCGTACAGGGCAGAGTTTAATCTGCGGAAAATTCGGACAGTTGCCTTTCCAGCTGCTGGTTATTCTGGGCTCGATTATTGCAACAGTTGGTTCAGTAATTGCGGTGAAATAAAAATAGATTGACAGGAAAAAAGTATGAAGGAATTTAATAAGATTTGTATAACTCAGGTTGCTTCAACAGTGCTTTCCTTGCTGGGAGTTGATACAGGAGAGAAAATGGCACAGCCTATAGATGAAGTGCTTTTAAAAGCGCAGGAAAAATTTGGCGAGCACAAATGTGACCGTGTAGTGATGTACAATCCTGATGCAATTGCTTTCTGGATTTACGAGCGGTTTCAAAAAAAATATTTTTCTGGCCTTGATTCAAATACAGACTTACGCCTTCCAATGCTTTCTGTTTTTCCCCCGGTTACACCAGTTTGTTTTGGCTCAATGTATTCTGGACTTCAGCCTTCTGAACACGGGATTCAAAGCTACACAAAGCCTGTCTTAAAATGCGAAACACTTTTTGACAGATTGCTTGCTGCAGGAAAAAAAGTTGCAATCGTTTCTACAGAGGGAGATTCCATCAGCCTGATTTTTCTAGAACGCGAGATGGATTATTTCATTTATAAAACCGTACAAAAGTGCAATGAAAAAGCGCATGAACTTATAAAGAAAGATGAATACGATGTGATTGTCCTGTACAACACGGATTATGATTACTGGATGCACCGCTCTTCTCCAACTGGTCTTTTAGCAAGAAATGCCCTCAAAAAAAATGTCGCTGAATATTCTGCCCTTAAGGATTTGATTCAGTCTGAGTGGAAGGACAAGCATCATACAGCCCTCGCCTTTGCACCGGATCACGGCTGTCACCGCTGGCTGGGACTTTTAGGCACTCACGGAATTAATGAACCCTGCGATATGAATACCGTTCACTTCTGGAGTATGGTATAAGCGGGTAGAGCTCAGGCAAAAGAAAGTATGCGATATACCAAATTCATTCCTGCACTAATTTTTCTTTCATTTGTTAGTTTAAATGCGTGTTCATTGAGTGCGTCTTCTGTGAAAACGAAAAACTCTTCTGAAACCGACGCTGCCAATTATAGAAAAGAAATGCGGAACTTTATCTGCACTATTTCAAAAACAGCCCGCGCTAAGAATCCTGGCTTTATCGTTATAACTCAAAACGGACAGAATGTTGCCTGGGACAATGATGATGATGACGATAAAAAAGTTGATGTGAATTTTTTTAAGTCAATAAATGGCTGCGGAAGAGAAGATTTATTTTATGGCACGGATGAAAACTGGGATATGGCAGATGATAAACTGACTCCTAAGTTTATTAACAAAGAATTTGTTGAAATGTGTGATGTTTATAAAAATGCCGGCCTTACAGTTTTGGCAGTTGATTACTGTAGTTCAAAGTATAATATAGAAGATTCTTATAAGAAAAATAAAGCAAGGGGATATCTTTCGTTCCAGGCTCCTTCCCGCAACCTTGATGTAATACCCGCTTATACTCCAAACGATGAAAATGCAAATAATATCAAGACTCTTTCTGAGGCGGAAAATTTTTTGTATCTCATTAATCCTGCAGAGTATGAAAATAAAGCTGACTATATCAGTGCTTTAAGCAAAACTAATTATGATGTTCTTATAATCGATTTATTTTTTGATGAAGAAGCTTTGACTAAAACTGATGTTGAAAAATTGAAGAAGAAAAATAATGGCGGGGCAAGGCTTGTCATTTGCTATATGAGTATTGGTGAAGCAGAAAATTACAGGTGGTACTGGAAAAAATCGTGGAAACCGGGGAACCCTTCTTTTTTATGTGAATTGAATGAAGACTGGGAAGGAAACTTTAAGGTTAAGTACTGGGACAGTGAATGGCAGAAAATAATTTGTACAGGAAGCAATTCTTATCTTTCAAAAATACTTGCCGGCGAATTCGATGGTGTTTATTTAGATATAATAGATGCTTTTGAATATTTTCAAGACCGCTGAGATATACGGTGGTTGAGCTAGCCGAAAACACCATATATATAGAGAAAAAGTGTTTTAAAAAATCAAAAAACAGTGTTAAAATTTAATATTGGAGATTTTGGAGAATGTTGCCGATAATCAAAGAATAGGTGTATCTCGCTTTCAAAAACCTCAGTGGTTTTAAGGCGGGATTAAAAGAAGCGCTGAAAACATAGAGGTAAATATGAAAGATCTGATGAAAAAATTAATAACAGCTTTAGGGGTTGTGCTTTTAGGCGTAGTAATAAATTCATGCGATTTGCAAATCGGCTTAGGCGATGCAGTAGATACAAAAGAGCCGAGCATAAGCATAACATATCCAAAGATTGGAGCTGTAATACGGGGTACATTTTTGCTGGCAGGAACCTGTGATGACGATATAGGTGTCACTGAAGTACTTGTAACTGTCCAGGAAGGAAGTGATACTGTATACGAAACGAAGGCAGAACTTTCAGAAGACAAGAAAAGCTGGCAGGTTATGTTAAATGATTCCGACGATGGAAATGCAGAGTACACAAACGGCTGGCAGTTCAGGGACGGAAACTATTTCATAAGCGTAAAGGCAAAAGACAAGACCGGCCGCGAATCAGGCGCAATTTCAAGAAACTATGTAATCGATAACACAGGACCTATTTTAATCCTCGAAAAACCAGCCTCAGTATTTCCTGTAGACTCAAAGTTTGGACGCGTTGTAAACATAAAGGGCGCAACAAAAGACCGAAACGTAATAGAAAAATTAAGGGCAGAGTTTAAGCCGACTGATGAAAACGGAAATTTAATAGAAGGAAGTAAAACAGAAGTAATTGATATAGACGGTCCAATTCAAATGTCAGAAAGCAATGCAATCGTTATTGCAGAATACATAAACAAAGAAGGTGAATTGACTGCTAAAGAAACAGAACTGAACGAAAATTATAAGACACTGTATAAAGCTTTTGAAGGTATACAGAGCAGAAACTATCAGAAATCTTATTATAAATGCGACATAAAACTTTATGACGAAGCAAAAGAATATAAGGATATAAAACAGGAAAACGGAAGCGGAGAAGGAAACGTTTCTGAGGAATATTTTATAAACGACACAAGCTATAACCAAGAGTTTGGCGCAAGCGGAAAGACAAAGGAAAACCTTTCTGTAGATAAAATTTTACAGATAAAGGACAGGACATATTTAACTGAATCAGATTTAAATCCGGAAGAAGTTGAAGGTGAAAACGGAATCAGGGCAGTATTAAAAGGACTTTCGCACGAATATGAAAAATTTGAAAAATCAGCATACATTTCGATTAACCCTGACAATAATCCTCGCTTCAGTGTAACAGGCTATGAAATCGGAGAGTTGAATACTCAGCAGCAACTTACAACTTTTGAAAAAGACTCAGGCTTCATGGGGGTATATCCTAACACAAGCCTTCGTGTAGTTGTAGATGCAGGAAGCGACTCTTCAAAAATCGATACACAGTCAATAAAAATCACAGTCTATGATTTAGAAACCCAATACAATGGTGACATTACAGAAGACACTCCAAGTGCAGTACTTGTAGATAAAGGAGAATGGAGCGGTTCAAACGATGATGTTTCCGTAAGCACGACAATTACACTGAATGCGGAAGAAATAAAGCTGCTTCAGAAAGGCCACTACTATGTGATAAAAGTAGAAGGTAATGATTACAATAACAATGAAATTGTTTCAAACCTAAGCAAAGGTTACGGCGTAAAATTCATTTCACTGGAAAACCCACCAAAGATTGAAATTGAAACTACATCTGAACAGACTTACAGCGAACAGAATATAGACAGTTTTGTAATAGAAGCAAAAGCAACAGCCGACGGAGTAGGATTAAATAAAGACCAAACAAAGGTTAAGTTGAAGCTTACTGATAAAAAGACAGGAAAACCGATAAAGGAAGATGATATTGATTCTACTATAACAATAACAGAAGCCGGTCAAAATGCTGACGGAGAAAATGTATTTAATATTACAGTAAGATTCGACAAAGCAGACAATAAGCTCACAGACTTTATTTCTGGAGAAAGCGTATACCGCTATGATTTTGAATTAACCGTAGTAGATGACAATAACAAGGGAGTAAAGGACAAAATCGTATTGTTCTTAGACAAACAAGAGCCTGAGATTAAATTAAGGGAAAACACTTTAAAGTATGTAAAGGATGAAGCGCAGATAGAAATTGATGTATCAGATTTCTCTACAGGCATAAAGAACGTAACATGCGAAGTCTATAAGTTTACAAACGGTGTAATGAATGCAGAGCCTGAAGATATACTTTACAGCGGAACTTCAACAAACAAAAATGTACCACTTGACACACGCAGCTATAATGACGGTGAAAAGTTTGTATACAAGGTAATTGCAATTGATGATGTAACGGAAGACGGAAAAGAGAATAAAGCAGAATTGCTTTCAAGCGTATACACAGTAGACAAGACAGAGCCTGTACTTCAGCATGCAGATCCATATTATCCAGGCTACACATTCAGGGGTATACCGGTAGG
>JAEELR010000070.1 GCA_016282835.1 Treponema sp. | reverse complement strand
TCGAGTTTACCGGTAATTGTAAAACCTAACGCTGGCTTACCTTCGCTTAAAGACGGGGTTACTTCTTTTGATGTTGGAAGTGATGATTTCAGCGATGATATGGTTAAAATGGCAGAGCTTGGTGCTGTATTTTTTGGCGGCTGCTGTGGCACTGAACCTGACTATATTTTAAAGACAGTGCAAAAAATCAATGCATTAAATATAAAGCCTGAGCTTACTTATAAAAATGACACTTTAATCAGTTCATATACACACGCTGTAAAGTTTGGCGGAAAACCGGTTTTAATTGGAGAGAGAATAAATCCTACAGGAAAGAAAAGATTTAAGCAGGCACTTATTGAAGGCGATAAAGATTATATTTTAAAAGAGGGATTGACCCAGGCTTCAAAAGGTGCAGATGTTCTTGATGTAAATGTTGGGCTTCCTGAATTAAATGAAAGTGAAGTTTTAGTAAACATTGTAAGTGAATTACAGGCTGTTACAGATTTACCTTTGCAGATTGACACTTCTGATTTTACAGCAATGGAAAAGGCTCTAAGGATTTACAACGGTAAGCCTATGATTAACTCTGTTAATGGAAAAATCGAATGCATGAAAAAAGTTTTTCCTCTGGTAAAAAAATACGGCGGAGTTGTTGTAGCTTTAACTTTGGATGAAGACGGAATTCCTTCAGACCCTGAGAAGCGAATTGAAATTGCTAAGAATATAATCAAGGTTGCAAAAGAATATGGAATCGAAGAAAAGAATTTAGTGTTTGATACTTTGTGTATGGCTGTTAGTACAAACTCTCAGTCAGCTTTGTCTACATTGAAGTCGCTTAATTACATAAGAAATGTTTTGCATATTCATACAGTTCTTGGCGTTTCAAATATCAGCTTTGGTTTGCCTTCGCGTGAAATCGTTAACTCAACATTTTTTGCCCTGGCACTGGAAAACGGACTTTCTTCGGGAATCATTAATCCGTATTCGCAGGAGATGATGAAGGTTTATTATTCATTCTGTCTTTTGCATGGACTTGATGAGGGCTGCGGTGAATATATTAATTTTATTCAGACTCTTCCGGTTTCTGAAAAAACTGTTTCTTCATCCGCTGCTGCAGGTTCTGCTGTGACTTCTGCAACTTCTGCTACAGGAGGCGGGAACAAAAATCAAATTACGACTTTGCACGATGCTGTTGTTTCCGGACTTAAGGTCCTGGCTGCAACTTTATGTGAAAAGCTTTTGGAAACTGTTGAGCCTTTGCAGATTGTAAATGAACATATTGTTCCTGCCCTTGATGTGATTGGAAAAGAATATGAAGCAAAGAAGGTTTATTTGCCTCAGCTTTTGATGAGTGCCGAAGCTGCTCAAAGTGCTTTTGAAAAAATAAAAAATAAAATTGCGGAGAAAGGAATTTCCGGACCGAAAAAATGTACTGTTGTTGTTGCAACTGTAAAAGGTGATGTTCACGATATTGGTAAAAACATTGTAAGGACACTGCTTGAAAATTATGGCTTCAATACAATCGATTTAGGGAAAGATGTAGAGCCGGCTTTAGTTGTTGAGACTGTGAAAAAGGAACATGCTCTGGTTTGCGGTTTAAGTGCATTAATGACAACGACAGTCCCTGCGATGAAAGATACGACTGAACTTTTGCATAAGGAATGTTCGTGGTGTAAGGTTGTTGTTGGCGGTGCGGTGTTGAATCAGGATTATGCTGATATGATTGGTGCTGATAAATACGCTAAAGATGCAATGGAAACGGTTCGCTATGCAGAGACTGTTGACCAGGGGAAATAGGAAGCTGGAGGTTAAAAAATTGCTTTTTGTTTTAGGGATGCAGAAGTGACATGTCAGAAGAAAAAATTCTTTTCATAAGTTTTGTATATATTTTTCTCAATCTGGTATTATTCATTTTATATAAATTTACAAAGAGACTGAAAATTCTGCATAAAGTAATGTCAGTTATCGATAACCTGATTTTTATCCTTATTCTTGGATATGGATTCTATAGTGTAAATCCACTGCTTGTAATTTTAATTCCTTGTGTTCTGCTGGTTGTTTATCCTGTTACATGGGGATTAAATAAAGAAATATCTGATGAGGAGTTATTTTTATTTTCTAGAAGACGTTATCTTTATTGGAATGAATTTAATAAAAAAATTACTGTTGAAATTCATCATTTTATGACGTTTCCATTTTATTATTTATTGGATAGCTGGAAAAAGAGTAGTGATTAAATATAAGAAGCGGGGAAGGATTCTAATAATTGAAAGCGGAATTCTGTGTGCAGTATTTTCAAATTCAAAAAAACGGCACACATTTTACTGTATTCCGTCATTTTTCAAAGCGGCTTTTCTACACGCCTTATCCTCATACTGAAAACATCAAGCAGTGGAACTGGGCAAAGAATATGGCGACATTCAAATACACATGTTTTGCTGATGTTATTGAGGAATACATTTACTACAATAAGGAGTATAATGTGTAGGGATGATTGTGCTGAAAAAGTTTATGGGATTTGCAGAATCAGTTTAAAGTACGAAATAATCCCAAGTTAAAAATACTAAAGGCTTGTTCTTTTCTATTTCTGTAACAGTTTCTGGTAGTTCTGTTACTGTTATTGTTACTTCACAGCCTTTTGTTCCGGTTCCGCTGCATTTATAAGTTCCAGATACAGTTCCGATATATTCGCAATAATCAGACCATTTTTGACCTATCAATTCATTATCTTCGTTTTTAATTGGAATATTACGCATCTTGTAGATTTTTCCTTGAAAGTTTCCATTTTCAAATGTCGTATACCAGTTAATATTCCATTCATCATACCATTCTTCCCAATCATCATCACTGCTAACATAGGAAATTATGCCATTTCTTATATCAATAAATAAATTGTCTAAATTCTGTTCATTGTGAAAGGGTACAGCAGACGGAAGTGTTCCTGTGAAATAAGCTTCCAGAGAAAGTATATTTCCTTCTTGAATTTTATATTTATAAGTTCTCAGCGAAGAAGCCCAGTATTTTTCATAAAGAATACGGTTTTCAAGATTAGTTCCGGTTCTTCCAGACTTCTGTAGAATCTGTTTATATTCACTAATTGATGAAAAAGAAGTTCCGTCTTCTGTAGTATCACTTTTAACCGTAAAATAAAGCATAGATTTTTCTGTATCATAAGAATAGTTATATACGGTTTTATATATTGTCTTTTTACCGTCATGATAATCTGTATCTGTTTGAGTAAATGTTGAATCATCAAAGACCCAGGTAGAGGCCCAGTAATAAGAAGAATTCAATTGATCCTCGCCATCAGTAAATGTCTTTCCTGCAAACGGATTTTCTCCGACTGATGCTGGAAGTTCTATATTCGACAGCTGGTCTTCATAATCGTTATAAACGCATCCGAAAAAACTAACAGCAACTGCAACGGCTGCAACGGCTGCCATAATTTTTTTTGTGTATTTCACGTTAAAACTCCTGAATATAAAAATTTGTTCTATATTATAAAGTGTTAAGAATGACACCTTATTGCAATGCTTTTATCTGTTCAACAGATAGTCCGCTATACTCTGCAATTTCTTCAATACTAAGTTTACCACCTTTCAGCATTCTAAGTGCATTTTCTCTAGCACGTTCGTTTTGTCCTTCTAGCTTTCCTTCTGCATATGCATCTTCAGCGGCTTCTTCGGCGTAAACTTTTTTGTCTATTTCGAAATCATAATTGGCTATTAACAAATTATTTACCTCCGTGCTCTTTCGTTTAAGGTATTCACTTAAAATGTCATTTTTTATGCAGTAAGAAATTGCTTCTGTTATAGGATTGGCAGAATCATTTTCCTTAAAGCTCCTGACAGTTTCTACAAACTCACAGTACTGTTTTAAAATAGCACACTTATCCAGGAGCGTCAAAGGTTTTTCCGGGTGCGGGTCTGCAATGTTGTATACATCAACTGTAAGGTCCAACTGTTGTCTTTTTTGTTTTATAATAAATGCATCTGATAGCCGTAGTGTTTTAATGTCCGGGTACGGTTCGGTCCCGTTGTAGAAGACATAAAACTCCGGAGTGGGAATTGAAACCAGCTTCTTCTTATAGCGGCTTTTCTGCGGGACAATTTTTTCGTAAAGACGCACGACATAATCCAGGAACCGCAGCGGCATATTTTCGTTAATCGTAGACTGATGCTCGACAAGGACTATAAGTTTTCCGTTAATTATCATGCTCACATCGTTATAGTAAGTATTATACAGTGTCTGATCGATTATTTCGCTTTCGATTGTAACTTCACTGAGTTTTAAATCTGTATTGTGAATTGCGTTGTAAAGGGATAAGAAATTTTCCTTTGCATTTATATCTTTCATGAATAAATCAACAAACACTGAATCCCGATATTTTGTATTTTCCATAGAAACCACCTGTTTTTAATTTTGATCTTATTTATATATATACATTGGAATTATATTTTTATTAAAATTCCTGAAAAAAAAATGAACAAATCTTAATACTCCTTTAGTGAAGAAAAATAAACTTTACATTTTATTCAATAATTAATTCAAAAGCCTGATACAAAAAAAAGCAGAAACACAAGTAGTGGTGTTCTTTTCCCCAAGAAAGTGAGCACGCCGTGGAGCCCCGGTAGTTCGAAGTGAGTGCAAGGCGCGAACGGAGAATGAACGTTAGTGAAGGGCAGAAGGGCGGATGATGCAGTAATGAATTCTTAGCAACAATAACATTCGTGTAGTAGAAACCTGCGGCCAAAACAAATACTCCTGAAAGAAGAATGAATAAATGACCGTGAATCACTCTAACACAAGCAAATCGCTATTGACCAAAATAATTGATAGTTTTATTATGTTAACTATGAAAACATTAAACCTACTACTTACACTTCTATTATCTCTTCACACGCGGTAACAGGTTTAATTTTTATTTAATTTGTAAATTACAGGCCTGTTACTTAACGGTAGCAGGTCTTTTTTTATGGGAGAAACATTATGGCTGGTATGAATCCAAATGGAAAGTATGCACCAATTGCTGACATTCCTTTACAGATGCGCAAGTGGCCTTCTGCAAAAATTACAAAAGCTCCAATATGGTGTTCGGTTGATTTACGCGATGGTAATCAGGCTCTTATTAATCCGATGGGGATTGAAACGAAACTTGCATTTTTTGATTTGCTTGTGAAGCTCGGCTTTAAAGAAATTGAGGTTGGTTTTCCTGCTGCAAGTGATACTGAATATGATTTTATTCGACGCCTTATTGAAGAGGACCATATTCCTGATGATGTTACGATTCAGGTTTTGTGTCAGTCCAGAGAGAAGCTTGTTGAAAAAACGATTGAAAGCCTGAAGGGCTGTAAGAAGGCAATTTTCCATATTTATAATTCAACATCTCCTGCTCAGAGAAAATATACATTTAATAAATCAAAGGAAGAGATTAAACAGATTGCCATTGATGGTGTTAAGTGCATTAAAAGATGTTTGTCAGAAGAAGATAGAAAACGAATCAGGCTTGAGTATTCTCCTGAAAGCTTCAGCATGACAGAAATTGATTTTGCTGTAGAAATTTGTGAAGCTGTAAAAAATGAATGGGGAACTTCAAAGGATAATAAAATCATTTTGAATCTTCCTACAACTGTAGAATGTTCAACACCAAATGTTTATGCAGATCAGATTGAATATTTTGCAAATCACATTACTGACAGGGAAAATGTTATTATCAGTACTCACTGCCACAATGACCGCGGTACCGGAGTTGCCAGCTGTGAGATGGGACTTCTGGCAGGTGCTGATCGTGTTGAAGGCTGTTTGTTTGGTAACGGCGAGAGAACCGGCAACCTTGATATTGTAAATGTTGCATTGAATATGTTCAGCCAGGGAGTTGATCCTGAACTTGATTTTAGGGATATTCCTACAATTGCTGACTACTATAAAAAATTTACTGAGATGGAAATTAATCCGCGCACACCTTATGTTGGTGAACTTGTGTTTACTGCATTCAGCGGAAGTCATCAGGATGCTATCAGAAAAGGAATGGTTGCACGAGCTGATATGGCAGAAAATGCTTTGTGGGATGTTCCATATCTTTTGATTGATCCGCATGATATTGGCCGCGAGTACGAAGGAATTATTCGAATTAACAGTCAGTCTGGTAAGGGCGGTTCTGCATATATTCTTGAACAGAAATACGGCCTGAATTTGCCAAAAGCTATGCATCCTGCTTTGGGTGATGTGATTAAGAAAGCTGCTGATAAGGCACAACGCGAACTTAAACCGGAAGAGATTTATGAGCTGTTTGTTAAGCAGTGGATTACAAATAAGTCTAATCTTGAAGTTCTGGATTTGGCAGAAACTCAGCTCGAAGGTAAATCTGATTCTTCACAGGTTTCTTGCCGTGCAGTTGTGAACTGGAAGGGAGAACAGTTTGCAATTGGTGAAAAGGGTAACGGTCCTCTGGATGCATTCTCTGCAGCACTTGCAAATACTCCGGCTCCAAAATTCAATATTACTGCTTTCCATGAGCATTCGGTTGGAACCGGTAACAATACTTCGGCTTATGCTTATGTACAGATTACGCTTGAAAATGGTAGCACATTCTGGGGAGTTGGAACTTCTACAAGCGTTGGCCGTGCAGGTATTAATGCTGTTGTGAGTGCGTTGAATCAGATTTAATTGTTGATTTTGGTTTGATTTATTCGGGGCCTTTGGTGTTTGCCAGGGGCTCCTTTTTTTTGAGGGGCGGGTGAAAAATGGAAAAAATATATACGATTAAGGAACTTGCAGAATTGGATCCAGGGACTACAATTATATGTGATTCAATTCCATTTACTATGAATTGTTCTTTCTTTACATATGAAAGCTGGGAAATTCAGATAATAAAGAATGCTATTGCTTTTAAGAAGAAATATGATAAATGGCCAAACTTTATGATTGCTAATCCATGTACTTTTGATAATTGTGTTGCAGAAATCGAAAGAGTCATAGAAGAAGGTTTAAAGAACGGTAGCGCAAAAAATGAAACAGTAAATGCATATGATTGGAACAATTTTGATATTAACGAACTAATTGATAAATATCCTATACAGTCAATGCCAGTAAAAATTGATGACGGTATTTTTGAAACTCCATTGTTTTCAATGTTGTGGCTTGATTCTAAATCTTATCAGGAGGATTTATATAAATTATCATTCGGTACAAATCCAGGTCCCGATGATGGAGAGAAACTTGAAATAGATGACGATGAACCAATAAAAGTTCGTAAAGTTGCTTAAAGTAAAAGGAGGAGTGATTATTATGGATGAATTCTTGAATTTTCAAGAAGTTGTTAAAAATTATGCTAAGGCATACGCAGAATTTGAAAAATTACAGAAAGCAAAGATAAGTTTTATTCCTGAAAACGGAGACCAAAAAACAGGTGTAATTGGTGAAGCTTATATTTTTAAATACCTAACTGATAAGGGGTATAAAAATGTTAAATTTGGTAAAACAAGTCAAGAAGCTTGGGATATAAAGTTTAAAGAGAATAAAAAAGAGAAAAAAGTTCAGGTAAAGACTGTTTCGGATTATTCTGAAAAAAAAATTATATCTCATATTGTGCCAGGATTTGATATTTTGTATTTAGTAAGTCTGAATAAGAATTTTTACCCTGAAAAGATTTTGAAAGTAACAGCAAAAAATGAATGGCCAGATATTAGACATAAAGCATTTCCAAAAGATAGATTTACTTATAAAGATTATCAATTTGTAACAACTGATGAAACGAAAGAATTTTTGGAAGTGTTGAAGTTAAAAGATTAATAAGAACTGTGAATTATTATTGTTTAGCCGCTTTTTAATGCTGAGGAAAGGGAAGAAGAGGATTGGTACTAACCCCTGATTTCAAGAAATGCTTCTTCCGGTTCCTCGAGCCACTGGATAATCTGCTCGGTGACTTTTTCTATTCTGCGCCTGGAGTTTTTTCCGCGGATTGCACATTCCCACACGACACAGATTCGCCAGCACTGTTCCTGATAATACTTGAGGTTTTCTGCATCGCGTTCTTTGTTTCTAGTAAACTTCTTTCGCCAGAAGCTTTGATTCGATTTGGGAAAAACAAAATACTGGCACCCGTCGTGTGCATGCCAGAAGCAGCCGTTGATGAAGATTACAGCGTAGTATCGCGGGAAGATGAGGTCAGGCTTTCCCGGGTAGCGTTTGTCGCAGATACGGTAGCGGAAGCCTGCCTTGAACAGGGCCCTGCGGATAAGTTTTTCGGGCTTGGTGTCCTTTGAGCGGATGTGAGACATGTTTTTGTGACGGCTTGCGGGGGTTAGGGTGTCCATGGGTTTTATAATGATAACACACTAATTGATTTTGTAAAATTCAGATTCCTTACTATATTAAATATATGACATATGGATATATTCGCGTAAGTACAGACAAACAGACTGTAGAGAATCAGCGCTTTGAAATCGAAGAGTTCTCGAAGCGGCAGGGAATTAAAATTGACTCCTGGATAGAAGAGACAATCAGCGGAACAGTTGAACCTGGCAGGCGTGTACTGGGGACGCTTTTGTCGCGTGTTCAAAAGAATGACCTTATAATCTGTTCAGAACTTAGCCGTCTTGGCCGCAGCCTTTTTATGATAATGTCTATTCTGAACCTGCTTATGGAAAAGGGTGTGCGCGTTTGGACAATCAAAGACAACTATCGGCTTGGTGATGACATTCAGAGTAAAGTGCTTGCCTTTGCATTCGGTCTTAGTGCAGAAATAGAACGTAACCTTATCAGCAGGCGAACAAAGGAAGCCCTTGAACGCAGGAAGGCAGAAGGCATTAAGCTGGGACGTCCCCGCGGAAAGAGAAGTGCTTACAGCAAACTCGACGGAGCCGAACTTGCGGTAAGCATGATGCTTCTTGCCGGCACGAGTGTAAATCAGATGGCAAAACTCTACGGCACGCACCGCGTTACAGTCCTGCGATTTATAAGCAGAAGGAATCTTAACAGCCGTGAAAACCTTGAACGAGTAAGACGGATGGGGTAGTGTTTTTGTAGGGGAAGTCTCCCCCTGCGCCTCATCTAAAGAATGGGCGACCCCCTCTCCTAGGGGCTTCGCCCCTAAAACCCTGGAGTAGAGGTTAATTCATTTATTTGTGAATTCGGCTACCTCAGATAAATTGTCAGTTTGCATCTGACTTTCATAGTTGTTTTTATATTCGTAAGAGTACACTATAAAATTATCTATATTTTTTTTGTTAATAAGAAATTTGGGAGCACGTTTTTTTCCATCAGGTTGATGTCCCTGATTAAATGCAGAAAGAGTTTCATTTAAATTTATTCTATTTAGTTCAAATATTTTCATTCGTTTAAACTCAACAGAATGTTTCATTTTTTTCCCATAAGATATTTTTTTGCCTAGTTGATATTTGTCACCAATTAAATTCATTCGACGTATTGCCATTTCATTATTGTGTAAAGAATCTTTTTCAGTGTTATGTTCATATATAACATACCAAAGTTTTCCGTACTGATTAATTGCTTTTAACACATTCTCCTGATCATTTCCAGGAGCTTCTTTTTTATCAATATCACTGGCCTTTAAATCACCGTAGTAATTTGCTTTTGGAAAGAAAATATCAAAATCAAGTAAACTTTTATCTTTTATGCTTCCGATATAAACCATTTCTTTCTGACAATTTTCTGTAAATATAAAACAAGAAAATTTATATTCCAAATACCAACCAGGCCATTCTGTGCCTTTCCATTGATACCAGTTTCCGTTTTTCATTTCTATAATTGCTTTATCTGCATAAATCCATTTTCCGAAATCAAATGAATTATTAAACTTCGAAAACAAGGTAAAAATAGAATTTTCTGTCTTTTTCCCTCTAAGAAAATCTGCAAAAGTTCTAACAGTTAATATTGTTATGTGATTTTCATTTCTATCTGTTTTATAAAAACTTCCATTAACAAGAGCCTGATACAAATCATTTGAATAAACATGCGCAGCACTAGAATTAAGTTTTCTGGCGATGTAATCCTCCGCCTTAAAATTAACAAATAGATACAATCCTTGATAATGATATATTCCAATTATATGTATATCTGCAATTGGTCGTATTGAATAATCCTTATAGAAATCTTTGAACCATTTTTTTAATTGAAGACGTTTTTTAAATAAAGGATGTGGAAAACTAAGATATGTTATGGCACCGGTGAGAAAAAAGTGAATTTTTTCATTTTCTTCATAGAAATAAACATTATGTGTTTTATGATATTTAAATATTTCGCATTTATTACCTAAAGCAAGATTAAAAGCATTTAGAAAATCACTTTGCTTAGTCAGAGGTTCGTCATAATCAATAATCATTGATAGATTTGCTGAGATTTGCTCAGATTTACAAACCTGTTTTTTCCCCATATTAGAACTCCATTAATCTTTCTATTACTTTTTCAAGAACTTTTACGCATATGGAATTTCCAAGTTGTTTATAACTTTCGTGTTTATTTTGATTCCCAAAGTCAAATGTGGTCGGAAAATCTTGAAGTTTAAGACATT
>JAEELR010000069.1 GCA_016282835.1 Treponema sp. | reverse complement strand
GCGATAAGGGATTCAAGAAAGCTATGGAAAAGGGTTCACTTATTGGTGCTCCTGTTGTTGGTGTTAAATGTACAATCAATGATGGTCAGTATCACCCTGTAGACTCTTCAGACATCGCATTCCAGACAGCAGCTATTGGTGCTTTCCGTGAAGGTTATGCAAAGGCTAAGCCAGTTATCCTTGAACCAATTATGAAAGTTCAGATTGCAGGACCTACAGAATTCCAGGGAAATATGTTTGGTTTGATAAATCAGAGACGTGGTGTTATAATAGATTCATCAGATGAAGCTGGTAACTCTACTGTTAACGCAGAAGTACCTCTTTCAGAAATGTTCGGATTCTCTACAATTCTCCGTTCTTCTACACAGGGAAAAGCAGAATTTACAATGGAATTCGAAAAGTATGGTAAGGTTCCTAACGCTGTAGCAGATGAACTTATTAAAGCTTATGCTGAAAAGAAAAAGGCTGGTTTAATCAAATAAATTAGTCAGGACTCCTGAATTACAGTGCTTAGTCCATTAGTAAAACCTCAGGAAGAAATTCTTGGGGTTTTTAATTGCAAGAAGGGGGAGAATTATGGCAAAACAAGAACTTTATGAAAAAAGTCCAATTCGTGCATTTGATGAAGTTTCAAATGGTGGCTTAAAAGCTGGTGAATTAGGATTAGTAACTGCAAAAAAAGGATTGGGTAAAACATCTGTATTGGTACAATTCGGTATGGACACCCTTCTTAACGGAAAGCAATTAGTACATGTTTCTTTCGATCAGCACTCAGAAAATGTAATTTCATGGTACGATGGAATTTTCTCTGAAATTGCTAAGAAAAAGACAATTTCTAATGCACAGGAAGTAAAAGAACAGATTCTTAAGAACAGAACAATTCTTAACTTTAACCAGGATAATTTTAATCTGGAAAAAGTTGTTAATACATTAAACGCTTTAAAAGCTGGTGGAATTGCTGTTGCTGGTGTTGTAATTGATAATGTTGACTTTTCAAAAGTAAAAGAGTCTGACATTCAGGTTGTAGCAAGCTATGCAAAGGCTACAAAGTCAAAGGTTTGGATGAGTTCAACTGTTACAAGCGATAAATTAGAAGATTCAGCTCCAAAAGCTATTCTTCCATATTTTACTGCTGTACTTCATTTGGCTTCAAAAGCTTCTGTAACTCAGCTTTCTATCTTGAAGATGGGAAAGAACACTGACCTTTCTACAAACCTGAAGCTTGATTCAAAGTCATTACTTATTACAACAAAATAAGGATATTCTATAGTTTTGTTTACTTTATAAAATGGCTCAAGGCAAATTGCTTTGGGTCATTTTTTTTGTATAAACGGTTAAATGTCGAGTTATGTTACTAAATAACAAACCATAAGGTGGTTTCGACTAAGCTCAACCACCGCATAAAACTTAAAGAGGATAAAAAATGAATAGTAAGATTTGTGAACACATTGTGAACGAAGGAACTTATATTCCGGAAACAGATACAGTTTACCCGGAAAAACCTGATGCACCGCTTTGGAATCCTCCCTTAATAAAACAGCTTACATTTGACAAAAACTATCCATTTTTAGATAAGTCCTTTAAGGCAAGGTTCATGAGCATTCTTATGTATATAGGAATATTTGTGCTGGTATTTCCTTTAAACACTATCCGCTATGGCTTAAGAATTAAGGGAAGAAGCAATTTAAGAAAATGCAGAAAGTATTTTAAAAACGGTGCCATGACAATTGCGAACCATATCTACCGCTGGGATTTTCTGGCAGTTCTACAGGCAGTTAAATACAGAAGGTTATGGTTCCCTGCAAAAACAAGAAATATTATGACAAGCGACGGAAATATTATCCGTTTTGCAGGCGGCATTCCTATTCCAGAAGACATAAGTGTAATGAGAAATTTCAATGATGCCTTTGATTATCTGCACTCAAAGAAAAAATGGCTTCATGTTTTTCCTGAAAGCTGCCGCTGGGACTTTTACGAACCTATAAGACCCTTTAAAAAAGGTGCTTTTTCTATAGCATACAAATACAATCTACCAATAATTCCTATGGTATTTTCCTACAGGAAACCTACAGGCATATATAAGCTTTTTGGAGTAAAACACCCGCTTCTGACATTAACTGTAGGAGAAGTTAAGTTTTTCGATAAGTCATTGCGAAGAAGTGAAGCTATTGATTTGATGAGAAAAAATTGCCATGAAGAAATGGTAAAGAATGCCGGAATAAAGTCAAACTGCTGGGAATACGCCGGGGACTAAAAAATCCTACAGCCCTTCCACAATATCTTTCCAGTCAGTGCCAAAGCTTTTATGGGATTTTACTTTTAAGAATCTCATGCCTGCTTTCTTAGCGCCCTGACCGTCAGTATCGTTTCTGTCGCCAACAACTAAAACATCTTCTGGCTTAACATTCAGTTTTTCAGCAATTTCCAGGAATGGTCTTGCACAAGGTTTTAGAGCGCCAGTATCCTGAGCCGAAGAAATAATATCACATAATGAAATCATTTCATCTGTAAAACCAATTGCCTTCATTCGCTCTTTTACCAGAGGATAATCAGAAAGAACTGCAATCTTAATGGAATTGTTCTTGAGGTACTTGAACAAGTCCAGCACCTTCTCTCTGTGCCTGTAATTCTGCGCAAGAACTTCAATCATAGAAGGCATATAACGCTTGTTATACCAGTCCAATGTTCTTTTTGAATTCATTCCTGTTCTACTCTTCATTTTTTCACAGAAATATTTGTAGAAAGTTTCAGAATTAGAAAAGTCGATTCCCTTAAAATTGCGTCTTATGTCGCGTTCAGCCCTCATTTTAAACATATCCAAGGGATGCTTCATTATAAGCTTGAGAGAAATTCTTCTATAGTCATATAAGGTGCCGTCAAAATCAAATATAACAGCACCTATGTCATTACAATCTATCATTTATTTTTTAATTAAGTCTTTAAACATTGCGTGTCGTTTTTCATCCTGCATAAGAAGATTCAATTTGAACTGTCCGTCTCTTGCACCCTGATCAATGCATCGTGACTTATAAGTTTCAAAAGATTCTTGCTGCAGCATATGAATAACCGGGTCTTTGATTCTAAATGAATCTCGCTTTGACTCGTACTCGCAGTTAATTGCCTTTAAGTGCTTATCAATAACTTTTCCAAATGAATCTGCAGTTTCCTGAGTTGTGTTTAAATCAGCAAATTCAACATAGATTCTATATGTAGAAAGTTCAAGATCTGCAAAACCAACGAAGAACTTAGTAGAAATGCCTGTTTCCTTTTCTGCATTTTTTACAGCCTCAATAAACTGTCTTTCGTGAAGCTTTTCTCCAGTCATAGAAATAATTCCGTTAACTTTTTGTATAAACTGAATTGTTGGAATTGATTTATAATGACCTGTAACTTCAATCATGTCATTCATATTGTAGCGGTATAAACCTGCATAAGTTGTAACATAAATCAAATAGCGTTTTCCTACTTCAAGTTCATCAAGCTGATAGAATCTAGGATTTGGATTGTCCATATCTTCAACTCTGGTAAATTCAAAATAATGTGCGTGCGGGAATAAAACTGTATCATCAGCTCCATTCATTACTAAACCGGCACGACATTCTGAAGCAAAATATCCGAATTCCTGATGAAGCATATTCTTAGGGAACGAGTTAGCAAACTTGTCCATATAAACATGAGTGTTACCGCATTTCCATGTTGTAAGAACCTGTAACTCCGGCCAGTAATGCTTTGGTAATACAGTGCCGTATTTTTCCTTTAATGCACGAAGCTCAGCAG
This sequence comes from Treponema sp., assembly GCA_016282835.1. Lineage (GTDB taxonomy): Bacteria > Spirochaetota > Spirochaetia > Treponematales > Treponemataceae > Treponema_D. The sequence goes on along the minus strand of JAEELR010000069.1, from coordinate 4,657 downwards.
CTCTTTTTGGATTTGGCTTGTAGCAAGGTGCCAATGCTTCCCTTATGTCATCATCGATTTTCATATTAGCATTAAGTGTTCCGTTTTCAATATCTTTAACATAGTCATCGAAGAATTCGTTTACATTATTCTGCATTTCTACAATTGTAGAAGGATTTGCAGTAACTAATAAATGTACATTCTGTTCAATTCCAGTGCGCATAAGTGTATAGTAGCGTGCCCTGTAGTCGCTGATTTTAAATACAGCATTTGGAGCAGAATACAAGCCCTTGATAAATTCAGGACAGTCTCTCTGTGTAACGCCAGAAACAGAACCATAAACAGTACCGTCTGGTGCAGCACCTTCAATTGCTTTTCCAACGATTGAAACGCATTTTCCTTCAAAAACCTTTGGACGATGCATCATAAAAGTGTAAAGCCAGAGCTTTGTCATTTTACTATATACATTTTCATAATATTCATTTGTGATTGGAATCCATTTAGGTTCTTTTGTAGTACCACTTGTAGTAGCATACATTTTAGGTTTTCCAGGGAACAAGATATTTGCTTCACCATTTTTGTGACGCTCAATAAAAGGTCTGAGGTCTTCATAATCCTGAGGAGGAACATTTTCCTGCCACAATCTGTATAAATCCTGAGCATCTTTTGCTTCAAGAATTTTTGCAAAGTTATGAGCTTTTCCCCATTCAGAATCTTTTGCATACTCCAGGATTCCGCGTAAAGTTTTTTCCTGTTCAAGGGAACAATTTTTTGCAGCTTTATTTAACTTGTGCAGCTGAATTTTTCCAACAAGTCCCAATGCTAACTTGATTTTTCCGGCACCTTTTATCTTTTCCATTTCAAGTCTCCATAAAAAATTCTAAATAATAGAACTATATTGTACAAAAAAGATAATATGTATTGCAAGCACTATTATTAAAACACTTTTAAAGAGCTTAAACAAATGGTAACGCGATAAAATTAACAAATGAAACAAAAAAAACTAGCCGCGGGCGTAAAGGCTACGAAGTAGTAGAGACTGAGAAGCAGGCCCTATGAAGTCGAAGACGGAACCTTGCAGCACGCGTTAACGATTAGAATATGCTCCATAAAATTAAAAATATAATTTTCACAAAAACTAAAAATTCTATGATAAAATATATTAATTGCTATGGATGAAAGCTTAGTAAGCATAGAACACTTCTATAAAACTCTTATTAAACCTGATGATTTCGGGAATTTAATTTTTTTCTACAGAATAAATGCGAATGAAAATAAAGTACAGCAGCTGGCGGTAACTTCTGACTCCATAAAAATTACTGAGAGCTTTGGTCTTTATGAATTCCTTAAGAAAAATTACTTTAATATAGAAAAGAATTATCGAAAGCTTATAAAAAAGTCGCTGAAAAAACTTTTTACTAAAACTGCGTGCGATGAACTTTTTACTTTAGGCGAATACAAATCCAACGACCCTGAAAAAAGCGGCATTCAAAAATGGTATAAAGCTTTTGCGGTTAAATATGAAATTAATGGCAAACCAGAATACTTTGTAATTATTACTTCTATCGAGAAAAATTTAGAGAAAGAAAATGAAGACCGCTATATTCATGCACTGCTTTCTGATGCAGTGGCGTATTTTGAATTTAACCTGACCAAAAATAAAATAATCGGTTCGCCTGTTCAGATTATTGATGACCATAGTTTCCCCATGCTTGAAAGTTTAGGCTTAGAAAAAAACTGCTCATACGAAGATTTTACAGAAGTATATTGCAGCAATATGAGCCAGAGCATGAAAGAGCTTTATAAGTCAAAGATGAATATTCAGACACTGCTGGACAATTTTAATAAGGGTGTTTATGAAATCAAATTTGACTACAGTATGCTGAGTTTTGAAAACAATCTTTTCTGGGCGAGAAACAGTGTCATTTTAACTACAGATAAAAAGAAGAAGCAGATTTTTGGAATTGTAGTTGTAAAGGATATTACACGGGAGCACAAGGATACCGAGGAGAAAAATCACCAGACAGAAATTATTAACGGGCTTTCTACTGACTACAATAATATTGTTGAAATAAATATTTTAACTAATGAATTAAAAGCCTTAAAACTTTCAGAAGATAATTACAGTCTTTACAACAAAGTATTAAAGGGCCTGCCTTACGAAGATGCTCTTGATTTATACATAAGGTTTTGTGTTTATGAATACGATAAAGATCTTCTGTATATTGCGTTTTCAAAAAATAATCTATTAAAGCAGCTGCAGATGAGAAAAAGTTTTTCTGTGGAGTACAGGAAAAAAGTAGAAGGTAGAATTGAAAACATAAGATTAAATGTCGCAAGAATTGGTGATGAAAATAACTTCAAGGGAATTCTACTGGGCTTTGTAAATATTGATAATGTAATTGAACATGAACTGGAACAGAAAAAATTGCTGGAAGAAGCAGTTAGAATGGCAGAAATCGCAAATGAAGCTAAAACTAAATTTCTTTCTACAATGAGTCATGACATTAGAACTCCAATGAATGCAATTACAGGGTTTACAGCACTTGCTCTTGAACACAGAGAAAACATGAAGCTTGTAGAGGAGTATTTGAATAAAATCCAGAACAGTTCAAATCACCTCTTGAATTTAATAAACGATATTCTGGATATGAGCAGAATTGAAAGCGGCAAGTTAAAGATTACGAATGCGCCGTGCAATATAAACGAAATAATTGCTGATATAGAAAATGTAATTTCCTCTCAAATCGATACAAACGGATTAAAATACAAACGGGAAATAAATGTTAAGGATGAAAATATTTTCTGTGACAGACTGCGCGTAAATCAGATTCTATTAAACCTGCTCGGAAACTCAGTCAAATTTACAAGGAAAGGCGGCTCAGTTTATTTTGGCATAACCCAGCTTGAATACGAAAACATTGAATATGCTTATTACAGGTTCACAGTCAAAGATACCGGAATCGGAATGTCAGATGAAATTAAAGAGCATCTGTTTGAACCTTTTGCCCGAGATTCCACTAACCGCGTAAATAAAATTCAGGGCACAGGGCTTGGAATGTCGATTACAAAAAATCTTGTTGATTTAATGGAAGGTTCTATAGAATTCACGAGTGAAATTGATAAGGGAACGGAGTTTAATGTTTATATAAAATTTAAAGCAATGGACAAAGCTGATCTGGAAGTGCTGGAACAAAAGAAGAAAGACGATTTCGACATAAACTCTATAAAAGGCAAGCGAATTCTTTTAGTTGATGACGATGCATTTAACAGGGAAATTGCCATTACTCTCCTTACAGAAAGCGGCTTTATTGTAGACTATGCTGAAAATGGTCAGAGTGCAATTGAAAAATATTCTTCTTCAGAAAGTGGATATTATGACTTAATTCTAATGGATTTGATGATGCCGATTATGAACGGATACGATGCTACAAAGAAACTAAGAAGCGTTCAGTCCGGCAGAAATGAATATATCCCGATAATTGCAATGAGCGCAAATGCTTTTGAAGAAGACAAGAAAAAAGTTCTGGAAGCCGGAATGGATTCTCATATAAGTAAGCCTATCAACATAAAGCATTTACTGACTACTCTTGCAAAATACTTGAATATGAAAGCAAAACCTAATCTTTAGACTGCTCCATTACTGCTTCGCTTTCATTTTTCTTTATTCGGTTCATTATAAATACAAACATCAATACAGAAATCAAGACTGAAATTAGGTCGGCTAAAGGCTGTGCATAAATTATTCCGTTAAGGCCTGCTACTGCACTGCTTATAAATAAAAGCGGCATGAACACAAATCCCTGGCGGCTTATAGAAACTACAAGTGCGGCCAAAGCTTTTCCCATTGCCTGGAACGAGAAATTCATTATAAACATAATTCCAAGCACAGGACCTGAAACCATTAGCGCACGAAGCATTTTTACACCGTAGAAAATTACCTGTTCATCGTTCATAAAGAATCGGACTACATCATCTGCAAATATTAAATATAAAGCTGTCATTAAAACTCCAATAAATAAATTGCAGAAGATTGAAAACCTTATGACTTTTTTCATCCTGACAAAATTCTTTGCACCAAAGTTATAGCCAACCAGAGGCTGAATACCGATTCCCATTCCAAGCTGCAGGAATACTACAAGCATATTTGCTTTCATTGCGATTCCCATACTGGCAACAGGAACATCACCATAACCTGAAAGGAAATTATTTAAGAAGATATGAGAGACGCTCATTAAAACATTATTTAATGAAGCAGGGATTCCAATAGAAACTACAGTCGTTGCAATTTTTTCTCCCATCTTATAATTTTTGGGATTGATTGAAAGAATGGATTTTCCTTTAAGGATATGAATAATGTAAACAACACAGGTTACTCCGTTGCCTATAACAGTTGCAACAGCAGCTCCTTCAACACCCATCTTCATTCCAATAATCATAATCGGGTCAAGAATAATATTTACGATTGTACCGGCCATCATTCCAGCCATAGAAACTGTAGCTGAACCTTCACCGCGTATAATATTTGAAAATGCTCCGCCAATTACAATAAGTGGTGCACCATAAGCTAATATGCTCAAGTAATTTTTTGCGAAAGGAGCAGTTGCAGAACTTGCGTGAATCATTTTTAAAATGCCTTTCATTCCAAAAATAAAAATTGCTGTTCCCACAAGACTGG
>JAEELR010000068.1 GCA_016282835.1 Treponema sp. | reverse complement strand
ACCAATGGAATTTCTTCTATAAACAACTTTAATGCCGGCTGTGAGTACAATGGAGAAGACAGCGGTTACGAAGGTGACGAATGGTTTGATGATGTTTATCTGAGCGTATGGAAGAATAATGAGTATTTCTACTTCTCAAACGACCCGATTTCTCCGTCAATGGATAGAATAAAGTACAATGGTACTGCAAATGATAAACGACATAGACTGTATGGTGGATGGGGAACATCAGGTTCGGAATTCTATGCAAGTTATCCAAATACAACAGGAAGCGGAAGCTCTGGAAATGCACCAAGCCCGGCAGGTACTACAACAAGTTCTAATGGCTTTGGTGACCCTGCAACCTTCTATGATGTCGCAGTAGTTGGTCAAAACAGGTATAATGTAATTGTTGACTGCTGGCAGGGTGGTGATGCCGGTTGGGGTCGAAACTTTGTAATAAATTATAATGGCTATTATACGCATAATAGTTGTTCTCAGACTTTTACTAATAGTAATGATAATGCTATGCGCCATGTAATTGAACGTATGGGAGGAAGTGGAACCGCACCTAAAAATGCAAATTCTTCTGATGGATTTGACGAAATATTCAATCAGTTCTTAAATCCAAGAATTGCCGTTTATGATGGAGAAGCCTACATAACCTATTATGACCGTTATGCAAAGTGTCTTAAGTGGGCTATGGCTGCACCAACCAACAGTGCTACTAATATTCCAAAGAAATACGCTACAGAAGGAGTCTGGTTAGATAACACATATCAGACTAATGCAGCAGATTCTAGTAACAAGTCCGCATATTACAAGAACGGAGGCTTTGTTGTAGCAGGTTATGACACCTTGCAGACAGGCGGTACTTATACAAATCTCAATGTTGGTATGTGGTCAGATATTGCAATCGATACAGCAGCCGTAAAGCCAGTAATCGCATATTATGACAGTACAAACAGACGCCTTATGGTTGCTACATCTGCAGGAGCTACATATCCAATTAATACTAATACTCCGGTTCTTGCAAACGGAACTACAACAGCAGCTGCTGCAAACGGCGAAGGTAACGCATGGACTCGTCAGGTTGTAACCGGTAGTGCAACACCTCGTCTTGGTGAGTATGTAAGCATTGCTCTTGATGGTGGCAACAACATTCATATTGCATGTAAGGGCGCAAAAGACGGTTCCCTTTACTATGTATATGGTGAGCGTTCAGCTTATGGTACATACGATTGGACAACGGTTTGTGTAGACAACGACGGAAGCCCTGGAAACTGGACAGACATCAAGCTTACAAATGCTTCTGCAAGTGGAGCCGCAGCAGGTCCTGTAATTTCCTACTATGATCCTACAAATGACTCAACGGAAGATGCTATTAAAGTTGCATATCTTGAGTCAACAACAAGTAATGCTGCTTCTAACTGGGATGCTATGACAGTTCCTTGTAACAGTGCTGCAACATCAAACCGTGTAACACTTGCCCTGGACGTAACAGATGGTGCTTCAATCGCAAGTCAGGCAACTACTAGCAACAACAGCAAGTGTGCAATCGGTTATGTTTCAAGCCGCTTCGATGTAGTTTACTTAAGGAAGGAGTAGTGATATTGTAGCCATATCGGTTAGGGTTCGGTATGTGAATAAAAGAAATCTGTAGTGATTTTATAATAAGTGAGTACTAAAAGCTTTTTCAAAAACTTCTGGTACTCACTTTTTTTTGCAGTAATGTCTCGGGTTATTTCAACAAATCTTTCTGAAGTTTTTTAACTTCTTCAATCGTAATTCCTGAATACTCAGCAATTTCATCAATACTAAGTTTGCCACCTTTCAGCATTCTAAGTGCATCTTCTTTAGCACGTTCGTTTTGTCCTTTAAGTTTGCCTTCATCAAAAGCTTCTTCTTATAGCGGCTTTTCTGCGGGACAATTTTTTCGTAAAGACGAACGACATAATCCAGGAACCGTAATGGCATATTTTCGTTTATCGTAGACTGATGCTCGACAAGGACAATCAGTTACGTTTAAAGCGTGCAGGAAAAATTAGGGGTTTGGGGGAAAGAAAACCACGCTTCGCAAGTAGTGGTGTTTTTTCCCCCAAAAAAAAAACAATATATTAACAAATTTCATTTAGGATTTGTCCTAAACTTATAGTTTCCCTTATAGCAGTACAAAAAAGTATATCTTGTAAATTTAATACTAATAATTATTATCTGCATTGAAATTAGATTACAGGAGGGACCTATGAAAGATTTGATGCGGGTCGAGAAATCAATACTCGACTATGAAGGAATGAAGGCACTTAAAGAAATTACTTTCGCACCCTACATCTATCTTGCCACAAAACTTATTTCAAAAGTCAGAAGAAGCGGCGGAACAATGTTTCGTCATCAAATTTCAACTTTCGGGATTCTTCTGGAGTATGGCTATACGGATTCTGTTTTGCTAAAGGCCAGTTTAATTCATGACGCCATAGAAGATTTGGAAAACTTTGACAGGGAGTTGATTCGGAATTGCGATGCAGATGGAGATGCCGTATTAAAGCTTGTTCTTGAAGTAACTAAGCGGGAAGGAGAGACAAAAGCTGATTTCCTGAAGAGAATTAATTCTGAAGGATCGTATAATGCAAAAGCGTTGAAATGCAGCGACAGAATTTCAAATCTCATTGACTTGGGATATGTTACGGATAAAGTCTTTATAGAACGTACCTGTGAGGAAACTGAACTTTATATTTTGCCAATTGCCATTCAGGTTGATTATGAAATGTATCAGGAAATTATTTCACTGATTCTTAGCCGCAGAAAGTTTTTAGAAATAAATCAATAAAAAAAATACGAGGAGTAAATTATGAAAAAGGAAACAAACATCCAGGACATGAAACTAAGATTTATTTATCAAAAAATTTTGATTGCCCTTCTTACAAAAAAATTCAGTAAAAAGTTTTACAAAAAATATCCTGAAATTATAGAGACAGCACTCCAGTTTCTAAGCCTTACATTCCCGGATATGAGCCCTGAAAAGAATATAGAAAATATTGCCATTGCCTTACAGAATCAGGACTTAACATTTATGGATGATGAGTTAATGGCTGAAATCATAGAATATGACAGCGATCATTTTAGATATATTCCAAATTTAAAAAGCAGTGATTACTCAAGTTTTAGTGAACTAAGTGACATCGAAATTGAAATAATTAAAATTTTCGATCTATTACATAATTCAAAAATAAACTATGTATTTCTTTCCCCATCATCAGCTTTTCTGATAAAGGATTATATTACTTTGTGCACGGCTGTCTTAGAAGTTGATGAAGTGGCAGTAAAAAAATCTTTCGAGACTCTCTTGAATTACGGATTAATATCTTATGCAGAGACACGCCAGAAGATTTGTTTGTGTGATACAGTATTAAGGGAATTAGTCAGACTCAGAAGCCATCTTGATTTTCCGGTATTAGAAACAGAAGATAGTGATTTTGATATTGTTATTCCAGAACAACCTTTCGATATTTTCGAAGGAGCAAAGAATAATGTGACTGTATACTCTGGAGCTGCTGCTTTCGATTTTGCGTATCATAAATTAAAGAAAGTCCCGTTCTGGTATGCACGTGAGATAGATCATGCCTTGTCGCTTTTAAAGCTGTTGGCTAAAGACAGGCTGTCTGATCAATGTATTTTTATCAATATAGATATGGATGCAGATAATGATGGGCTTATGCTTCAAAAATTTGAAGATCGTGCAAGTGCTCTTATTTCAAGGACCTCGATATTACTGAATATAAAATTCATTATTGCTTTTAAAAATTTTAAAGAACCTGTTTTTCTTAATTCAAAAAACATTGGAGTTACATTTACCGACAGCTATGTAGAAAGGCTTATTGATAAAACATTTTCAGAAGAATCAGAACTATCTTTTAACATAAAGAAGTATATGCGTCTATTATCCTCGGAATATGATACAGAGATGAAAGTTAATTTAATTTTACAGATTGAAAACATGTTTTATATTTATGGAGCTGATTATACTCTGAAGAATTTTATGAGTATCTTTTCAGAATTAATACAAAAGTTTAAACACGGGCTGGTGAATCAGTGTGTCACCATAGTTGATAAAGCTGCTTTCGATAAAACCTATGGAGAAGAGGCTCAGGCTTTTCAGGAGAATCCCGGTATAAAACACAGAATAAATGAAATATTCTACAAGCTTTATTCGAATGATAATTTTTATTTAACGGCAGACCAAAAGATGCTTTCTGATTTTGAAAAGCTTATGAAGCAGCATCCGAATGTTCAGAATCAGGATGCTCTATTTTGCTATATGAATGTTGCGCTGAAGCATTCTAAAGAAAATAGAATTCATCTTCCGCCGGTTTTGTTTCTGGGCGCCCCTGGCTGTGGTAAGACTATGCTTGCAACTGAAATAACAAAGCTGTTCGGACAGACAAATCCAATCTTTATTCCAATAGGTAATATTGGTATAAGCTATGTTACAGGTATTACCCCGGAATACAAAGGCAGTAGGGAAGGAGTTTTGCTTTCTTCAATCTGGAATTCAACAGAAGGAGATTCAAACTGCCTTAATGCTGTTTCGGTTTTGGATGAAATCGATAAGTGTTCCTATGATAGTAGTAATCCTGAAAAGGATATGTATCCTCTCCTTGTGCAGTTGCTGGGAGATGAGAATCTTGCTAATTTTCAGGATCAATTTTTTCAACTTAAAATAAATGGGTTTTGTCCATCTTTCATCTGTACGGCCAACACATTGGAGCCAATCCCAGAGCCAATTCTTAACAGGGTTCATATAATCCGTTTCCGCGACTATACCTCTGATGAATTCAAAAAAATTGTCATTCCATTGCAGTTTGAAAAGTTTAAAAATAAACATGCAAATCTTCCTGAAAAGCTGAATAAAAAGGAGATTGAGTTGGTGTATCAGCTTTGTAACGGTCAGACTCGAAAAATTGTACCTGCCTTATACAGTTATTTTGGATCGATTTACGGCAGTCATGGAAGAAGAAAAAAACTCACTGTTAATACAGTTGAAGAACTTGTTAAATCAACAAACCTTGAGTATGGAAAAAAACAAATTGGTTTTTCAAGGGGCTAAGAGACGGGGAGTTTAAAATCAGACAGAAGAACCATTATTGCGTGATTGCGATTTTGGTTCTTCTGCTTGCCTATAGTGTTTAGTTAAAGCAGTGTGTTCCTATAACTGCCATACGGACATCTTTGTATTTTGATAAGTTTTTCTCGTGATCATTTGCTACCAGAGGTTTGATTCCTTCTGTAATAGAATAAAAATCATTTCCTTCTTTTGATGCCTTATTTATGAAAAAGCTGTTGTAACAGTCATTAACAGCATATGTAAGTTTTGGTTCTTTTATATTAGTTATTTTTCCCAACTCTTCTTTGCTGAGTCCTGATTTAAAAAAGGAGCAGTGCAACAAGAATTAAATGTGACTCTTCGCTCAGTTCCTCTAAATAGTTGTAAACGGATGATTCAAATTTAAATATATCTTTTTGAAAAAATCCTTGTATAAGTTCTTCGATATCTTCATTGTCTTTAATTCGTTTTGCAAGGTAGAATAAACTTCTTTTTAGAAAACTTAGATCCGTAGACTTACTGATAAGAAAATCTTCTAAAGCTTTTTTTTGTTTGTTATTACAAAGACTTAGAGCCTCCTTAATTTCTTTCTCTTTTCTAAGATAATCAAAATACTCTTTGAAATCAGATTTTTTGTATTCCGTGATCTCTATTTTACTGAAATACTCTTCTGATATGTATGGAAAAGTTTCAATTCGTTTATTACTTGTAATAATTACATACAAATAAGAATCGTTCTGTTGTTTTTTACATCTTAACAGAAAGGTTATTATGTGTTTTTGGGTTAAAGGATTTTTTAAAGCCTCAAAAGACTCAATATAAACGAGAGTATTATTTTTGCAAATAAAAGCTGCAGCTCTTTTTGATAATTCTGTTGTTTTTAATGATTTAAATTCTTCTTCTTCCAGAAAAAATAAAATTTTTCTGTAGAAATCTTCAGGCGAGGTTACTTTATTTTTCTGGCAGTCAATAAAGAAAGCATAATTAACTTCATTTTGTTTATAAAGCTCATGTGCTTTTGAGAGAGCAATATAGTTCTTTCCTGTGCCGTGTTCCCCCTGAAGATAAACAAAGTTCCCTTTTTTCCATAATTCAATTTCCAGTTCGTCTTTTGGTTTGGTCATAATTATTTTTTCAGTACCATGTTGTTCAGGTAAATTTCTAAATTTCTCAGGAATTTTTGAATTAGATTTTTTATAGGCATTTATAAATTCATTAACAAGAAGTTGAAGAATACCGCTTTTATCGTAAAGATTATATTTTTCCTTAAAGTTTTCATCTTCAAGCTGTTCAGCAATTAGTTTTGCTTCTTCTTCATTAAGAAAGAATCGTCCGTTTGTTATGCTGCTTTTTTTACATAGAATGCGCTCAATTGTTTTTTCGCCAAATTGTGTACCGAATTCATTTTTATGAATGTCATAGTCAGCTGTATATTTTCCTGTAATTATACGCCCCATAATTTTATTAAAGTGCCATTTATCTTCATCGGGGTTGTTAAATGCATAAAGATTGTTCAGGTAATCCCTTAATTGCAGGAATGTATAAGTTCTTTTATCTGACTCCATATTGCAGCCTCCTGATTATTTATTGTTTATGAGACCTCTTGTAATACAAATACAAAAACTTGGCAATACTTTTTTTTAAGATAACGTTTTAGGCAATTTGCGTTTCAAAAAAATAAAAATCTGATATACTTACATACATCTTTTTTAGTTTCAGCTGGAGATTTAAATGATATACGAAAAACAGAATTTTATTATGTCGGATAAAAACACAATTGTATGGCACTCGTGGAAACCTGAGGGCGAGATTAAGGCTGTTGTTTTACTTAGCCACGGAATGGTTGAACATGCCAGGCGATATGAAAGACTTGCAAATTTTTTGTGCGACAGAAATATTGCTCTGTATGCAGAAGATCACAGAGGTCACGGGGAGACAGGACTTTTGAGCGAGAACGAAGGAACCGGCAGACTGTGTTATCTTGCTGACAAAAAAGGCTTCTTCAGGGTAGTGGACGACATTCACGAAGAGGCCTTGAAACTCAAGTCGATTTATCCGAATTTAAAACTCTTTCTTTTAGGACATAGTTTCGGTTCATTTATTTCCCAGTGCTTCATAGAAAAATATGGTGAATGCATTGACGGTGTAATTTTATGCGGTAGTGCCGGCCCAAGACTTTTTTTAACCAGGACAGCAAAATTTATTGCGGGCGTTATACGTCTGTTCTGCGGCAAAAAGCGTGTGAGTAAATTTATTGACAATCTGGCGTTTGGTTCCTACTGTAAAAAAATACCTTCTCCAAAAACAAGTTATGACTGGCTCACCCGGGATGAAAATGAAGTTCAAAAATATATCGACGATCCTTTATGCGGAATGATTTGTACCACTCAGTTTTATTACGATATGTTCGAAGGACTTTGTTACATCCACAAAAAATCCATGATGAAAAAAATCTCTGCAAAGCTTCCTGTGTATATAATTGCCGGTAAAGAAGATCCTGTTGGTAGTTACGGCAAGACAGTTTCTAATCTTTATGAGATTTATAAAAAGAATGGAATTAGCGATGTGACTTTAAAACTGTACGATGAAGACAGGCATGAATTATTCAATGAGAAAGACAGGATCACAGTTGAATTTGATTTGTATAACTGGATTGAAAAAAGATTGTAAATAATTTAGAATGTACCAAATTTAATGAAGGGGTTGTGCTATGATTTTCCCATTAGAAGAAATGTCAAAGTTTAAGGGCGGAATGTATGAAATTACTTGTGCTGCAAGTAGACGTGCATATCAGCTTGCAATGATAAAAGATGATGATGTTGAAGAAAATGATGATAAGGTAGTCAGCCTGGCTGCCCGTCAACTTTTTACTGGAGAAGTTCAATACAGAATTGAGACAAAATAGTTTACGAAACTATATATTTTTATATGAATAAAATTCCTGTAGTTGTAATTTATGCTCCAACTGCCTGTGGTAAGACTGCTTTAACTGAAAAATTGTTCGGTAAGAGCAGTCTTTCTGTTTTAAAAGAAAAAGCCCAGGTTATTAGCGCCGATTCCCAGTCTGCTTACAAATATTTAAACATTGGAACTGCAAAGCCTGGTAAAGAAGAACAGGAGGAAGTGACTCATCATCTTGTAGATATCCTTATGCCAGACTCACAGTATGATGTTTCTGATTTCGTTTTACGCGCTGATTCTATATGTAAAGATTTGTGGTCTAAAAAGATTTTTCCTGTTGTCTGCGGCGGCTCTGCGTTTTACATTAAATGCTTTTTACAGGGACTTCCTAAAGCTCCGGAAAGTTCTCCAGAAATCAGGGAGTTAATCTGTAAGCGGATGGAAGCTGAAGGCAAAGAAAAGCTTTACGAAGAATTACAGCAGGTCGATTTGGTGACTGCAAATAAAATAAACATAAACGATGAATATAGAATCCGCCGTGCACTGGAAGTTTATTATACCTGTCATAAGCCTGTGAGTTCATTTGAAAGACCATCTTCTCTGCGTGAACAGTATGATTTCTGCACAATCATTTTGGAAAGAGAGAGGGAAGATTTATATAATAGAATAAACCTGCGTGTAGAAAAAATGTTTGAGCAGGGCTTAGCAGATGAAGTTGAAGCCTTAAAAAAAATGGGATATGACGAAACTACTCCTGCCTTAAAAGCGATTGGATATTCGGAGTTTTTCAGGAAAGATTTGACTACTGTAAACCAGATAAAATCGCAGATAAAATTAGATTCAAGGCATTATGCAAAAAAGCAGTATACTTTTATGAAAGGCCTTCAAAATGCAGTTTATGTAGATTCAGAAAATTTCACTGAAATAGAAAAAATCATTTCTGATTTCTTTAAAAAATACATTTAATTGGCGCATATATAGAAAAAAATACTTGACCTCAGTTTTATTAGCGTTCATTATATATGTATATATGATAAAAGTTACAAGACTAGACGGCAAAACTTATTATTTAAATCCACATCAAATTGAGAGTATGGAATTAAAACCTGATTTAACAATTACAATGCTTTCCGGAAAAAATATAATCGTAAAAGAAAGTCCTGAAGAGGTAATCGATAGAATTGTTAAGTACAGAAAAAGTTTAGGAATAGTTGGTCAAGAATTGTAATTTAGTGTATAATATAATATCTTTCAAAAGTGTTTTTAAATTTGAAAGTGGCTTGAATATCTGTTTCTGGGAGGGGAAAACATAAATGGATATAGCAACAATTATAGGTTTCGCAGGCGGACTTGCCATGATGATGATTGGAGTTTTTACTTCGGGTGGTTCCATCATGGGTATTATCGATATTCCGTCAATCTTCGTAACAATTGGTGGTTCTTACTTTTCTTTGTGGATTTGTGCTCCTATGAATCAAGCTGTTGGTATTTTTAAAATCATTCTCAGATGTTTTAAGACTTACGATTACGGTGAAAAAACTGCTGTCCAGAATATGGTTTCTTTAAGTGAAAAAGCTCGTCGCGAAGGTATTCTTGCACTTGAAGAAGGTCTTGATGATTTAGATGATAAATTCCTGAAAGAAGGTTTACGCCTTATGGTTGACGGTAACGATGGTTCTGCAATCAGGGCAATTCTTGAAAATGAAATGTCGCAGACTGAATCGCGTCACATGGAATGGGCTAACGTTGTCGTTCAGTGGGCAGGTTATGCTCCTGGTTTCGGTATGATGGGTACCGTTATTGGTCTTATCGGTATGTTAAGAAACCTCGAAGATAAATCATCATTAGGTCCTAACATGGCCGTTGCTTTGATTACTACTTTATACGGATCTATGCTTGCAAACTGGCTCTTTGGTCCTTTAGCTGCAAAACTTGTATGGCAGAACAGTAAGGAAATGAATGCCAAGGAAATGACCCTCGAAGGAATCCTTTCAATCCAGGCCGGCGATAACCCTCGTATCCTTGCACAAAAACTTTTAACTTATCTTGATCCTAAAACAAGAAAAGCTATAGAAGCTGATGTACTTAAAGACTAATTTTACGGAGTAGTTGATGGGTAAACGAGAAAAGAAAGAACCTGCTAAACCGTCAACGGCGTGGCAAGGTACTTATGGTGACATGATTACTTTAATGCTCTGCTTCTTCGTAATGCTTTATGATCCTTCTGAATCAGATGCAGTACAAATGGCGGCATTAACTGCTTCAATTTCTAATAATAATACCGGTGGTGGAACATCTTTAAGTGCCGGTTCCCTTTCAGATTTAGGTAATGTTGTAAGTTCTCTGCCTTCAGTTGAAAAAGGAAAAGCTTTAGGTCCTGCAATGAAGAAGGCTATAAGTACTTTTGAACCTGCAATTAAAACAAATAAAATTTCATTAACAAGTGATGAACGAGGCCTCGTAATTTCTTTAGCTTCAGATACTTTCTTTGAACAGGGGAGTGCTGAGTTAAAAATGGAAAATGCCCGCGAGACTTTGTTAAACCTTGCAAATTTCTTTTATTCCCCTGAAGTAAAAAATCGAAGGTGGAGAATAGAAGGTCATACTGATAATGTTCCGGTAGACAGGGGCTCTAAGTATGAAAGTAACTGGGAGCTTTCTGCTGCACGCGCTGTAAATGTTTTGCATTATCTTTCAGATTTCGGTGTAGATGAAAAGCAGTTTTCTATTGCCGGTTATGCAGATACCCGACCCAAGTTCAGTAATGATACAGAAGAGGGCCGCGCATACAATAGAAGAGTTGATATTATAATTCTTGATGAGGGACATTTTTAATGTTAGAGTTTACTAAATTTTAAAATAAAATAATCCGATAATAAAAAGAGAATAATTTTAAATTGGGAGGATCGTATGGCAGACGAAGGCGCAGACGACATAATGGCAGGTGATGGAACCGCTGATACTTCATCAAAAAAAGGTGGAAAAGGTATTTTTCCTCAGCTTTTGAAATTTATTCTTATCGGACTTGCAGCAGTAATTTTAATCGTTACCATAGTTGTTGTTACTACATCTATTATGATGAAAAACTCTGGCCGCAAGAGTCAGTCACAAATTCCTATTAGCGAAGAATATACTGTAAAAAGAGAAAGCTATGACTGGTATACATCTTTAGACCAGATTAGAGCTTCTACTGCTGATGGTCAGGCAACCGTAAGCGTAACTATTGTTTTAGGCTATAAGAAAGATGATAAGCAGGCTTCTACTGAAATTACAGAAAGAAGAATTGAAATAATTGACTTTTTAAGAAGATTTTTCTCAGATCAGACTGTAGAAGAACTTTCTTCAAAAAATGAAGAGAGATTAAAGCAGAATATTCGTGATCATATTAATGATAATATTTTAACTAAGTCAAAAATCAGGGATGTTAAGTTTACTGCAAAAGATATAATCCAGCAGTAAGTTTTATATAAGGTGTATGTTAGATGAATGAAGTTCTTTCGCAAGATGAAATTGACCAGCTTCTCCAGGCAATAAGCACAGGCGATTCAGAGTCTGATGATTATAAACCGGTCAGTGATAATCGAAGAATAAAGATTTACGACTTTAGAAGACCTGACAAATTCTCAAAGGAACAGATAAGAACTGTTTCAAATATGCATGAGACTTTTGCCCGTCTTACAACAACAAGCCTTTCTGCTCAGCTTCGAACATTAGTTCACGTTCACGTTGCTTCTGTAGATCAGTTAACTTACGAGGAATTTATTCGTTCTATTCCTTCTCCAACAACACTGGCAGTAATCAATATGGACCCTTTAAAAGGTAATGCTGTATTGGAAATTGCTCCGGAAATCACATTCATTATTATTGACCGTTTGTTTGGTGGTAAGGGTGATACAGGTGGAAAAGTAAACCGTGACTTAACGGATATTGAACAGTCTGTAATGGAAGGTATTATTGTTCGTATCCTTGCAAATATGAGGGAAGCCTGGACTCAGGTAATTGATTTAAGACCACGTCTCCAGCAGATTGAAACAAATCCTCAGTTTGCACAGATTGTTCCTCCTACAGAAATGGTTATTCTTGTTACTCTCGAAATTAAAATCGGTGAAGAATCAGGAATGATGAACATTTGTATTCCATACATCACGATTGAGCCTATTGTTTCAAAGCTTTCATCACAGTTCTGGTTCAGTTCTGTCAGAAGAAGTTCAACCACTCAGTATTTGGGTACATTAAAGGAAAAACTTGCTGATGTTGAAATGGAACTTGTAGCAGATATCGGTTCAATAAATGTTCCGATTAGGGATGTATTGAATTTGAGATGCGGTGATGTAATCAGGCTTAACACTATCAGGGTTGGAGAGCCTTTAGTTTTAAGTGTTGGAAGTAAAAAGAAATTCCATTGTCAGCCGGGTGTTGTAGGAAAAAAGATGGCTGTACAAATTATAGATAAGATTGAAAAAACAATTAATGATGAAATTGAAGAATTGACACCAGAAGGAGAGGAAACAGTATGAGTGAAGGATCTATTTCACAGGAAGAAATTGACGCATTATTATCTGGCGTAGATATGGGTGGACTTGGTGCAGTAGGAGGTTTTGCTTCTAAACCTGAAGCTACAATTGATGTTGCAACCCTTACAAAGTTCGCTGAAACAATGAAGGATAAGCTTGCTGGTATTATAAATACTATGACTCAAAAAGAAGTTTCTGTTGGAACTCCTGTTGTTGAGTCTCTTGCAAGAGATCAGCTGCTTGCAAAAGTACCTGAAGTTGTTATTTCTGTTCTAACTGATTTTACCTCAGGCCTTACAGGTGATCATCTTTTCCTTTTATCAACTGAATTTGCAACTAAACTTGTTTCACTTATAAATCAGGAAGAAAGCCCTTCAATGGACGATATGGCTTTGTCTGTTATTTCAGAAGTTATTTCATCTCATTCTGGTGCTGAAATTACAGAACTCAGCGGAACCGGTAAATTCCCGGGACTTGCTACTCAGCCTGCAGAAGCTGTTAATCAGCCTAAAGCAATGGTTAGAATGCCTCAGGGTACATTTGCTCTGTTTACATATCCAGTTACTGTTGACGGTGAAGCATATACTTTATGGGAAGCCGTAAGCAATTCTGTTGCAGATAACATTGCAAAAGCTTTAGGCGGTGGAACTCAGGAAGCTCCTGCTGCTTCTATGGCCGGTGCAAACTTCAGTCAGCAGCCTCTTATGGGCGCACAGGTTCCTCCTGCAGGAAATCCAATGGGAATGGCAGCTCCTATGGGACAACCAATGATGGGAATGGGCCAGCCTATGATGGGTATGGGCCAGCCAATGATGGGTATGCCTGGCCAGCAGATGAATATGATGAGTTCATTCCAGCAGACTCCAAATGTTCAGTCATTGCAGTTCCCTAATTTACAGCAGGGACTTATGGGCGCAGAACAGCAGAATATCGGTCTTATTATGGACGTATTCATGGAGATGACTGTAGAACTTGGCCGCTGTAAAAAAACAATCAAGGAAATCTTAGGTCTTGGTGAAGGTACAATTATTGAGCTTGATAAACTTGCGGGTGAACCTGTTGATATCCTTGTAAATCATAAACCAATTGCTAAAGGTGAAGTTGTAGTCATTGATGAAAACTTCGGTGTTCGTGTTACAGAAATTCTTCCTGCAATCGAACATGTTGCTTCATCAATTTAATTTTATTTGATGACTTTTGGGTGGGGGAAAATTACGAAATACTCATTTTTAAAAAAATCGGTTGTTCTATATTTTATTGTTTTATTTTTCAGTTCATTTGCAGCTTTTGCTCAAACTAATGAATCTAATAATTCATCTCAAACTTCAGTTGAAGCTTCTGCCAGTTTTACTTCACCAAAAATTTCTTTAGATACAGATGAAAGTGATATTACCTT
The DNA here is from genome assembly GCA_016282835.1 of Treponema sp. Taxonomy (GTDB): domain Bacteria; phylum Spirochaetota; class Spirochaetia; order Treponematales; family Treponemataceae; genus Treponema_D. The sequence goes on along the minus strand of JAEELR010000068.1, from coordinate 62,695 downwards.
AGATTTTGCTTCTGATTCTGAAGACACTCGAAACGGAACAAATCAGTCTTCAGCAGGCTTTGGTTTCTGGGCTGTTCTCCGCATGCTTTTAGTTCTGGCATTTGTAGTTGCTGTAATTTACTTTATCTTTAAGTTCCTGAAAAAAGGAATTGAGCCAAAGGTAAACGATGATGATCCTTTCTTGAGAAAAGTTTCTTCAATTACTTTATCGCCGGGCAAATCAGTGCAGATTGTAACTCTTTTAGATAAAGCTTTTATTCTTGGAGTCAGTGATGATTCAGTAAATGTTATTGATAAGGTTGATGATGTTGAACTTATTAATGCAATGAATTTATATGCTGACAAAAATTCAGTTTCTAAACCTAAAAATTTCAGTGAAATCCTTGAGCTTTTTATGCCGCAGAAAAATACTGAGCCAAAAAGTGAGACAAAGCCTAAAGAGAAAAAATCTTTATTTGCAAAGAAAAAAATGATGGATGAAGAAACTAAAGCACTTTTAGATTCCCTGAAAAAACAGCGGCTTAATACAGAAGAATAGATTGGTGTGTGTATGAAGTTTAAAGAGTTTTTGAAAAAAAATATTAAGCGATATCTTTTGGTTGTATTTGTTATCTTGTTTTGTGCTTTTAACATAAGTGCTCAAAGTTCCCAGAACCAGAATTTTCCGCAAGGTTCAACACAGGGCCGAACGGAAATGACTCGCGGAACTGGTGCCATTGATTTTCCGAATCTTTCCATAACAGCTACATCTCCAAGAACAGGAAAAGAAGTTGCTTTCAGTGTTCAGCTGCTTTTGCTTTTAACACTTTTAACGATTGCACCAAGTATCTTGATTTTACTGACCTGCTTTTTGCGGTTTTCAATAGTTTTAGATTTTATAAAGCGTGCACTTTCCTTGCAGCAGGTTCCTCCTACAGCAGTCTTGAATGGAATCGCTTTATTCATGACTTTGTTCTGCATGTGGCCAACCTTTTCAAAAGTTTATAACGATTCCTTCAGGCCGCTCTCAAATAATGAAATCACTTTAGAAGAAGCCTATACAAAAGCAGAAGCTCCTGTCCGTCTGTTTATGTATGCACAGATGGCAGGCGATAATTCTTACATCGGGACTTTTACAAAAATGGCAAAACTACCTCAGCCTAAAAACTTAACTGAAGTTCCAACTTATGTACTGATTCCTGCCTATATACTTCATGAATTAACTGTTGCATTTAAAATCGGTATTTTACTTTATATACCGTTTATCGTAATAGATATGGTTGTTGCAAGTATTCTTATGAGTATGGGTATGATGATGTTACCTCCGGTTCAGATTTCCATGCCATTTAAATTAATGCTTTTTGTTTTGGTTGATGGCTGGGGACTTTTAACAACTCAGTTATTCAATAGCGTTGTAAGGTAACTTTATAAAAGGGGTGGGAGAATAAAATGTCTTTAGTTGCAATTCAACAGATTATACAGCAGGGTATCTGGCAGGTATTTAAGATTTGCGCACCAGTTTTAGGAGCCGCATTGATTGTTGGTCTTATTGTTGCAATCTTACAGGCTACTACTTCAATCCAGGAACAGACTTTAACGTTTTTACCAAAGCTTTTAATTATTCTTTTACTTATAGCATTACTTTCCGGCTGGATGTTTTCTTCTACAGGCCAGTATTTTACAAGGATTATGGAACTTATTCCTCAAATGGCAAGGTGAGAAAAATAAAGGTTTAAGGTTTTATGCTTAATCAGATTGTTTCAGGAGCACCGGTTTTCTTTTTAATTATGGCGCGATGTCTTGCGTGTATTCTGGTACTGCCGCTTCTTTCAAGTAAAACTGCTCCCAGAAAAGTAAAAGTTGCTCTTGCTTTATATATGGCTTGTTTTATTTTCCCGCAGGTTTCACTTAAGTCTGGAGTGTATGAATCTTATGCCTCGTATATCAGTTCAACGGGCTCATTCAATTTAGATTATGTTTTTCTCATAATCGGTGAAGCAATGATTGGTTTAATCTTAGGTTTTTTTGTTCAGATAATTTTTGCAGCCTTCAGTACAGCCGGTCAGTTTTTTGCTTTTCAAATGGGCTTTACTGCCAGCGAAGTTTACGATTCTTTAAGCCAGGTAGAAAATCCTTTGCTCGGTCAGTTTTTAAATTTTGTTGCAACCTTATGTTTTTTGCAGAATCACTGGTTTCAGAAATTATTTTTGCAGGGGCTGGTAAAAAGTTTTTCTTCAATAAACGCCTTTTCTCTGGTTAACTGTTCTTCTGCCTTTGTAAAATTCATTATGTCTTCATTAACATTTTTATTCAGGGACGCTTTGATTATTGCACTTCCTTTAATGGGAACGCTGTTCTTAATAAATGTAACTGTCGGAATACTTTCTAAGGCAGCACCACAGATGAATCTTTTAAGCGAAGGATTTCCGATTCTTATTCTTACAGCATTTTTTGTAATATATTTACTCATTCCATCATTCTACGAATTCTTTTACTATACATTTAATAATGGCTTTAAAGAGCTTTTGAAATTATTTGCACAGATGGGGAAGGTATAGAATGTCTCAGATTGACTTACAGTGGTTCGCTGCTGAAGATGAAGGTAAGACTGAACAGCCTTCAGAACACAAACTTCGTAAAGCTCGTGAAGAAGGGCGCGTTGCCAAAAGCCAGGAACTAAACGGAATGATTGTGTTTTTTTTCGTTTCCATTGTGTTTATTTTTCTGGCACCATGGATGAAAAAAAAGTGCATGGAAATTCTGATTTACTACTTTAATAATATCACTGCAGAAAAAGTAAATGACCAGAAATTTTATATGGTCTTTCTGAAATTCTTTTTAACGATGGTAATTCCAGTTTCTGTAGTCGGCATTGTTGCAGGCGTTGTTGCAAACTTGATTCAGAATAAAGGCTTTCTTTTTACTACAAAAACTATAACTCCAAAGTTTAATAAAATCCTTCCTAAATTCGGTGAATACTTTAAGCGCACTCTGTTTTCAATGCAGGGCTTATTTAATATATTCAAATCGATTTTAAAAGTTGCCCTTATTTCTATAATTGCATTCGTTTTAATCCGCTCGGACTTAAACCAGACACTTGCTTTTTTACATACAGACGGACCTAATGCTGCTTTAAGCCAGGTTGGAAAAATGGTCTCTAAGCTGTTGATTATCAGTTCAATTGTTCTAATACTAATTGCGATTGCTGATTATTTCATGCAGAGGAAACAGTTTATTGACAGCTTGAAAATGACCAAGCAGGAAGTAAAGCAGGAATACAAGGAACTCGAAGGTGACCCGGAAGTAAAAGGACATCTTGAATCAGCACAGAGAGAAATGCTTTCAAAAAATATGCCCAAAGCTGTTCGTGAAGCGGATGTTGTAATTACAAACCCTACGCATTTCGCCGTTGCACTTCAGTGGAAACGGGAGCAGTACGATTCGCCTCAGGTTACTGCAAAGGGTGAAGATTTAACTGCTCAGAATATGAAACGAATTGCCCGGGAAAATGATGTTCCTATTGTAGAAAATAAACCGCTTGCCAGAGGCTTGTATAATGATGTTGAAATAGGAAGTGAAATTCCGGACTCTTATTTAAAAGCAATAAGTACTGTTTATGTACAGATTCATTACCTTGATAAACAGGCAAAATCATAGTTTGAAAAGACAGGCTGTCCGTTCATTTTTGCGTTACCACATTTTATAAAATTTATATTGTCTTAAATTTTATACTCTTTTATAATCTATCTTTATGAAAAAAGCATTTTTAAAGTTAATAGTTATATTGTTTTTAGCTCCTCTTTTTAGTCAGGAAGCTTTAAAATCAACACAAGCTTTATATTTTGAATTACTTTCTCTTCAGGGAAATGTTGAGCGCCCTTATTTAAATTATAGATCTTTAAGTGACAACGTATATGATTCTTCTTCAAATGAATTATGGAGTAATAATAAATTACAGACTGAATTTGTCTTTTTAGATAAAAACGCAAATGAAAAGAATTTGTTTTTGAGGGGTGTTGATAATTCCTTTAAGCTTAAAGTTTATAGTTTCGAATTATTTAACTCTGTAAACACAAAAGCTCCTTATGGAAGATACGATGGAGTTTTATGGCAGGGCAGAGGATACAATGCTTCTTTTACTACAGGTGTCAGACTTGAGTATTATGGTTTGTCTTTAACTTTTAAACCTCAGCTTGCTTTCAGTCAGAACCTCGAATATGAAATTATGGAATCAGCTTATGAAAGTCCTTATGGATATTTCTGGAAATATAAAGATTTGAGCGGTAGAGTCGATTGTCCACAGCGTTTTGGCGACAAAGCGTTTTTTGATTTTTCATTGGGAGATACAGAAATCCGCTATACATGGAATTCTTTAACTTTGGGTTTTGGCTGGCAGAGTGTATGGCTCGGTTGTGCTGATGTAAATCCTTTGTTTTTCTCAAATAATGCTCCTGCTTTTCCAAAATTTGATATAGGTATGAAAAAGCAGAAAGTTGTCATTCCGGGAATTGATTATTATTTAGGTGATATTGAAGCCAGGGTATTTGTTGGTCAGCTTACAGAATCAGATTATTACGACAGTGATGAAACAAATGACTACAACATGATAAATTTGTTTACCTTTTCATACGCACCTTCATTTTTACCTGGTTTGATTTTAGGAGCAAATAAAGTCTGTCTTTCTAAGTGGGGTGATGATTCTGTCAAATATCTTAATCCTTTCTATTTTGAGAATGGCCATGAAGATCAGAAAATTTCTTTAACAGCAGAATTTGAATCAACAAAAGGACAGCTTACCTGTTATACAGAAGTTGGAATTGATGACAGGGCAAATGATGTTCATGATAATATTAATTCACTGGTTACTCATTTCTGGCATACAATGACTTTCACCTTTGGAATGAAAAAAGGTTTTGATTTTAATGAAAAGTTAAAGGGCCTGCTTGTGTTTGAATGGAATAATACTGAAATGTCTCAGGATATGCAGGTACAGTGGGATTATTCATTCGGCTTCCATCATGAAATAACACAGGGATATACAAACAGAGGTCAGTGGCTGGGCTCTGGAATTGGATACGGCGGAAACAGCCAGTTTGTAGGTTTTGATTTATACTATCAAAAAGGAAAATCTTCTGTCTTTATACACCGCTTTAATCCTGATAATAACTCTCTGTTTAGAGAATCAATTGGAACTGATAAACCAGGCGATACATCTGACTTGCATAACAGAACCTGGAATTATTTCAGAGGCGAGCTCGTACTTGGTATTTCAACAGATTTTTTTGTACTGCCTGATTTAAACTTAGGTGCAGGTTTTGTGTATGATTACATTGTAAACCCTTTATATAACAAGTATTGGGAAGAAAATAAATATTATACAAAATGGAATAACTTCCAGTTTACATTTACAGTAAAATATACCTTATGAAAAATGTTGCAGTAATTTTAGCCGGTGGAAGCGGAAAACGTTTAGGCTCAGCTTTACCAAAACAATTTCTGGACCTCGCCGGCAAAAAAATTATAGAGTATTCAATTTCTGCGTTCGAAGAAAACCAGCGCATTGATGAAATTTTAATTGTCTGCAATTCACAGTATATAGATTACCTGCAAAAAATTATTGATGAAAAAAAATATTTAAAAGTAAAGAAAATCCTTAATGGCGGCAAAGAAAGAAGCGACTCCTCTTTAGCTGCAATAAATCACTTTAATGAAAATGTAAATTTAATTTTTCACGATGCAGTCCGTCCTTTTGTATCGCAGAAAATTATAAATGAATGCATTGATTCCCTGGAAAAATATAAAGCGCTGACTGTTGCACTTCCTTCTACAGATACAATTGTAAAGATAAATAGTCAAAATGAAGTAGAAGAAATTCTTGAACGAAAATCTTTAGTAAATGTCCAGACTCCACAAGCCTTTCACTGGGATGTAATTAAGGAAGCCTATTCAAGAGCCCTGCAGGATAAAAACTTTATTGCAACTGATGATTCAAGTGTTGTAAAAAAATACATGAGTGAAATTACAGTTCATATTGTTGAAGGTGAAAGTGACAATATCAAAATAACTTATGAGAAAGATTTACTTCTTGCTGAAACAATTTTGAATAAGAAAAATCTCTAAAATCTCAAATTTTTTGTAAATATCCTAAAAAAAATCAAGAAAAAATCGAAAAATCACTAAAATATTCCTATATTATGTAAATTGTGTTTTACATTTGTTGATAATTAGTGTTATAATATGGTATATAGCTTTATTTGGGTGGGTGGGGACTTATGCCAGAAAGCAAACAGAGTACGGGGAAGTTATTTCCATTTCTATTAGATAATATCGTACCTGTGTCTTTAATTTTAATTGTTCTCTTTATGTTTATTCCTCTCGGCAAGGTTGCAATTGATATTGCTATGGTTTTAAATTTGACTGTTGCATTTGTTGTTATGCTGACAGTTATTTATTTAAAACGCGCGGCAGATTTTTCTGCATTCCCAAGAGTTGTCCTGATACTTACTTTATTTGGTCTTGCAATAAATGTTTCTTCTACAAGAAATATTTTAATAAATCCTGTAACTGGAAATTTAAGCATAGATAATTTACAGAGCTCAATGGTTAAGACTTTTGCGCAGATTGTTGCCGGCGAAAATCTTGTTGTTGGCTTTATAATTTTCATTATTCTGATTGTTGTTCAGGTCCTTGTTGTTACAAAAGGTGCCGACAGAGTTTCGGAAGTTAGTGCCCGCTTTACTTTGGACAGTATGAATAACAAAATGTTTGACATTCAGAATGATTTGAATGCGGGCCTTATTTCAGAAGATGAAGCTAAGCGAAGAAAGGAAGCCCTTCGTCAGGAAAATGCGTTTTATTCTGCAATGGACGGTTCTTCAAAATTTGTAAGCGGAAACGTTAAGGCAGGAATTTTTATTACCGTTGTAAATTTAATTGGCGGTGTAATTACAGGAATGATTGGCGGCGGTCTTTCCATGCAGGAAGCATTTAAAGCCTACGCACTCTTAACAATTGGTGACGGTCTTGTAAGTCAGCTGCCTGCACTTTTGCTTTCATTCTCTACAGCACTCTTAGTAACTGGAACAAGTGAAAAAGAAATTCTTTCTGATCAGTTAAAGAAGCAGTTTTCAGTTGATGGAACTTTGTATTTGATTGTTGCAGCAACTTTGGCTGTACTGGCAGTTGCATTCCATAATTCAGCAAGTTTTGTTTTGTTCCCTTCATCAGCCTTACTGGTATTCCTTGGATTGAGGCTTGTTAATTCAAAGAAAAAAGAACTTGCCTTAGCAGCAGAAATGAAAGGCAAGGCAAAAACTGATACACAGAAAGCTTCTACTGATGAATTAAAATATACAACTAAGCCTGATGATTTATCGCTTGAAATCGGTTATGCACTTATTCCTTTGGTTGAAAAAGAAAAGGGCGCTGAGCTTCTTGAGAGAATTAAAAGAGTTCGTCGCGAGGTTGCACTTAATCTAGGTCTTGTAGTCCCACCTATTCATATTGTAGATCAGATTGAGCTTCCTTCTGACGAGTACTCATTTAAAATCAGAAACATTGAAGTTGGCCGCAGTAAATTAAAGCTCGGTCATTATATGTGCATAAATACCGGCAACGTCCCTGAAGAAAAACAAATCGTTGGTGAAAAAACAAAAGAGCCTACCTTCGGCATGGATGCAATCTGGTTAACGGAAGACAGAAGGCAGGAAGCTGAAAGTGCAGGCTATGCTGTTATTGATCCGCCTACAATTATTGCAACTCATTTGCAGGATTTAATCAGTAAGCATGCGTTTGAAATTTTAAGCAGGCAGGAAGTAAAGAATATAATCGATCAGATTAAAGAATCAAATCCTGTAGTTGTAGATGAAGTTTTATCCGGAGAATATAAATTTACTTACGGAGAAATTGAAGCTGTCCTGAAGAATCTTTTGTCTGAAATGGTTAGCATTTCTGATATGGTTACGATTCTTGAAACTTTAGCTGACTTTGGAAGAATCACAAAAAATCCTTATGTTTTGTCAGAAAAAGTTCGCCAGGCTTTGGGTGCTCAGATTTGCATGCAGTATGTTGATGAAAGTAAGACTTTGCATGTACTGAATTTGAGCCAGGCACTCGCTGAAAAAATCTTAGCTCACAGTGCTAATTTCAGTGATATGAGACCTTATGTTGCATTCGACCCTGTTGATGGCAGAAATTATATTAGTGCAGTAAGTTCTGCAATTGCACAGGTAAGAAATAGAAATTATTTGCCAATTATTTTATGTGCAGACGATGTAAGATATCTGGTAAAGTCATCAATTGAAAGAGAAATGCCGGGTACTGTGGTACTTTCTCTTAGCGAAGTTCTTGCGGCTGGAAATAATATAAAAGTGGAATCATTAGGAGAAATAAGTGAATAATACTAATACGATTTTAAGTGTTGATGCACCGACACGAGATGAATGTATTCGAATAATTACAGAAAAACATGGATCAAATTATGTACTTGATCACTGGAAGCAGACTGTAATTAGAAGGGGGATTTTTAGGAAAGCTACAATGGGTGTTTCTCAGTACTATCATTTAGTTAATTCTGCCATGCAATATTCACCCATGCAAAATTATGGCTCAACTCCATCTAATTCAGCTTATCAAATTCCAAACAGTATGACTGTTCACGCACAAAATGAATTTCTGGATACTATTGATGCTACAAATTCTAAAACTATAAAAACTCTTACTGATCAGCTTCAGCAGGTTCAGGATAATCTGGAAAAGAAATTTGGTACTATGCTTGAAAACTATTCTTCTCATACAAAGCATGCCAATGTAACTAAAATAGAAAATATTCTGTACGACAATGATTTCACAAAAACTTATATAGAAAAAATAGTTGAAAGAATCAATAAAGAATTTTCTGTAGAAGCACTCGAAGATTATAATTCGTTAAGATTAACTGTGCTCGACTGGATTGCAGCTGATATAAAAATTGCAGAACCCCGCCCTATGAGACCTCCAAAGGTTGTTGTAATTGTTGGCCCTACTGGTGTCGGTAAAACTACAACATTGGTTAAGCTTGCTGCAAAGGTTGCATTAAAAGCACGCAGGGAATCATCAATTCCTCCTAAGATTAAAATGCTTACAATTGACGTTACAAGAGTTGCTGCTATGGAACAGTTAAAGCACTGGGCAGAAATCATTAACAGCACTGTAGATAAAGCAGAACGACCTGGAGACCTTGAGCTTCTGTATAAATCATATTGCGATATTTCTGATTATATTTTTATTGATACAAGCGGCTACAGTCCGAATGATTATGAAAACATTGCAAAGATGAGAATGAATCTTGAAGTAAAGAATATGGTTAGTGATACATATCTTGCAGTTGTTGCCGGGATTAATTCAAAAAATCTGGAAACAATTTTGCGTAATTACGAAACCTTTAATTTCCAGAGTGTGATTGTTACAAAGTGTGATGAATCTTCAACTTATGGAAATTTAATCAGCGTTCTTGCAGAAAAAAATAAAGCTATATCTTATATAACTAACGGACAGGATGTTCCTGCTACCATAGAAAAAGCTTCTAAAATATTCTTTTTAAGAAAATTACAGGGCTTTGGAGTTGATGATTTGTATCTCAACGAAAGATATGGCAGTGAAGAAGAATAATTTTAGGGAGTAAAAAATGGAAGACCAGGCAAGAGAATTAAAAGCATTAATGGGTAAAGATAAAGAACATAAAACCAGAATAATTGCAATTACAAGCGGAAAAGGCGGTGTAGGAAAAACAAATATTGCAGTTAATATGGCTATTGCTTATGCACAGTTAGGAAAAAAAGTAATTCTGATTGACGGCGATTTGGGAATGGCAAATGTAAACGTAATTATGAATATTGTTCCAAAGTATAACTTGATGCATGTCCTGAATCATCAGAAACAGATGAGTGAAATAATTCTTGATACAGAATTCGGCATTAAATTCATTGCGGGTGCAAACGGATTTTCTAACATTGCAAACTTAACTAAGAGTGAGCTTGAGTATTTTGCAAAAGAGTTTTCTTCGCTTTCAAATGCAGATATCATCATCATTGATACAGGTGCAGGAATTGCAAACAGTGTTCTTCAGTTTGTTGCAGCAGCTGATGAAGTTTATGTTGTTACAACTCCGGAAACAACAGCAATTACAGATGCTTATGGTATTATAAAAATTATTGCTACTGAATTAGATGATAGACAGATTAATATTAAACTGCTTGTTAACAAAGTTCATTCCGGCGATGAAGGAAAAAGAATTTCAAGCAGAATCATTACAATAGTAGGACAGTTCTTAAATTATAAAGTTGAATACATTGGATTTATTTATGATGACCCTGTAGTCCAGGCGTCTGTAATCAGGCAAAAGCCATTCATTATAGTAAATCCAACTTCTAAGCCTGCAATGTGTTTAAAGCATATTGTTGGCCGCATCGAAAAAACAGAAATTTCTCCTGATGCAGGAGTTTCAAACTTCCTGAAGAAATTTATGGGAAGCAAGAAAAAATATGGAGCGTAAACTTAAAAACTTGACCGTAAGGAAATAATGTCTTAATCTTTAAGTAATGGGAAATGGGAGGAGATGAAGTAATGAAATTAAAAAAAATCATTTTAAGCTTTGTTATTGCATTTGTTGCTTCATTTCTTATCAGCATTATTTCTACAAGGGCCTTTGGTTTTTCATTGTTAAAAGCAGTTATTTTCGGTGCCATTTTTGCCTTACTGACTTTTGGAATTTCCTTTGTAAATAAAAAGTTTTTATCTGTTGATTCAGATTCTTTCGGTTCAGATGATTACGCCTCTTCTAGCCCTGCATCTAAACGGACAGGAAATTCTGTAGACATTACGATTGATGATGAAAATCTTACGGAAGATGATGAAGAAGCAAAATTTGCCGTTGAATTGAATAAGAGAGAATTGCCTGAAAGCGATTTAGTTAATGAAAGCAGTGTTAAAGCAGAAAGCTCTCCGCCTGAAATAAATTCTTCGCAAGCCTCACCGGCGTCATCTGCCTCTTTTGATGTAAAGGAAGCGGTTCCTGTAAATGAAAAATCAGAAACAAATTATTCAGCTGCTGGTACTGGAACAGGCGCAGAAAGTAATGGCGAAGGGAATAGTGCAGCAGAAAAATCTCAATCAGCTTTAGTAAGGGAAGCAAATTTAAAATCGAATGTGTCAGATTCGTTTATAGATCAACTTCCAGATTTTGGTGATTTAAATGTATCAGAGAAATCTGAAATGAATGATATAGCTATGGATACAGAATTCGCACAGGAAAGTTCCGTAAAGTTTTCTAATGATACTGGTTCAAAAAAAAGTAGTGCAGAAGAAGCTTCTAAGAATGATGCAAGTACAATTGCAAGTGCAATAAGAACTCTGTTAAAAAAGGAAGCATAAAAATAAAAGGAATATACAATGACTGAAGTAATGGATGAAGAAACAGAATTAAAGTTGTGGAAAGAATACAAGAAGTCTAAGTCTCCGGAATTGCGCGATAAGTTTATAAGACAGTATATGCCTCTTGTAAAATATGTTGCAGGAAAAGTTTCTGTTGGAATGCCTGAATCAGTAGAGTTTGATGATTTAGTAAGCTTCGGACAGTTTGGACTTCTTGATGCTATAAAAAAATATGACCCTGATAAAAATGTTAAATTCAAGACTTATGCCGTAACAAGAATCCGCGGCTCTATATTCGATGAGCTTAGAACTTTAGACTGGGTTCCTCGTTCTGTCCGCCAGAAGTCTAAGGAAATGGAAGATACTATTGTTGAGCTGGAATCTAAACTTGGTCGTACAGCAACAACAGCTGAAATTGCACAGGAGATGGGAGTTTCTGTTGCAGAGTATCAGAATATGCTGATGAAAATAAGCGGAACAAGTGTTTTATCCCTTAATGATGTGTGGTATTCCGGTGATGACAGTGAACATATGTCCATTGGTGACAGCATTGAATCTCCTAAGAGTTTAAATCCTGATATTATTGTAGAAAGAGAAGATATCCGCCGCGTTATTATTCAGGCAATAAATGATTTACCAAAAAATGAAAAACTTGTAATTGTTTTATATCATTATGAAGACATGACCTTTAAGGAAATTGGAAAAGTTTTAAATGTCAGTGAAAGCCGTATAAGTCAGTTACATTCAGATGCAAACTTAAGGCTTCGTGCAAAACTTACAAGCATGAAAAAAGGAATTTTTTAAGGATTTTTGAATGGTTAATCTTGATAAAATTCGTGCAGACATGGAAAAAAAATATGCCGCTGATTCTGAAATAAAAACAGTTGAAGTGCGCGCTGATACTTTAGATGAATGCCTGGCAGATGCTTCTGTTCAGCTGGAGGCTTCTGTTTCCAGTTTAGAGTATGAAGTAATCGAGAAAGGTTATGGCGGTGTATTTGGTTTAATGAAAAAGCCATGGTTTGTGCGGGTTTATGAAAATCCTGAATCAGTTGCAATTAAGAAAAAGAAAATCGAAGATACCTTATTCGATGATATTGAAATGGAAGATGAAATTAAAGAAGTTAACAAAGACGGAGTTTTCTATTTCCATTATTTCGGTACGGCTGTTTGTGTAAAAATCGAGTTGCCGATTGGAAGCGGCCAGCCTGTTAATGAAGTTGATTTATTAAATGCAGCAAATCTTACTGAACACATAACTATAGATGAAAACCTTTTAAAGCAGTTATGCAAGACCGGAACTAACGGTGAATATAAAGAAGTTGGAACCTATAATCACATTCCTACAGCAGATGCAATTCTTGTTGTTGATATTACAAGTGATGATATGCATGGTTCAATTACTGTTACACCTCCGTCAAACTGCGGTTCTGATGTTTCATTTGATCAGATTGTTAACGCTCTGGCAAAACAGGGTGTTGGTTCCGGACTTGATGAAGGAAAAATTAAACAGTTCGTTGATGTTCCTATTTATAATACGCCGTATGAAGTTGCTACAGCAATGTTACCTGTTGACGGTCGCGATGCCTATATTTCATACATGTTTGAAACTGATACAAGTAAAATCCGTTTACAGGAAAATTCTACGGGACAGGTAAACTTTAAGGAACTTAATTTGATTCAGAATGTAACGGAAGGACAGGCTGTTGCGCAAAAAGTTCAGGCTCAGAAAGGTAAGGGTGGTAAGACTTTACACGGTCGATACCTTGAAGCTAAGAACGGTAAGGATATTGAAGTTGAAAGATTCCTGGGCTCTAATGTAAAACTTGACCGCGACGGTTCTACAATCATTGCAGAAAAGTCCGGACACGTTATGCTTGTTGCAGGTAAAATTACTGTAGAGCAGATTTACGAAGTTAAGGGTGTTAACCATAAGAACGGTGGTAGCATTACCTACAACGGAACAGTTATTTGTCGCGGTGATGTTGATGACGGCTTCTTTATTAAGGCAAGCGGTAATGTTGAAATCTATGGCGGTGTAGGAAAATCTAAGATTGAAGCCGAAGGTGATATCGTTATTTCTCAGGGTGTACAGGGAAATAATGAGGCAGAAATTATCGGCGGTAAATCAATCTGGGCGCGCTTTATTCAAAATGCAAAGGTTTCAGCAGAAGAATATATTGTTGTAAACGACAGTATTATGAACAGCAATGTTACTGCAATGAAAAAGATTATCTTAAAGGGAAAGCGTGCTTCTATTATCGGCGGACACTTGTTTGCTACGGAGGAAATTACTGCAAAGGATATTGGTTCACCGGGTTCTGCTACAGAAACAATTGTAGAAGTTGGTTTCGATCCTAAGGCAAAGCAGAGACTTCTTGAGCTTTCTGAAATGCAGAATGCACTTATCCGCGAGCTTGAAGAATTAGAGAAAAATATTGCCACAATGGAAAACAATAAAAAGGTAAGGCGCTTCCTTCCAAAAGAAAAAGAAGAACAGCTGCAGGCCTTGCATGATGAACACGATAAGATGAAAGCTCAAAGCGATTCAATTACAGCAGAAATGGATGAAATAAATTCTCGTCTTCGTGAACTTAAAGTTGTGGGTAAAGTTAATGCAAGTGGTACTGTATACGAGGGAACCAAAGTATATGTTCGCGATGAACTTGATGATGTAAGACAGGAATGTAAGGCAGTTACATTCTATTATGAAAACGGTTTTGTTCGACGCGGTAAGTATGATTCATCTCAGGTAACCGAAGATGTAGGAGCACCAGATGGCTATACATCCAATTGATTTATCTACGATGTATTCGCAGCTTGATAATGTAAGCAAGTTTAATGCATCACAAAATCAATTAGCTCAGGTATTAAGTCAGAACAGCAATAAGATTGAATCCCAGCATGAATTTGAAAAAATACAGACTGTAAAAGAAACTGAAAAAAATGCTGAAGACGGAAAAATAAATCCTGATGCTAAAAACAGCCAGCAGTTTGCCGAAGGTGAAAACAGTTCTTCTGAAGAAAAGAATCAGAATCAGGAAAGTAAAGCTAAAAATGAATTTGTTGTAAAAAATCCTAGAATCGGGCGCATTATAGACATTACAGGATAAGAAAATGATTTTTGTAAATATTTCGCTTATTATAATAAATTTAATTCTATGGATTGTTTTTGCCGTAAAGTTTAAGTCCTTTTTTTCGACAGAAGAAGTTTTAGAGCAGACAAGAACTGAATTGAATGAAATGCTTTCGAGTATAAATAAAAATGCTGAAAGAAATATCCAGCTGATAGATTCTAAAATTAAAGAGTTAAAATTTGTTACGGCAGAATCTGACAGAAGATTAAAAATCCTGAAAAAAGAAATGTACAATTATGAGGTTAATAACGAGTTTAAGCAGAATACAAATTCTTTTATATCTAAAGACAATTCTAAATCTAAAATAAATAAAGCCAGAAGCGAAAGTAATTCAGAAATTCAAAATTCATTATTTAATGAAGATGAGTTAAAAAACGATAAAATAATAAATGATGAATTAAAAAATAATCCAATAAAAACTGATGAAATAAAAGCTGTTGAAGAGAACAGTCAGTCAGAGATAAATGAAAGGACTCAGAACGAGATTGATTTTATGACGCAAATGCAGCAGGCAGATAACGCTCTTGCCAGGGCCCAGAGGGTTGGAAATCCTATTCCTGAGTTTTTTAAGGCAGAAAAGCCAATTTCAGTAAAAAAAGATTTTAAGACAGAAGTTCTGGAAATGTATAAAATGGGCTTAAGTCCGCAGGAAATTGCAGAAAGAACTTCTAGAAGTATACAAGAAGTAAATCTTGCTATAAAATTTGATTAACATTTGATCAGGAGAAAATTATGTTTCATTTTATTGTTAATAAATCAGGTGGTTCAGGAAGGGCATTGTTGACATGGATGCTTACAGAAAGATATTTGAAAAAATATTCTGTTGAATATGTTCTGCACGAGTCTTTAGCTCCGGGACACGCTTCTAAACTTGCTAAAGAAATTTCATCTCTTAATGAAGATAATATAAAGATTATTGTTGTTGGCGGTGACGGAACAATTAATGAAGTTTTGAACGGCATTGTTGATTTTTCAAAAGTTTGTTTCGGTGTAATTCCTTCAGGCTCAGGAAATGATTTTGCGCACGGATTAAAAATAAAAACCGGAAAGCTTTCTATAAAAAGAAATATTAAAAAAATGATAGAGTCTGTGAATTCTAATTCCTATAGAAGTATAGATTTAGGTTTAGTTCACTATAATAATTCTCAAAGATATTTTGGAATCAGTTCAGGTCTTGGAATGGATGCAATTGTCTGCAAGAAAACTTTAACTTCTAAATTAAAGGTTGTCCTGAATAAACTGCATATGGGCAAATTAATCTATATTTTTCTTACTGTTAAATCTTTATTCACTATGAAATGTAATGAAATAAAGGTTAAGTTTGATGATGAAGAAGAAATTACAATTCCTAAAATGATTATGATTGCCGGAATGAATTTAATGACTGAAGGCGGCGGCGTTAAAATGGCTCCAACAGCTAAAGAAAATGACGGCGAGCTTTCTGTTTGTATGGTTTACGGTATTCCAAAATTTAAGGCGTTTTTAGTATTCCCGTTCTTAATTTTTGGTCTGCACACAAAGATTAAGGGCTTTTCTGTAAGAAACTTTAAGAAAATGACTTTAAAGTGTGATGAAGAATTAGTTCTGCATACAGACGGTGAATGGGCAGGCGATTATTCTGAAGTTACAATGGAAGCTGTTCCAAATGTTTTAAGGCTGATGAATTAATTTCTGCTACTTATAAGCCTACGCCAGATAGAAGGGGCGGCGAAGACGGTGCGAAGCGAAAGCGGAGCACTGGAGGGCCTGGCCCGGAACCCCGGATAGCTGGTAGAAGATATTAAATTTCGTCCAAAAATTCCAAAAAAATCCAAAAAAACTCTAAAAATCCCACTTTTTGAGCGGCTTAAATTTTCGTTGAATTTTGAAAAATACTTGCTATAATTATTATATGTCCTTTCTAAAAATGCTAGAAATCTATTGATTTAGAAAATTCTATTCCTTTTTAGTCAGCGATTTACCCCAATTTTATATATGTAAAGAATCTCGCTAATTTTTAGTGATTTACTTTGAATATATTAAAGCATTGACTTTTTGTTGGTGTAATTTTTTTTATAAGTGAGGTTATGATGGACGTTCAGTTACATGAATTGATTGAAAAAATCAAGAAAGATGGTATCGCCTCAGCTGAATCTAATGCAAAGAAAATAATTGAAGATGCTCAAAAAAAGGCTGAATCTATTATTTCTGACGCAGAAGCAAAGGCTGACAGTATCATTAAAGCTGCAAAAGATGAAACAGCACGCCTTGAGAAAGCTAGTGAAGATGCAATAGCTCAATCGGGTCGAAACCTTATTATTGCTTTCCGTGACGGAATCAATAAAGAGCTCCAGGCTTTGATTAATGAAGAGACAGAAAAAGTTTACGATAAGGATTTGTTGAAAAAACTTATTCCTGACACTGTAAAAGTGTGGTCTTCAAACTTAGACACTGATGAACTTTCTGTTCTGCTTCCTGCAAAAGATTTAAAAGCTTTAGAGAGTAACTTTAAGACTGCCCTCAAAGCAAAAATTTCTAAAGGTCTTGAAATAAAAGGCGATTCTTCACTTTCTTCCGGCTTTAGAATTGGTGCAAAAAATGGAAGTGCTTTCTATGACTTTAGTGCAGAAGAAGTTGCTTCTCTGTTTGGCGCTTATCTAAATCCAAAGGTTACTGCTTTAATGAAAAAAGCTGCTGAATCAGTTGCTCCTGAAAAGGCTGACTCTAAAGCAGAAAATGAAAAGCCAAAGGTTTCAGAGGAAAAAGTTGCAACTAAGGCAAAAGCTCCGGCTGCAAAGAAAAAGACAGTAACTTCAAAAGCTTCTGAAAAGAAAACAGCTGCAAAGAAGGGTAAGAAATAGTGGAAAAACTATACTACTTGGTTTCTCAACTTCCAGCATTCTCTGTTAGTGAAGATAGTTCTGCAAAGCTTTCAATCAGTACGGCTATGTATAAAGATTTATGCTGTAGATTCATGAATGAAAAAAATAAAGAGCTTGTAAAAAATCTTTCACTTGAACCTCCAAGAGAAGCTGTCAGTACAGGATCTGCTTTTTTAGATGCCTGGTATGAGAAAGAAAGAAATTTACGTTTTGCACTTGCTCAGGTCAGAGCCTTAAAGATGAAGAAAGATTTAAAGAATATTCCTTCTTCAACAGACGGTGAAGTAATTCAGGTTGCACGAACTGCGACCGGTATGGATTCGCCTTTAAGTGCAGAACAGTTCTTAAATCAGTATAGGTTAAGCGTTTTGGAAAAACTGGCACCATTAGATTATTTTACTTCTGATGCAGTTTTCTGTTACGGCTTAAGACTTATGCTTACAGAAAGAATGAAGAAGTTTAATACTGATGCCGGTTTAGCTTCTTATCACAATATTTATGACCAAATTCTGGGGAGTTAAATAGATGACAGATACAAAAGGCAAAGTTGTTGCTGTAAACGGAAACATGGTTTCTGTTGAATTCGATGGAAAGGTATCTCTCAATGAAGTAGGTTTTGTAAAGGTCGAAGGAAAAAGCCTCAAAGGAGAAGTTATCCGTGTCCGTGGAAATACAGCACAGATGCAGATTTATGAAATGACGAACGGTATTTCTACTGATTGTTCTGTAGAGTTTACCGGAGATTTATTAAGCGTTGAAGTTGGTCCTGGTCTTTTAGGACAGGTTTATGACGGACTTCAAAATCCACTTCCATTGCTTGCTGAAAAGTCAGGATACTTTCTTGAAAGAGGAGTTTATCTTCCTGCTCTTGATGAAAAGAAAGAATGGGAGTTTACGCCAACTGCTAAAGAAGGCGATAAAGTTTTTGCAGGTGACGGGGTTGGAACTGTTCCGGAAGGACCTTTTGTTCACAAGATTCAGGTTCCTTATGGTTTCCTGGGTTCATATACTGTTAAGAAAATCGTTAAGAAGGGAAATTATAAGATTCACGACACAATTGCAACTTTAGTTGATGAAAAGGGCAAGAGCGTTAATATTTCCATGAGTTTCAGATGGCCGGTAAAAAGAGCCGTTAACTGTTATGCAGAGCGTCTTATGCCAAAAGAGCCTATGGTTACAAAAGTTCGTCTTATCGATACTTTTTTCCCTGTTGCAAAGGGTGGTACTTATTGTATTCCAGGTCCTTTCGGTGCAGGTAAAACTGTATTGCAGCACACAACCTCAAGAAATGCTGATGTTGATATTGTAATTATTGCTGACTGCCGTGAGCGTGCCGCTGCAGTTGTAGAACCACTTACTGAGTTCCCTGAGTTGAAAGACCCAAGAACAGGCCGCTCTCTTATGGAAAGAACTATTATTATCTGTAATACATCTTCCATGCCGGTTGCTTCCCGTGAAGCTTCTGTATACACAGGCGTTACCCTGGCTGAATATTACCGTCAGATGGGGCTGCACGTTTTACTTCTTGCAGATTCAACTTCCCGCTGGGCACAGGCAATGCGTGAAATGTCTGGCCGTCTGGAAGAGATTCCTGGTGAAGAAGCATTCCCTGCATACCTTGAATCAACAATTGCTTCATTCTATGAAAGGGCAGGTATTGTTCGTCTCCGCGATGGAAATACTGGTTCGGTTACAATTGGTGGTACTGTTTCTCCTGCCGGCGGTAACTTTGAAGAACCTGTAACTCAGGCAACCTTAAAAGTTGTTGGTGCTTTCCATGGACTTTCACGAGAAAGATCAGATGCACGCCGTTATCCTTCAATTGACCCTCTCGATTCATGGTCAAAATATACTTCATTCATTTCGCCAAAGATTATTGATTATGCACACTCAATATACAGGCGCGGTGCAGAAGTTAACCAGATGATGAAGGTTGTTGGTGAAGAAGGAACAAGCCTTGAAGACTTTATTACTTACTTAAAGAGTGAATTCCTTGATGCAGTTTATATGCAGCAGGATTCCTTTGATGAAGTTGAAGGTGCTTCAAGCATTGAGCGTCAGAAATATATGTTTAAGAAGATTGTTACAATTCTGGGTTCAACATTTACTTTACAGGAAAAGGCTGAATCCCGCGATTTCTTCAATCTTTTGCGACAGAACTTTATTGACTTGAACTACAAAAAGTTCCAGAGCGATGAGTTTAAAGCCTGCGAAAAGACAATTGATAAAACTCTTAGTGATAAGGGTGCTTTACCTGGTAACGAAGTTAAAGCTCTTCTAAAGGATGGTGAGTAATGAATAAAGTATACAGCAAAATTGATAGTATTAACGGTAGCGTTATTACAGTCAGGGCAAAAGGCGTAAAACTCAATGAACTCGCAGAAATTACTACTCGATTTGGAAAGTCTTTAGCAGAAGTTAATAAGATTGACGGAGAGGTAGTTTCGTTACAGGTATTTGCCGGAGGCCGAGGTGTTGCAACAAATGATCAGATTCGCTTCCTGGGTCACGACATGCGCGTTTCATTCAGTGAAAATCTTTTAGGCCGTATTTTCAATGGTTCTGCTGAGCCGCGCGATCACGGTCCTGCACTTGTAGATAACCTTGTTCAAATTGGTGGACCTTCTGTAAACCCTTCAAAGCGTATTAATCCAAACAGAATGATGCGTACAAACATTCCTATGATTGACGTATTCAATACACTTGTAGTTTCACAGAAAATTCCAATCTTCTCTATTTCGGGTGAACCTTACAACCAGCTTCTTGCACGAATTGCCATGCAGGCACAGGCTGATGTAATTGTTCTTGGCGGAATGGGACTTAAATACGATGACTATCTGTTCTTTAAGAATACACTTGAAGAGGGTGGTGCTCTTTCTAAGACAGTTATGTTCGTTCATACTGCTGCAGACCCGACTGTAGAATGTATGAAGATTCCTGATCTTTCTCTTGCAGTTGCCGAGCAGTTTGCGCTTCAGGGAAAAGATGTACTGGTTCTTCTTACAGACATGACAAACTTTGCAGACTCAATGAAAGAAATTGCCATTACACAGGAGCAGGTTCCTTCTAACCGTGGATATCCTGGAGATTTGTATTCGCAGTTAGCAAGCCGCTATGAAAAAGCAGTAGACTTTGCAGACTCCGGTTCAATTACAGTTCTTGCCGTAACAACTATGCCTGGTGATGACGTTACTCACCCTGTTCCAGATAACACTGGATATATTACAGAGGGTCAGTATTATCTTAAGGGCGGTCGTATTGAGCCATTCGGATCTTTGTCGTGATTGAAGCAGCAGGTTAACGGTAAGACACGAAAAGACCACCGTTCTTTAATGGATGCTATGATTCGTCTTTATGCACAGTACAAGGATACTCTTGAGAAAAAATCAATGGGTTTCAATATGAGTGCATGGGATGAAAAACTCTTGAAATATGGTGTTATGTTCGAAAGCCAGATGATGGATTTGAGCGTAAATATTCCTTTGGAGAAAGCACTTGATAATGGTTGGAAAATCTTGAGTCAGTGTTTTGAAAAACAGGAAACAGGATTAAAGTCTGAACTTATTGAAAAGTTCTGGCCTGCCAAATAATGGGGATTGTGAATGGCAAAGATTAAGCTGACAAAAAATGAGCTGAAAGTACAGAAAGATTCTCTCAAAATGTATAAGAGATATCTTCCTACATTGACGCTTAAAAAACAGCAGCTGCAGTCTGAAATCCGCACTATAGAAGAAAAGGCTAAATCTGTTCGTATGCAGAAAAAAGCTTTAGAAGAAGATTTCCAGAAATGGATTTCGGTATTCGGTGAGCGAGAAGCCTTTAAGCCTGAAATGGTTACTGTTGCAAACATTAAGAAAGGCTTCGGAAATATTGCGGGTGTTAAAATTCCAATCTACGAAGGTGCAGATTTTGGTCGTGGTGATTACGATTTGTATTCAACACCATTGTGGATTGATATGGCTGCAGACCGTATGGAAAAAGCTTTGGAACTTGATTTGGAAGCCGAAGTTTTAGACGAACAGGTAAGGCTTTTATCTCAAGAACTTAGAACCACAACCCAAAGAGTTAATCTTTTTGAAAAGGTTAAAATTCCAGAAGCAAAAGCTAATATAAAGCGAATCGGAATCTTCTTGGGTGATGAACAGGTAAATGCTGTTGTTCGTTCTAAGATTTCAAAGAAGAAATTGCAGGCTCAGGCAAGCAACAAGGAGGAAGCAGAATGATTGTACAGATGAAAAAAGTTTCTCTTGTTGTTTTAGATCGTGAAAGGGAAGAATCCTGTAAAAAACTCAGGAAAATGGGGCTTGTTCATTTGCAGGCACTTGAAGGAAAGGGCGAAAAGTTCAATGCCTTCAAGGAGTCATTTTCTGAAACTTCAAAAGCTATTTCTATTTTGAGTGAAATAAAGTCAAAGAAGAAAGAAGCTGTTAAACAGGAAAAGCTGTCTTATGATGATGCGAAACAGATGGCGAAAGAAATTGTTTCTTTAACTGAAAAGAAAAAGTCGCTGTTTGATTCAATTAATCAGGACACACAGGAGCTTTCAAGATTTACAGACTGGGGTTCAGTTTCTATAGATGATTTTACATTTATCGCTTCTAAAAATATTTACCTGTACATGTATGAAATTCCACAGGATAAATATTCACTTATTGGCGAAGACTGTAAAACTATTTTAGTAAATAATACCGGTAAGATTGCACGCTTTCTGCTGCTAAGTGAGACTGAGGTTTTGGATCGTCCTAAAGACATTCCTGCCGAAGCTTATAGTGTTCCGCTTCCACGAGATTCTACAAATAAAATCCTTAGCGATATTAGAAATGCAAAGATTAATATTACCAAAATTGACAATAAACTTTATGAATCAAAAAAATATCTTTCTACGCTGAAAGACTATAAAAAGCTTTTGGAAAAGGATATTGAATTTGAGGGCGTTTATTCAGGCATGGAGCATGAAGAAGGCGAGGGCGAAAGCGAAAAACTTGCCTGGGTTACAGGTTTTGTTCCTGTTGATTCAATGAAGAAATTTGAAGAAGCCTGTAAAGCAAATGAGTGGGCTTATGTCTACAGTGATCCGGAAGAAGATGATGAAGTTCCTACTAAACTTAAAAACAATAAGCTGGTAAGTTTAATTTATCCTCTTACAGACTTTTTGGGCACTGTTCCAGGATATCGTGAATATGATATTTCCGGCTGGTTCCTTTTGTTCTTTGTTGTATTCTTTGGAATGATTTTTGGCGACGGCGGTTACGGACTTTTGGTAACTGTTGCAGGCCTGATTTTAATTCTAAAGAGCCTGTTCAAGGGTAAAGCTCCTTCTGCTTTGGTTGGACTTTTAACTTTATTAGGACTTTCTACTGTCGGCTGGGGCTTTGTAACCTGTACATGGTTTGGACTTACTCCAGAGCAGCTTGAAAAATTCGGACTTGGATTCTTAACCAAGATTACAGTCCCTGTTTTATCAAATGCTTATGCAACTGCTGCAGACGGCACAAAGACCTTGTGGAGTGTTCCGTGGATGGAAAGCGGTAAAGGCTTAACTACAGATCAGAACATGCAGATATTCTGTTTCTCACTGGCTTTATTGCAGCTTTCTATTGCACACTTGAAAGGAATTGGCAGATACATTAAGTCGTTAAAAGTGTTAGGTGAATTAGGTTCGTTACTTCAGTTGTGGGGAATGTTCTATATTGTTCTTATGCTTGTTGTAAGCGGAGAAGTATTTGCTTTGGATGCAATTATGGTAGGAGGTGTTGTTCCTATAGGCTTCATCTTTGCTGCTTTAATTGGCATAGGCTTTGTCCTAAGCTTTATTTTCTCTAATTATGAAGGCAGTGTTAAAGAATCTGTTTTAACAAGTGTTAAAGGAATTATTTCTGTTTTACTTGGTGTTGTAAACGTTTTCTCAGACATTGTTTCATACATAAGACTTTGGGCTGTAGGTCTTGCAGGGGCAGCAATTTCAAATACCGTAAACTCTATGGCAGGTCCACTTTTGGGTCATGCTATTCTGTTCCTTGCGGCTGTTTTACTGCTTTGCTTCGGACACGGCTTGAATATGATATTAAACGTACTTTCTGTCGTTGTACACGGAGTTCGTCTTAATACACTGGAATTTTCTACACACTTAGGAATGAGCTGGAGCGGCTTCAAATATGAACCGTTCAGAGAGAAATAGGAACTGTTATAAACTGTTATGTTAGTGACAGAATAAAATATAAAATCATCGCGAAGTATATGCGATAAAGGAGAATAATTATGACTTTTAGTTTTGGAATGTTGGGTGCTGCTTTGGTTATGGGAATTGCTGCTTTGGGTAGTGCAATTGGTATTGGAATTGCAGGTCAGGGGGCAATTGGTGCCTGGAAAAGATGTTATTTAAACAATAAACCTGCTCCATTTATTCTTACTGTATTTGCCGGTGCTCCTTTAACACAGACAATTTATGGTTTCCTTTTGATGCAGTCTATGGTTAAATCTGAACAGAATCCTGGATTCCTTTTAGGTTTAGGTTTAGCTTCTGGTCTGGCAATGGCATTTTCTGCAATTGCACAGGGAAAAGCAGGGGCTGCAGGAAGTGATGCTTTGGGTGAAACAGGAAAAGGTTTTGCACAATATATTATGGTTGTAGGTCTTTGCGAAACTGTAGCTTTGTTCGCTATGGTATTCAGCATGATCGTATGCTAATTTAGTTAGTATAGAAAATTATAAATAACTGTAATGCTGAATTTAATTCAGCATCTATACATACAGATTCCGAAACTAGTTCGGAATGACAGGTTGTTCGTCACCCTGAACTTGTTTCAGGGGCTGTATGACAAGATATTTAGTATATTTGTACTAGTTAAAACCTTAATTCCGGAATTTTCTTTTTAGAAGTTCCGGATTTTTTTTTTACATTTTATGTGGTAATATTTATTATATGGAAAATTGAAAGTTCTTTATTGGCGGAAAAGGTATAACAAAAAAAGTTTACATCGGCGGCGATAGTCCTGTTACTGTACAGACAATGTGGAAAGAAGGCATTGAAGACTTATGCGAAAATCCACAGAAGCTTGAACGCATTGTAAACGAAATAAAGGAACTTGAAGCACTCGGCTGCGATATTATCCGTTTTGCAGTTCCTGATATGGACAGTGCGCACGCCTTAAATCTTTTATCAGAAAAAACACAGATGCCTTTAGTTGCAGACATTCATTTTGAT
Source organism: Treponema sp. (assembly GCA_016282835.1). Taxonomy (GTDB): domain Bacteria; phylum Spirochaetota; class Spirochaetia; order Treponematales; family Treponemataceae; genus Treponema_D. The sequence goes on along the minus strand of JAEELR010000068.1, from coordinate 38,105 downwards.
TACCGCTTAGCATTAGAATGCTGTAAATCAAATGTTGCTGCCATCAGAATAAATCCAGGCAATATCGGCTCAAGAGAAAAAGTTGAAGCGGTTGCCGGTGAGTGTAAAAAAAATAATATTGCCATAAGGATTGGCGTAAACTCAGGCAGTATCCCCCGTGACCTTGATGAAATGGTTATACAGAATAAAATCTCCAGGGCAAAAGCTCTTTCATTAGCTGCTTTACGGGAAGTAAAAATTTTTGAAGAGCTAGGGTTTAATAATGTCGTTGTAAGCATGAAGGCAAGTTCTGTGCAGGAAACAATCGATGCAAACAAAGAATTTTCTAATCTTTCTGACATCCCCCTGCACATAGGAGTAACTGAAGCCGGACCTTTAATTACTGGCGTTGTAAAATCTTCAATCGCCTTTTATGAACTTCTGAAACAGAATATTGGTTCTACTATCCGCGTGAGTTTGTCGGACTCTCCTGAGAATGAAGTAAAGGCCGGACGATATATTCTGCAGGAGTGCGGAAAGAAACCAAATGGAATCACGCTCGTTAGCTGTCCACGCTGTGGAAGAGTTGGATTTGATGTACACAGCTTTGTTTCAAGGTGGGAAAATAAATTACTTGCTTTAGATTCAAATATTACTGTCGCAATAATGGGCTGTATCGTTAATGGTCCCGGAGAAGGCCGTCATGCCGATTTAGGAATTGCAGGCGGAAAAGACAAAGTTATAATTTTTAGAAAAGGGGAAATAATTAAAACTGTAAAATCAAGTGAAGCTGATAAAGAATTTGAAGAGCAGTTAAATTTAATTTTAAATGACAGAAAGTCAAATGATAAATAATAGACAGTCAAATGGAGGATTTTGATTATGAAAAAAAATAAAATATTGCTTTTAGGATTTGCTTTTATGTTTATCCTTCTTCCAGTATTCGCTCAGTCTGCACCAAAAAAAGTTCCAAAGGGAAAAGAAGAATGGCGCTATTTGAATCAGGCAAAAGAAGCTTTTGAAAAGAAAGACTATGGTACGGCTTTTACTTTAGCAGAAAGAAGTAAAGAAGTTCGTCGCCAGGACAGCAGCTATGAGAGTTATGTCCTTGAGTATGCACAGAGAAAAATCAAGCTTAGAAAAGTCGGTGACAAGCTTGATGAAGTATTAAATGAATTAAAAGTTATAAAGCAGGATGAAGCCTATAGAATTATAATGCGTCATCTAGATAAAAAGGGAAAAGCATTTTTCAAAAACAGTTTTGCAAAGGTTCTGGATTACATTCCGTATTATTCAAATTATGCTGAAGCTGATTATCTGATTGCACAGATTTACAGAGTTGAAACTGAATATGAAATTGCGATGTCCTATTATAAAAGGGCTTTCAGTTATTGTGAAAACCTGGATGTACCTGCTCAAAAATATGACATTTTGTATGATATGGCTTCCCTTTCATTTGATATGCAGAACTTTGATGATTATGAAAAGTATCTGCTTATGATCCTCGATGACAACAAATACTATAAAGATGATAAGTTCATGAATGCAGTTTGTAATCTGATTACAGATTCTTCCGGTTCATTATCAAAATTTTTTATGCTGTACCGCTGTGATGATTTTATCGGTTTAAAGGCTTTGATTCAGTTAAATGATTTCTATTTAAAGCAGGGCTTAACTTCAAAAGCATTTAAAACTTCTGCTCTAGCTGCAATTACTGCTGTTACAAAAATCGATCACTTTTACAGCACCCGTGACAGCAATTATGAATACAAGGATTTTGCTAATCTCTTGAGAAACTGTTCTAAGGATGAAGATGTAATCAAATGGGGAAATGATGAGCGCATATGGGAATTGTTCTACCTGTTTGGAAAAACCTGTTCTGAGAACGGTAAAATTTTATTTGCAAAGCATTTGTTTGAAACTCTAAAACTAGACTGTCCGGATCCTTACTGGAAGAAAATGGCAGAAAAAATGCTGCTGGGTTAGAATTCAATTCAAAAATGTGTCCGCTCCCAGAAAAGACAGGCGCTTTCACACGGTTGAAGGGTATAAGGTATTTGACTCACTCGCTTTGCTCGTTCGCCCCTTCAAAGTGTTCAAGCGCCTTCTGCTTTTCTTCGCGCTACCGCATTTTTGAATCAAGTTTCTAACTGAAATTAGAACTGGGTACCTAGTCCGAAATAGGCTTCCCAGTTTTTTGCACTCGTTCTGTAGCTTGAGTCTAATCCCAAAGCTTCATCCAGCCACTTCTTTCCTGCATCAATTCCGATACTTGCCCTGACAACATAGTTTCTCCATTTTACAGGGTATACAAGCATTTCAATACCGGTTGTATATATACCTTCTTTATAATAGAAGAAGTGATTTGTTGCTCTGTTCTGTATAAAGCCTATGTCCACGAATGGTGAGAGCTGAAGTTCAAAATCAAGTACCGAAAACAGTTTATGTGGAAGTTTAAATGCTTTCTGCATCTTTGGAGAAAGATCTGCGTAACTTCCAAACATTGCTTTTCCCCATTTAAGCCAGTTCGTTGTAATAATATGTACGGGAATATCAAAGTTGATTACTAAAGCACCCGGAGTTTCCAGCGCATAGTTGTTTGCATCAATCGGTTCACTTGTGTTGAATTTCTGGTAGTCTGCAGCACCTCTTAAGGAAGAGCCGATTTTTGTATTTTTGTTTAAGCCTGCAAATAAATAAACATTTGTCGCAAACCCAACATAACGGAAGCTTTTGAAAGCCTGTGCTTTTACTTCAAGATATGGGGTTACTTTTTCATTTATTGTTTCTGCCCTGAAGTTCCAGCCTATGTATTCGCTTGTGTTAAATGCAAATCCGTTTCTAAAATTATTTTCGCTGCTCCAGTTGATTTTACTTACACTTATAGACTGTCCTGCATAAATGCTTGGTGTCTGGCAAAGGTCAGTGTTTTCAATATTGATTCCGTCTGTATCCCAGTTCCAGTTAAAGACTAATGATGGCGTATATTTTACTGCACTTAAATCAAGGTAGCCTAAAACTAAAGGCAGTGAGACAGATGCATTTTCTACAAAGTAAAAGGAGTCACCAAACTGTTTGTATGAGGAGTCCTGTATTATAGATTGATTAACATTGAAATTTACCTGACTTCTTCCGATTGGAACGCCAATGGTAAGGCCTGTTGTATAATTAAAATCAGGAGTCTTGTTATCAAGTTCCCAGTCTAAACTAAAACTGTTTGACCAGGTATTTTTTGTAATTCCAAGGTTAAATGGTAAGTCATAATTAAAATTTGTACCAAGCGTTATCTTGCTGAAATTTTCTGGTTCATCTTTGTTTCCGAGTTTTATATTTAAATCTACTCCCAAAGGATTTAACATTCCCAAAAAGTTTGCGTCTTTCAGTTTGAGTTTTAATTCAAAGCCTTCGTTTGTGTTTAATGATGGTTTAGGTAAAAATAAAAGCGAGTGCGAGTCATAGAATTTATAGAATACTTCTACATAGTATCGCTTGCCTTCAACTTTTATTATTTTATATTCATAGGAAATGCGTTCAAAAAGCCTTATGTTTACAAGTTCCTGTTTTACGCTTTCAAGATACGAAATGAATGCACTTAAACCTTCGTGAACTGCATCTGAATTTGCCTGTGACATATTTCTTTCAACAGCAAATTCTTTTGTTTTTCCCTGCGGTAAATATTTTATTGATTCAATAAGAATTTTTGACTGCTCGTCTAAAACCTCATTGGAAATTTCTTTTCGTGTATTTTCGTTTTCTGGCGTGCTTTGAGTTTCCTGTGTAAAAGCACTTGAAACTGTAAATAGTAAAAATAATGCTGTAAGAAGTAATTTAATTCTTTTCAAAATGAATTCCTTGTCTCTTTTATAAATCGATATTTAATTTTAGGTTAAACTTCGAGTTTCTTCAACTAAGTAGTTAAAATGTGTCCTCTCTGAAAAAAACTGCTGTTTCATGTCATAGTGAATTTATTGCAGCATCTGTTAACCAAATTAAAATATTTACTGTAATAATTAATTGTGTTAAATTCTTGTATCAAATATTTTACAGGAAATTTTATGAGATTTAAAAAATTATTTTTTACTTTTGCTTCACTTTGTTTTGTTTTGAATTTAAGCGCCCAGCATTTTAGCGAAAGCCAGTTTATAAAAAGCAACGATAAAATTTATGACTCCCTGAAAGAGCTGTTTGCAGAGTCTGAAGTTTTAGGCTTTACTCAGGCAACTCCGCTTTCTGTAAGTGAGATGAAATTTTATTTTAATCAAATTGAAAAAGATAAACTGTCTTCTTACGGTGCATTTTTGTACGATGATATTTATACTCAACTTTACACACAGAATGATTTCATGAAGATGCTGAAAGTTGATACTGCTTTTCGTTTTTATTTGAACCCAAAGATTAACTTAGAGTTATTTACAAAGTCTAATGAGCAGATCCCATACAGTTTTAAATACTATATAGAAGATTTCCCTTTGACCTTTCCGATTATGCTTGGCTTTGATGATTATATTGCAATTGAAACTGATCTTTTCATCGGAAAGAATTCTGAGAGCATAAAAAGAAATCCTTCGTTTACAAATGTTTTATATGACTTTAATGATTTTGAATTTTTCTTTCCAAAATATGCTTATGGCGGTTTTGCAAAAAACTTTGACAACTGGGGACTTTCATTTCAGGTTGGAAGAGAAGGGTATCAGATTGGAGACACTGCTTTAGGAAGTATTATTTATAATGACACCTTTGAATCTGACTGCTATGCGGTATTGAATTTTTATTCAAGTGTTTTCAGATATTCCCTGGATGTAATTGAAGCAAGTTCAAATAATATGGACAGCCCGAATTTAGTTGTAGAAGAAGGTGGTGTTAAAAAGCGAATCTATACACAAAACTGTAATTCAAGGTATATGTATCTGCATCATTTTGATTTCAGGCTTTTTAAAAAATTTACTTTCAGTACTATAGAAGGTGTCTTTGCAGCAGCTCCTCTGGATTTACGCTATTTGAACCCGCTTTGCATCATGCATCAGTTCGGCAGCTTTTATGAACACAATGATCCTGATGATTACATTTATCAGAGGGCAAATGAATCTGCTTACATGTGCTTTATGTTTGAATATGTGCCCTTAAAGGATTTGCGTTTTTACGGATTGTTTGCACAGAATGAACATCAGACTGGTTCTGAACTTACTACAAGTTATGGAAAATCTTATCCTGAAAGTATTGCAATCCAGTTGGGGGCTGATTATAACCTGCATCTTTCTGCTGCTTCTAAGCTCAAGTTTAATTTAGAATGCCTTTATAATTCTCCATACATGTATATCAGGCATAATCCTGCTGCCTCTTTTTATCGCATTAGAGTAAGCAGTGTTAACGGTACGGATAAATCTTATTCCTGGGTTGGAAGTCCTTATGGCCCGGATTGCGCAGGCGGTCAGTTGAGTGTTTCTTATGTTCGAAATAAAAAGTTTTCTGTTAATCTTGAATACTTGTTTTTAATGCATGGTGAAAAAGATTTTAATATTTTTGATGAAGTAACAGAAGGATATTACAGTTATTACCCGGCAGTTTTATTTAATTTGATTAAAAATGGTAAGATTGATGGAAAAAATCCAGATGATGTAGATGATGTAATAAAGGATGCCCGTTCTATGGCTTTAAGCGGGACTGTTGAATATAATCATTCTGTGGCCCTCAGAGGAGAATATTATATTCTGAAGAATTTAAAGCTTGGAGCAGATTTGATTTATACGCTTTCCCTTAATTGCAATCATAAAGAAAATAACACTCAGCACAATGTTGAAGCAGGTCTTGTTTTTTCTTACACGATTTTTTAGTGAAGTTGTAAATAGATGAAATTTAGAGTAAATTAACTTTATGAATATGGAAGCATTTATTTTAGGTTGTGGTGGGATGATGCCGCTTCCTTACAGACATTTAACCTCTGTTTTATTAAGACGCGACGGCGATCTGTTCTTGTTCGACTGCGGGGAAGGTACTCAGGTTTCTTTGCGCCGCTTAAATTTAAAATGGAAAAAAATTAGTGCAATTTTTATTTCACATACACATGCAGACCATGTTACAGGCTTGCCGGGAATTTTAATGCTTACTGCCCAGGTTGACAGAACAGAGCCTTTGTACATTTATGGTCCGCCAAAAGTTGCTGAATATATAGAAACAAGCAGAAAAGTTTTGGATATGTACATCAATTATCCAATCATTGTAAAGGAATTTAACAGCCCTGGTATTTTGTACAGTAATAAAGATTTTTGCATCCGTTCATTTCCTTTAGAGCATACAAAAGTTTGCTACGGATATACTTTAGAAGAGTTTGATCGACCGGGTGAGTTCGATACTTCTAAGGCTGAAAACTTACAGGTTCCAAAAGGTCCTTTGTGGGGAAAACTGCAGCATGGTGAAACTGTTCTTAATTCGAAGGGTGAAGAAATTAAGCCTGAAATGGTTTTAGGCCAGAGCCGGAGCGGAAGGAAATTCAGTTTTGTAACAGATACAATGTATTTGCCTTCAATTGAAAAAGAAGTAAAGAACAGCGATCTTTTAATCTGCGAAGGAATGTTTGCCCGTGACTGTGAAGATCAGGCACACGAAAAAAAACATATGACATCCAGCCAGGCTGCTCTTATTGCAAAAAATTCCAATTCGAAGCGAATGGCCCTTATTCACTATAGTCCCCGCTATACAGATCATGAGTTAAAGCAATTGCTAACTGAAGCAAAAGAAATTTATCCCAATGCTGAATTGTCCCGCGACAGAATGCATATAGAGATTCCGTATGTCGATTGAAATTAAAGCAGAAAAAATTTCAAAAGCTTATTCTAACTCAAAAAAATATGCTCTGCACGATTTTGATTTTTATGCAAAAGAAGGAACTGTTACTGCTGTTATAGGGCAGAATGGTGCCGGAAAATCTACATTGTTTAAGATTTTAAGCGGAACGATTTATTGCGATGAAGGAGATTTAAGCGTTTGCGGAAAGTCGGATTTAAATGCGATTCGTTCTGTCTGCAGTTATGTTCCGGAAACTCTTGATTACACAAAAAATTTTACAGTCACTGAAGAGTTGTATTTCTATGCATCGTCTTTCGTGGAAAAAAATAAAGTTGCTGAGGCTGTAAATAAGACTTGTGATTTTCTTTCATTAAATGATGTGCTCGATGAAAAGATTTCTTCGCTTTCAAAAGGCTACAGGCAGAGAGTTAATCTTGCAAAAGGCTTGTGTAAAAACAGTGATGTACTAATTCTTGATGAATTCAGTTCAGGTCTTGATACAGTTCAGAATTTAACTTTCCGTGAAAAAATAAAGGAACTTGCAAAACATAAAATACTGATTCTTTCTACACATAATCTTGAAGAAGCTCAAATATTATGTGATTATTTTTATATTCTTGATAAAGGAACAAATGTTTTTTCAGGAACTAAAGAAGCTTTGTTTAATGAAACTTCTACAGAAAATCTTAGTGATGCATATAAAAAGATAGTTTTAATGGATTAAATAATTACAGGCGATTTATAAATGAATACTTTATATAAAAAATATTTTTATTCTATTGCAATTTCTCCTTTTTCCTGTATTTTGCTTTTTCTAATGAATTTTGTTCTAGCCATTAATTTTTTTATTGTAAAGAATTTTTTTTCAATGCTTTCAACAACAGATTTAAACTTGTTCTTTTCTTCATTTTCATTAAGTGTCTGTCTGTTTTTGCCTGCATTAGTTTCGCTTTTGCCTTGTAAAAAAAACTATATATTAAAAGAGAATGTTTCTGACTTTAAGAATGTATTGGTCAGAAATTTTGTTATCCTTACATTTTTGTTTTTCTTTTTAGCTTTAAGTTTTTTGATTCTGTTTGGAATTAGCGTTTTTGGAAATCTTTCTCTTTCTGAAATTTTCTGCGGATACTTCGGGTTAATTTTTTTCCTTATTTTATCCTGTGTTTTTGTAAATTACATTTTCCTGCAGTTTGAAAATAAGGCCTTAAGTTTTTTGATTTCGTATTCTGGAATTTTTGTTTTTAATTATATACATTTGCTTCCGTCTGTAATTCAGAATTTCCCGTTTTCTAAAGTTACAAATTATTTTTCTTTTGCCTGGCAGTTTGATTCGTTTTCAAAAGGTTTATTGAGTATTCAAAGCATTTTGTTTTTTATAATTTCAATTTCATTCTTCTATATTTTAAGCGTAAATGTTTTTCTCAAAAGCCGTGATTTTAAGAATAAGAATTTCAAGCTTTTAAAAGGTGTTTCGCTTTTTACATTTATATTATTGTTCCTGCTTAATTCAAAAATTAATTGTTCTTTCGATACTACAAAAAATAAAGTTTATTCTGTCAGTAAATATTCTAAAGAACTTCTTTCTAAAACAGATGAAACTTTATCAGTAACATATTATTTGAGTCCTAAGTTAAAAACCTATTATCCTCAGGTAAAAAATATCTGTGACTACTTAGAGCGCTTCTGCTCATTTTCAAATAATGTATATCTTTCGGTAAAAAATCCTGATGATGAAGAAAAAAATCGTCTGTATGCTTATGGTGTTTATGGCGAAGAATTAAATCCTTATTCCGATAAAAATACTTCCGGCGAAAAAGTTTATTCCTGCATTGTATTAAATTATAAGGGCCAGAATAGAATTATTCCTTTTATACTGAGATCAGAACTTTTGGAATTTGAGCTTGATTCAAATCTTTCTCTTTTAGTTAATAATTCTGTAAGAAAAGTTTGCGTTCTCTCAGGCCTCGATTATAGCTTTGATGATGAACTTTCATATGTAATTCCTTATCTTGAATCTCAGGGCTTTTCTGTTGAAGTAAGGACTTTGCCCTTTACCTACAATGATACAGAGGTTCCTCTTTTTGTCTGTGGTACTCAAAATTTTTCCCGTAGCGACTGCATTCGTTTCGAAAATTTTATTCTCGAAGGCGGAAAAGCTTTTGTTGCAACCCAGCCTTATACTGTAGCGCTTGAAGGAAACTGGTCTGTTGAAGAAAAGAAAAATTATTTTGCCCGTTCACTAAATACTTTTGGCGTGTATTTTAATGAAGGACTTGTGTGTGATTTACAGAACTTTACGCTTTCAATGTATAATGACAGCGATTCTACAGGAAAGTCAGTTGCACCAAACACAGAAAAAGTCGCTTATCCATTCTGGCCCGTAATTTCTTCCAGGACTAATACTGAAAATAAAAATATTGTAAACGGTTTAACATTGTTTTGGCCTTCATCATTAACGCTTGATAATGAAGTTTCTCTCATGGAAGGCTTTACAGTGAAGGGGGATTTATATACATCAAATGAATCCTGGAGAAATAAGAAAATTGAAGGTGTGTATAATACAAATCCCTTTACCTGCGAAAAAAATAATTCCGCTTACAGTAAACAGCTTATTTCGTGCCGTTTAGAAAAAAATAATGAATTAAGGCTTTATTTGTATTGCAATCAGTATGCTTTTACAAAAACGCTTGTTTCTTTTTCTTCTAGTCAAGCTTCCTTAGATTTGCGCTCATTTTCTTTCCTGGAAGATATACTTTTAGAGTTAAACAATGAAAGTGAACTTGTATCTGTAAAAAATAAAAATAAGTTTGATACGAGTTTATATAAAGTTGATTCTGCTGAATTCTATTCAAAAGCTAAATCGGTTTTACTTTTGTGCATTTTAATTCCGCTGTTGTTTTATGTAGTTCTATATTTAGTATTCTATCTTAAGCGAAAGTTTTTTATCAGGAAAAATTTAATGCGTAAATAGTTTTAATGAGAAAGATTATAATGAATGGAAGTGTAAGTCAGAAAATTAAAAAAATAATTATTTCTCTTCTTGTATTTGATTCTTTGCTTTTGGCAATGATTTTATTTCCTAACAAAAAGTCTGTAAAATCTGAAAAGAGAGTTTTACTTAATCCTGCAGCTTTAAGCGAAGTGAGCTTTATCTCATTTAAAGCAAATGAAAATAATTTATCTCAGGACCTCCTGTTTGAAAAAAAAGCTCTCGGATGGTTTTTCAATTACAGAAATGATAACAGCGAATTTTACTTTCCTGCAGATAAAAAAAATCTTGATTCGTTTTTAGAAAAAATGGCTGCAGTAAATGAAGTTACATTGAAATCTAAAAACATAAAGTCCCATTATAATTATGGAATCGTTAATGAGGATAATGAAACCTCTTTTACAGTTACTTTATACGATAAAAATTATGAGCCGTTTACTTCAATAAATTTCGGTAATGTAAATTATCTTTCAAAATCAATTGTGTTTTCTGTTTCCGATGAAGCAAATGTATATGAAACAGTTGATGTTTTTTCTTCTTACTTAACATTGGATTTATCGTTCTGGTGCGATAAAAAAATAATTCCCGATTTCCTGTTTAATCAAAAATATTCTGCTGTAAATGAATCAAATGAATATTATTTAAGGCGAGGAAAAATATACACAGAGACAATTGATATTCCTTCATCTTATATTCTGTCAAAGAAATTTGATAACGGGAATTCAATGACTCTTGAGCTTTATAAAAATACCGACTCCTCTTATCTCGTTAAACCATATTTTTTTGCCGGCAGCGATTTGGATAATAATAAAAAAGAAATTTTTTTGAAAATAAATTATACTTATTCTATTAGTCAAATGACTGCAAATGAACTTTCCGGTGAAGGATTTTATGAATAAAAAGAATAACAATGTAGATGCAATGTCTGTGTTCTCTAAATGGGTGGACGAATACTTAAACTTTGAAAGAACTCCAGTTAAAAATATTTTCTGGCTCGATACAATGTTTTATCTTTGCAAGAAATTTTCTAATCCTCAGAATTCATTTAAATCATTTCACGTAGCAGGTTCCAAAGGAAAAGGCTCTGTTTCTGCAATGATTGCTTCAATTCTGGAAGAAGCTGGTTTTCCTTCAGGGCTATATACTTCTCCTCACTTAATTAATTTCTGTGAAAGAATCGGCACTTGTAAAGGAAACCTTTCAGAAGCAGTTTATGAACAGTCAGTATCAAGTGTAATGAACGGCGTTAATTCCATTGTAGATGATGAGCTTCCTGCAAAAAGACCAATTACCTGGTTTGAACTTGTGACTCTGCTTTCATTTGTCTGCTTTAAAAATGCAGGCTTTCAATATGCTGTATATGAAACAGGGCTTGGCGGCCGTCTTGATGCAACCAATGTTCTTTCACCCGTTTGCTGCTGTATAAATACAATTGAACTGGAGCATACAGAATTCCTGGGTGATACATTAGAAAAAATTGCCTTCGAAAAAGCAGGAATTATTAAGCCGCAGGTTCCAGTAATCGTTGCGCCTCAAAAAGAAAGTGTCAAAGAAGTTTTCAGAAAAGTTGCAGAAGAAAAGAATGCGCCAATATTTTTTGCAGATGAATGTGGCTCTGTAAAAATAAATGATTTTAGCGTTGACGGAATGAATGTCTGCCTTACATCAAATTTATTTTCGAGACCGTTGAATGTAAAGTTAAAGCTTTTGGGTGACTTCCAGGCTACTAATGCTTTAATTGCAAGTATAGCTGTAAAAACTGTTTTGCCGGATATAAGTGAAGATGTAATCGAGAAGGGATTAAACAATGCCTCTTTAAGCGGAAGGTTTGAAATCATTAAAAGTCCGAGTGCCTATAAAAATCTTCCGTATTTAATTTTAGATGGTGCCCACACAGTTAACAGCATTAAAAATACTTTGTCTAATTTAAATAAAGTTTTTTCTTCAAATAAAAATTTTCATCTTCTGTTTGCCTGCGCTTATGATAAGGATGTTGAATCAATCAGTTCATTATTTAAAAATAAGTTTTCACACATAATCCTTACAAAGCCGGGAGATGTAAAAGAGTGTGACATTGAGCGATGTAAAAAGGCTTTTGATGAAAATGAATTGCATTATATTTCCTGCAGTGATTATTACCGTGCAATTTCTTTAGCTTTGCATGATGCAGATGAAGAGAATGCAGTTTTACTTGTTACCGGTTCCTTTTATCTTGTTGCAGAAGTAAAAAAATATTTGCTTTCAAAACTTTGTGTTTCAAATTAAAAATTAAATACTATTCAATGTATTCGCGTTCAACACGTTTTGTAATAAGTGAAGTAACCTCGTAAGAAATAGTTCCGGCTTTATCAGCTATATCCTGAGCAGTTTGCAAAGCGCCGTCTTCCTTTAAGCCGAAAATAACTGCTTTGTCCCAGCGTTTTACATCACTGTCGTTTCCAATTTCTACCATGCACTGGTCCATACAGATTCTTCCTCTTACAGGATAATTCTTTCCGTTAATGGCAACTTCCAGGAATGGAGCAAATTTTCTAAGAAGCCCGTCTGCATAGCCTGCGGTAAGAACAGCAATTTTAGTTTTTCCATTTGCTTTCCATGTTCTTCCATAGCCAACACTCTGCTCTTTTTCAAAATTGCGTATAATGCTCACCTGTGTTTCAAAAGTCATGACAGGTTTCAGCTCAAGCTTTATATTGTTTTCTTCTAAGAATTTTTTATTCACATCTCCTGCATAATATCCATAGGCAACAATGCCAGGACGAATCATGTTCAGTTCAGAGCCTTTAACATTTATAAAAGCTGCACTGCTTGAAGCATGTAAAATGCCAGGTTCAATTCCTTCTTTTCTAATATTTTCAACAGCTTCCAGAAAATAGTCTAACTGCCTCTTTGAAAATTTATTGCTTTCACAATCACAGCAATCGCTTACTGCAAAGTGTGTACATACTCCTTCAAGGTCTAAAACCTCTGTGCAGGAAATATATTTTGCAAGCTCACCAGCTTCTTCTTTGTAGCAGCCGATTCTACCCATGCCTGAATCAACAGCAAGATGAACAGGATAGTTCTTTATGTTCTGTCTTTTTACTTCATCTGCAAAAAGCTGGATGTATTCTTTATCAAATACAAAGGGTGTGATTTTATATTTTACAGCAAGTGGAATTTCTTCAGGCGTGCATAAACTCAACATGAGTATTGGAATGGTAATATTATTTTCCCTTAATTCCATTCCTTCTTCAACAGCGGCTACTGCTAAAAAATCTACACCAATTTTTTCAAGTCGTTTTGAACATTCTACAGCACCATGTCCATAAGAATCTGCCTTTACAGCTACGCAAATTTTTGTGTCTTTGTTTATATTTTTTCTTAATTCCAAAATATTGTGTTCAAGATTATTCAAATGGATTATTGCTTTTGTAGCACGCATTTTTATACTTCCTGTAAAAAGTTCTTTCTCATATTTTAGAGATTTACATATATTTTTCAATCGTATACAGAATTTTATTTTTTCTTATTGTATAGAACCCCTGTCATTTTAACTTAGTCCATTGAGATTTTATTTTACCTATGATAATTTATAGAGAAATTTTTATGGAGAAAAATTATGGCAGAAGATACAGTTAAAGAAATTGATTACGATTCAAATAAAACCTTTGAGGCAGCAGTTCAGCGTTCAAAAGAAATTGAAGCAGATATTACAGTAAATCCTCAGAAATATAGAGTTTTAACAGGAGACAGACCTACAGGAAGACTTCACATCGGACATTACTTTGGCAGCTTACAGAATCGTGTGCGCCTTGCAAAGCTTGGTGTTCCTACAATGATTTTAATTGCAGACTATCAGGTTTTAACTGATCACGATGCCTTTGATAAAATCAGTCAGAATACAAAAGAACTGGTTATAGATTATCTTGCAGCGGGATTAAATCCTGAAGAGCAGAATGTAACTATTTATCCGCACAGTTATATTCCTGAATGCAATCAGCTGATGCTTCCTTTTTTAACTTTAGTTTCTAATGCTGAATTAAGCCGAAACCCAACTGTAAAAGAAGAAATTGAAAGTGCCGGCTTAAAAAATGTAAACGCCGGAATGTACACTTATCCGATTCATCAGGCGTGTGATATTTTGTTCTGCAAGGGAAATGTTGTTCCTGTAGGAAAAGATCAGTTGCCGCATCTTGAACTTACCCGCACAATTGCCCGCAGATTCAATAAAAAATTCTGTAAAAACACAAAACCTGTATTCCCGATGCCACAGGCACTTCTTTCAAAAACACCAAGTATTCTGGGACTCGACGGAAGCCAGAAAATGAGTAAAAGCAGAAATAATGCAGTATTTCTTTCAAACAACGAAGATGAAACAGCAGCTTTAATTTCCAAAGCAAAAACTGATTCTCAGCGCCTTATTACTTATGAGCCTGAGACACGCCCTGAAGTAGCAAATCTTTTAATGCTCATTTCGCTATGTACAAAAGAAGATCCTGTTTCTATCGCTTCAAAAATCGGCGAAAAGGGTGGTGGAGAACTCAAGAAAGTTTTAACAGAAGTATTGAACGAAGAATTGAGACCTTTAAGACAAAAACGTGCTGAATTAGAAAAGGCTCCGGATTATATCGCACAGGTTTTAAATAACGGTGTAGAAAAAGCCCGTGAAATTGCCGTTCAGACTTTGAATGAAGTTCGACAGGTAATGAACATGGTTATATAGAAATATATTTCTGCTCGTAAATATTTTTTGCTATTTCAAGTAATTTTTCTCTTTCATTTAATGAAGGAGAATCCAGTACCGCTTCGAAAAGTTCATTGAGTATTTCGCCCATAACTTTTCCAGCCGGTATTCCTGCTTGAATTAAGTCCTTGCCGTTTACTTTTAAATCTTTTATAGAAAGGGCGTTCTGCTCATTTAGAATTTTTTCAATTCTTTCTCTCAATTCATTTAGATTTTTAATAGTAGGGCTTGTTGCTTCTACTTTCTGATTATGCATGCCGTAAACATCTGCAAGCCTTAATAAAAAGAGGTTTTCAATATTTTTAATTCCGACTCTTATAATAAATCTTCTTACGCTTTTTTCTGACCAGGAACTTTCGTAATGAAACATATGCTCCTTTACTAAAAGAGAAACTTCACTTATCTGTTCATTAGAAAACTTTAAGTGTTTCATAGACTGAATGCATTTTTTTTCGCTTATTTCTTCGTGCTGATAAAAATGAATTGCCTGTGCTTCTCCAATTGTTTCTATAGATCTTGCTTCAGGCTTTCCAATGTCATGATAAAAAGCTGCAAGCCTTACGATTAAATTTTCTTTTGGTGCACCGTCGCAGGCATAGAGTAAATGGTCTGCAACATCAAATTCATGGAAACCTCTGGAATCTTTTTGAATACAGTTTCTGCAGTTATCAAATTCTGGAATAAACATAGAAAGTATTCCCGTCTTTTCCATAAGCTTTAATCCCACACTTGGTTTTTCAGATTGCAGCACTTTACAAAATTCATCGCGGAATCTTTCTACACTTACACTTTTTGTTCTTGCAAGAATTTGCGGATTGATTATAGCCTTAAAAGTTTCTTCTTCAATAGAAAAGTTTAACTGGCTTGCAAAACGCAGCGCTCTTACAGGTCTTAAACCATCTTCATTGAATCTTTCAAAGGCGTTTCCTACAGCCCTTATGGTTTTATTTTTAATATCTGCCTTGCCGTTAAAGGGATCTACAATTTTACCGCTTTTCAGTTCAGCAGCAATTGCGTTCATTGTAAAGTCTCTTCTGGAAAGATCTTCTTCTATTGAATTTGCGTATATGACTTTATCAGGATGTCTTCCGTCAGAATATTTTCCTTCTGTCCTGAATGTTGTAGTTTCAAGTTCTAGTCCAAAAATATGAATTGTTACAGTTCCGTGAGCAATACCTGTTGGAATAACTTTTTTAAATAACTTCATTACCTGCTCAGGAGTTGCGTTTGTTGTTAAATCATAGTCGTGGTTTTTTTTGCCTAAAAGAATATCACGAACAGCTCCTCCAACAAGGTAAACCTCGAAGCCTGCGTTTGTAAAAATTTCACTTACTTTTTTTAATTCAGGAATAATTTTAATTCTGTCCATATCAAATTCCTTTTATAAGTTAAATACCATTTGCAAAATATGTTAAAAAGTGAAATGCAAAGTAAACAATTACACTAAAAATTATACATAAAATATTTTTTAGTATTGAAACAATGAATCTTTTAGTTTTTGTTTTAATTAAAAGCGTAATGCAGTGTATTAAAGTAATTAATGCAAATATAAATAATAGAATTGCGTTTATAATTATGGTTCTTATAATGATTATCTGGCTTTTATCGCTAAAGTCCTGAAAGTTTCCGCTTATGTATAAAATGATAGTGAAAAGTAAAAATAAGAAAAGCAGAATTGTTGTTCTTGAAATGAGTTTATATAGAAAAGAGAAGTTTAAGTGACTTGTTTTTTTATCTTCAATATCAATCATACCTTGTTAGAAATACCGGTAAAAAGTATAATATAAAATGTAATTTTTTGCGATGGTGTATAAATGAAGAAACTTACTAAATTTTTTTTTAATTTAATTATAATTTTAATCTTTGCTGTTTGTGTATTTTTTGCAGGATGGATTCAGTTTTATGTTAAGCCCGGTAACTGTGCAATCATGCAGAGTAAAACTTCCGGGATTTATGAAAAGCCGATTATTCCGGGACAGTTTTGCTGGAGATGGGAAAGACTTTTACCTACAAACGTTAAATTAGAAACTTTTAGCCTTTCTCCATATAAAAGCCGTCAGAAAGTGGAAGGCGTTTTAGAGAGTGCTGATTTTTATAAGTCTTTTATAGATGCAGAAAATAAAATTGATTTTTCGTATAAGCTGGATTTTTCTATTACAATGGCAGTTACTCCTGAAAAAATTTTGAGTCTGGTAAAAACATCTCAAGTTTCAAATAATGAAGAACTAACCGAATACTTAGAAAATATTGCAAAGAAAGCAACTCAAAAAGTTACTGATTATATTTTATCAAAGGAATTTCTTTCAGCTCATAATATTCCTGAAACTGTAAAAGTAATTGACGAATCAGAAATATTAAAAGTGATTCTAAATAATACAAATGATTTTAAAGGAATTTCTATTTCTCAGATTGAACTTAATGCAATCTCAATGCCTGATATTGAGCTTTATGAAACTGCAAAAAATAACTGGCTTAAGTTTTCTAATGAATTAAATCTGCAGCTGGAAAAAAAAGCAAGTGAACAGTCATCAAAAATTTTTGAAGAAGATAGAAAAATCCTGAAGCTGAAAGAGTTTACAAAACTGTTAAAAGAATCTCCTGAACTTAATGAACTTTGTAAGAATGGTGATTTTACAACGATTTTAAATACCTTTATTTCTGGAAAATAATGGAGCTTAAAAAATGCAAGGTAGACTTTATGCAGTTCGCGGTGCTGTTTGCTGCGAAAATGAAAGTGAAGATATTATAAAAAATGTTTCACTGATGATAAATCAAATTTTTTCCATGAACAATATTCAGTCACAGGATTTAGTTTCAATTCAGTTTTCCATGACTTCTGATTTAAACGAAATAAATGCTGCAACAGCTTTACGAAAGGGAAATATTATAATTGATGTATCCAAAGTTGCTTTATTTTGCACTCAGGAAGCCCAGATAAAAAATATGCCTTCAAGAATCATTCGTGTAATGGTTACTTTTTATGGCGATGAAAATTTAAGCGTAAAGAATGTATATTTAAATGGAGCAGAAAAACTGCGTCCAGATTTTATGAAAGGGTGATTTATGAATATATGGATTGTTTCAAGAGAGTATGCAGGCATCGCAGAAGCTGGCGGTGTTAAAAATGTTGCATGTTCTTTGTCAGAATCTTTAGTTTCATTAGGTCATAAAGTTACCCTGTTTATTCCTCTTTATGCATGCACGGATTTATCTCTGGTAAAAAATTATTCCTGTCTCTGGCATGAACCGGTTAAATTTAAAATCAGTCAGACAGTACAGTCCTTTGCTTACAGTCATGGCGTAATGAACGGTGTCGATTTTGTTTTTATAGGTCACAAAAAATTTTCTGAAAAAAAAGGTGTCTATACTTATACCCGCGAAGATGAACTTGAAAATGCAAATCACATTCACGGTCACGGCCATGAAGATGTAAATTTCTTGAATACAATATTTCAAAAAGCTGTAGTCTGCTATGGTGAAACGTGTAAAAAAGAAGACGCTCCTGATATTATTCATTGTCAGGATGCAACAGCAGCTTTAGTTCCTACATATATGCACTATAAAATGCAGATTGATTTACAGGCAAAAAGTTTTTTCAGTAAAACAAAATGCTTTGTTACAATTCATAATGCAGGTCCCGGCTATCATCACAGCTTTGCAAATGTTGACGAAGCAATCTACTACACAGCACTGCCTGCTTCAATTCTGTCAGAAGGAATTTGCAACAGAAAAGTTGAACCGTTTTTATTAGCTGCAAAAGATTCAGTGCTTACAACAGTTTCTCCTGAATATGCAAATGAAATTCTTTCCGGAAAAGTTGATACTGATGGTTTGTCAGAAATGTTCAGGGAGCGAAATGTAAAAATTTACGGCATAACAAATGGAATTGATTATTCGCGATATGATCCTGCTGATACTAAAAAATCTTCATTGCCCTTTGCCTTTAATCCTATACAGAAAAACTTTGACGGCAAGTTTAAATGCAGGGAATATCTTTTAAATAAGTATTGCTATAAACAGGGACTACACAGTGAGACAATTTCTGTAGAAGAAAATTTAACTTCCTTTGGACATTTAAATCCTTCTGCTGAAAAATGCGTTTACTTTGTTTTTCACGGGCGCGTAGTTGTTCAAAAAGGCCTTGATGTTTTAATCGATGCCTGTAAAATCGTTCTTGAAAAAAGTATTCCTGCAAAGTTTATTTTGTTTGGTCAGGGTGATGTAAAAATCGAAGAGAAACTTTCACTTCTTACAAAAGACTTTAATGGTTCCGTTGTATATTTGCGCGGTTACAGTAAGGAACTTTCAAGACTTTGCATTGCCAGTGCAGATTTTTCATTGCATCCAAGTTATTTCGAGCCTTGCGGACTGGAAGATTTTATTGCACAGATTTACGGAACAATTCCTGTAGCACATGCAACCGGCGGTTTGTGTAAAATCGTGAACGAAAAGACAGGGTTTTTGTATAAGCCAAATGAGGCAAATATTTTAAGTGAATTAATTGAAAAGCTTTGCAATGATTATTTAAGCAATCAGGAAAAGTATTTGAATCTTGCTTCCTATGCCAGTTTATATGTTAAAGAAAACTATAACTGGAAGCTCATTACTGAAAATAAATATCTAAAACTTTATAAAAACGAAGAAGTTTAATTTTTTTACAAATCTAATAATATCTATTGACAATAATTTTTATATTTAGTATATTTTGTTCAGTCAATTAGTTGACATTATGCCGCTATAGCTCAGTTGGTAGAGCACGTGATTTGTAATCTCGGGGTCCAAGGTTCGAGTCCCTGTGGCGGCTTTTTTGGTTTTTATAACCTTTGGGGAGTTTCCCGAGTGGTCAAAGGGGGCAGACTGTAAATCTGTTGGCTCGTCCTTCGTAGGTCCGAATCCTTCACTCCCCAACTTTGAGTGTTGAAGAATAATCTTTAACACTTTTTTTTTATTCCTATCATAAATCCTTACTTTTCAGAATAAGTTTTTAATTTCAATAATCAGTTCAAAGTTAAAATCAGACCTTTAGATTTCGCTTTTAGTGACTTCTTTTGCCAAAAACTGAATTTTTACATTTTTTCTATATTTAATTGTCAGCTTTATTAAAATTTATTATAATCTTATGTATATAATTTTGGAGGGTATGTGCAAATACGATTTTGGGGTGTTAGAGGTTCTTTACCTACTCCGTTAACAAGTGATCAGATTCAGGCAAAAATTATTTCTGTTGTATCTAAGATTACTCCAAAAGATTTAGTTGATGATGAATCTCGCATGCGTTTTATTTCTTCTTTACCTCCTAGTGTATTTGGAACTGTGGGTGGAAATACAGCTTGTGTTGAACTTGAATTTAATAATGGTACCAAAGTACTTTTGGATTGTGGTTCAGGTTTAAGGGCGTATTCACAAAATGGCCGTCATCCAGAGAATAAAGTTTATCATATTTTTCTTTCTCATTATCATTGGGATCATTTACAAGGCTTTCCTTTTTTCGGACAAAGCTATGACCCTGAAACACAGATTCATATCTATTCAAACTTCCCTGATGGCGAGAAGTATTTAAGCAGGCAGAGTTCACTTCCATATTTTCCTGAAAACGGCTGCTGGAAATCTGTAAAAAAACAGATTACCTTTCATCTGCTGAATGAAGGCGAAGAATTTGAGCTTGAAGGAGTTAAAATCAATTCTCATAAAATGAAGCATCCTGGTGATTCTTATGCATTTTCTTTTGTAGAGAATGGAAAGAAGTTTATTTATTGTACTGATACAGAACTTCAACTCAAGGATTTTGATATAAAACTTCCTGAAAATCAGTTTTTTAAAGATGCAGACATTTTAGTTTTAGACAGTCAATATACAAATCTCGAAGCAATCGAAAAAGAAAACTGGGGGCACAGTTCTTTTGGAAATGCCATTGATTTTGCAACTCTGTATAATGTAAAGAATTTGTACTTCTTTCACCATGAACCAACATATGATGACAGAAAGTTATTTTCTATCCTCGAAGCTGGTCGCTTATATAAAACTTATAACTCAAAATCTAATCTTTCTGTTTATTTGGCTCAGGAGGGAAAGGAAATTGAGTTATGAAAAAGAATAATTCTTTTCCAGGGAAATTTTTATTAAGTTTTTTTTCTATTTTTTTTATTCTGATTGCTGGTGCCGGCTTCTTATTTGTTTATTATATTTCTCCAGTTTCAAATAAGGATGACTCTGTATCATATAAAGTAAAAGTTTCTGACGGGGAATCTTTAAAATCTGTCTCGAGGGAATTACAGAATATCGGCGTTATAAAAAATGCTGATGTTTTGTATTATGCTGCAAGATTCAATATATTTAACCGCTCGCAGAAATTTAATCTAAAAAGCGGTTTATATACTGTAAGCAGTTCTATGTCCTTAAAAGAAATTTACATGCTTTTACAATCGGGACAGCAGGAATATATTTCAGTTGTAATTCCAGAAGGTTTAACAAAATCTAAAATCGCACAAATTCTTGAGAAGGCTGGAATTTGTTCTTTTACTGATTTTATTGAAGCAACAAAAAGTGAATCTCTTCTTGAGCAGTTTAATATTCCTGCTGAAAACTTTGAAGGCTATTTATTTCCCGATACATATTATTTTTCACCGGGAATGAATGCTGAAGATGTAGTTTCTTTTATGGTAAAAAATTTCTTTTCCAAGATTGAAGAATTTAATCTGGAAGTGACTCCTGAAAAATTACACAGCTATTTAACTTTAGCATCCATTGTTGAAAGAGAATACCGCATTGAAAGTGAAGCTCCGTTAATCGCAAGTGTTTTTACTAACCGCTTAAGATATAATATCGGACTTTATTCCTGTGCAACGGTTGAATATATAATTACAGAAATTTTGGGCAGACCTCATCCTGAAAAAATAACTTATAAGGATTTAAAATTAGACAGTCCGTACAATACTTATTTATGGGCTGGGCTTCCTCCTGGACCTATTTCTAATCCAGGGCTTGTTGCTATTAAGGCTGCAATTTATCCTGCAAAAACTAATTACTATTACTTTGTTTTGAATGACAGTAAAAAAGGCTCTCATACTTTTTCTAAAGATTTTGATGAACATCGCGAAGCTGAAAATATAAATTTCTATAGTCGAAAGGATTAAAAATTTCAGATGGCAAATTTTATTTCGCAGGAATCTATAGATGAAGTTAATAACCGCGTTGATATCGTAAGCATAGTCGGCGAGTATGTACCTCTTGTGCAGAAAGGTGATACCTGGTGGGGCTGTTGTCCTTTCCATAATGAAAAAACTCCTTCGTTTGCTGTTAATCCTTCAAAGAGACTGTTTCATTGTTTTGGCTGTGGAGCTGGCGGCGGTGCTTTTGAATTTGTAAAGCAGATGGAAAAAGTTTCATTCCCTGAAGCTGTAGAAATTCTTGCAAAGAAAGCCGGTGTTGAATTACATTATTCCTCTAAAAATGATAATAATTTCGAGCGTGATGAAAATGCAAAACTTAAGCAGGAATATACAAGCCTTTATACCCGTGTTGCAACCTCCTATCATTATTTTTTAACGGAAACAGAAGCCGGTAAATTTGCCTATGATTATATTTTAAACCGAGGGCTTACAAAAGAAACTATAGAAAAGTTTAAGTTAGGGTACAGCCCGCAGGATAAATTCTGGCTCAAGAAATTTCTTCTTTCAAAAAATTTCAGTGAAAACTTTTTGAATAACTCAGGGCTCTTCAGTAAAAAATATCCGGATATATCATTTTTCTGTGACCGCTTAATGTTTCCAATTTTTAACAGGGAAGGGAATGTAATTGCAATGGGCGGCCGCTTTTTGAGAGGCGATGAATCTAAGTCTCCAAAATATTTAAACTCAGGCGATTTAATCCAGTATAAAAAAAGTAATACACTGTATGCGTTTAATTTTGCAAAACAGGCAATCCGGCAGGAGAAAAAAGTTATTTTCTGTGAAGGTTATATGGATTGTATTGCCTATCATCAGTGCGGAATTGAGTATGCCGTAGCTCCACTGGGGACTGCTTTAACAGAAGAACAGATTAAAATTATAAAGCCTTTTGTTGATACCGTTTTACTTTCATTTGATTCAGATGGTGCCGGTCAGAAAGCAACTCTGCGCGCCATAAATATGTGCAGAAAAGAAGGTCTTGTTGTAAAAATAATCAAGCTTCAGGGCGGAAAAGATCCTGCAGAAATTATGGTTAAATATGGACCTGAATACTTGACAAATGAAATCTCTAAAGCTATTATGGACAATGATTTTCTAATATCTAAACTGCTAGAACTGTACCCAAAAGAAACTCCTGACGGTAAAGATAAAGCCTCTAGAGAGTTTTTTTTGTATATGGATTCACTTCAGTCGGATGTTCAGAAAGATGCTTGCCTTGACAAGTTGTGTCAGGTGTATGGCATAGATAAGGAGGCTGCTAGAAAAGATTTTACCAACAGAGCAAATCTGAATAAACGGTTGAATAAAACTTATGTAAATCAGACAAATAGTAGAGAAGCATTACCAAAGGTTGTATTAAATGCTGAATTAAGAGCTGTGCTGACAGCGGTCACTGAAGATAAGAAGTTCTTTTCAAAAATGAATTCAGAAATAACTGTTGAAGATCTGGTAGACCCTTATGCAAAAAAATTGTTTTCTGTAATGAAGGAGTGTCTTGAAGCAAACGTATTTTCAGTAAGCAATATATTAAATAGGATAAATGATGAAAATTTTGTACGACTAATAATAAAGTTTAGTGAAGAATTTACATCGAATATCGATATAGCTGTAAATGATAGTATAAGGCTTTTGAAACTTAATAAATTGGAAAGAAAGAGAAATGAAATTCAGTCTCTTATTTCTAAATTAAGTTCTAGCCCGCTTAAAGAAGATAAGGATATGCTTTTAGAAATTCTGTCTCAGAAAATAGAACTTGACTCTAGAATCGAAAGAATAAGGACCGGTAATGAAGAAGTCAACTGAAAGTTCAAAAGTAAGTGTAAAAGCTGAAAAAAAAGAATCAAAGAAAGTTTCTGCAAAAAAAGAAACTGCAAAGAAAACAACAGCTAAAGAAAGCAAGTCAAAAAAAGAAGCTAAAGCAGCAAAAGATACAGTATCAAAGAAAAGTTCAAAAGACAAAGAAAAGAAAAGTGAGTTTAGTGAAAAAGATGATAATCTTTCTGTTGAGGATTTAAATTTTACTCCGGAAGAAGAAATGCTCGCAGATCCAAAAATCAAAAAACTTCTGGATTATGCAATTCCTAAACAGTTTGTTTCCTGGGATGAAATAACAGAAATTCTCTCTGTAGATTTTGTTAATTCACCAAAAATGGAAGATGTTCTTCAGCTTCTGGTAAAAAATAAAATACAAGTTGTTGAAGATTCCTTTGATGATGATGAAGATGATGGTTCTGATGAAGACGATGATGAAAATGTAATTTCAGAAGAAGATAAACTTGATGACACAGATAAGCAGCGTCTTATAGCAAATGACAAGGGTGGTAGTATAGATGACCCTATTAGATTGTATTTGCGTGAAATCGGAAAAGAGAATCTTCTTTCTGCACAGGATGAAGTCACTCTTTCTAAGCAAATGGAAGACGGACAGAATATTATTAAAAATGTAATCAAAAATTCAGGAATGATAATTCCTCAGTTTTATTTGATTTGTCACAAAATTTTTAAGAGAATAGATCCTCATGAACCTGGAAAAGCAAGAAAAGAAATTAATGAGGAAATGGCTGAAAGAAGAAGACTCCGCAGCTGTTATTTAGATTGCGTAAAAGTTATTCGCGAACCTATGAACGAATACATGAATCTTAAAAAGCAGCTTCATACAGAAGATCCTTCAATGAATATTTTTAATGATGAGCGTCTTGTTAAATTAAGAAATCAAATCAGAAAAAGTATTCTTAAAGTTGATATTCAAATAGAAGAAATTGATTTGTTCAGCAGTATGTTTATCGATACTTCAACTAAAATTGATGAATACAGGTTGATGCAGGAAAAACGTATGAAAAAGCTTCGCATTTCAGATGCTGTTGGCTTAAGAAGTATTGGTAGAAAGCTTGCCATAAGAACCGAAGCTGCAAAGTTGGAAAAAGAACTTGGCATGACAGCAGATGAAATTAGAACTGATTACACTGATATTCAGAAAATAGACCGAAAACTTCGTGAAATAGAATTTGATTTTGAAAATTCAGTTGAAGAAATCATAGGAATGAAGAAAGAAATCGAAGACGGTCGCGTTAGGCTTGAAGAAGCAAAGAATAAACTTATAAATGCAAACCTTCGTCTCGTTGTTTCTATTGCTAAAAAATATACAAACCGTGGCCTTCAGCTTTTCGATTTAATTCAGGAAGGTAATATCGGTTTAATTAAAGCTGTTGAAAAATTTGAATATAGAAAAGGATACAAATTCTCTACCTATGCTACATGGTGGATTCGTCAGGCAATTACCCGTTCTATAAGTGATCAGGCAAGAACTATTCGTGTTCCTGTACATATGATTGAACAGATTAATAAAGTTGTTCGTGAAAGCCGTCAGCTTGTTCAGAAACTTGGAAGAGAGCCTACAGATGAAGAAATTGCAGCACAGCTTTCATGGCCTGTAGCCCGTGTTAAACAGGTTAAAAATGTTGCCCGTGAACCAATTTCTCTGGAAACTCCTATCGGTGAAGAAGAGGACAGCTCATTAGGAGATTTCATTGAAGATAAAGAAGTAGAAAATCCAGCAAATCAGACAGCTTATACTTTACTTCAGGAACAGCTTCGTGCAACTTTAAGTACCCTGCCACCAAGAGAACAGGAAGTCCTTAAGATGCGTTTCGGTCTTGATGACGGATATTCTTTAACACTGGAAGAGGTTGGTTTATACTTTAACGTTACAAGAGAAAGAATCAGACAGATTGAAGCAAAAGCTTTGAGACGTTTAAGACATCCTCGAAGGGCGTCTGGTCTTAAAGATTATATAGATTCTTAATGTGGACAGAACGTTATAAATTGTGTATATTTTCACACTAGATATAGAAGAAATTAAATGAGGTTAATTGAAATGCAGATGTCAGATGAATTAGAAAAACTAAAAAATCTACAGGATGTTTTAGCTGAAAAATATGAGATTGAAGAGAAAGTTGAAAAGCTTCCTATGACTCTTGAAGGTAGTACTGATAGTCTTGAACATTTTAAGAAAGAATATATAGAAAAAAATGCCGAATACGAAGAAGAAAAAGTAAAGGTAGAAGAATTAAAAGTTGCATTAAAAGAGGCTCAGAAAGTAAGGGAAGAAGGTGAGAAGGGTATGGATGATATTACTACTCACCGTGAATATGAAATCCTTGACAAACAGATTAATGAAGCTAAAAAGAACGAAGAGAATATCAGAAAAGAATTACAGAAAGAAGAAAAGAGACTTTCTGAATTAGATGATATCTTAAAGAGTGAAGAAGCTTTAATTTCATCTACAGAAAAAGATGTTAATGAAGCAAAAGAAAACCTTGAAAAAGAAATTTCTTCTTATAATGACACATTAAAATCTTTAGAGAAAAAAGAAAAGAAATTCTCAGAAGGTATTGATTCAGAAACAATCATTAAATTTCAGAGAATTATCCGCAGAAACAGACAGGGTATTGTTGCAGTTCAGGGAAATGTTTGCTGTGGCTGTCACATGATTTTACCTGCTCAGTTTGCAAATGAAGTTCACAAGGGCGACAAAATTTTATTCTGCCCGTATTGCAGCCGTGTTCTTTATTATGAAGAATCAGAAGATGCAGATTCTATGTACTTTTCAGCAGAAGATGCAGGAAGTCTTACAGATATTGATGATGATGATTTATTTGAAGACGAATTTGAAGATAATGATTTAGAAAACGATGAAAATTCTGATTCAAAAAACATGAATTATGAGGAGTAATTAGTAAATTAAAGATATAAATGGTCGCGCAGTTTATTTTAATGATAAAATAAGTCTGTGAGGAAAAGTCCGGGCTCCGCCGGAAATGATGCCGGATAATAACCGGGATGATTTTAGTAGTTGTCAAATTTTTGGCATAACCTAAAATTATACAGATAGTGCTACAGAAAATAACCGCCCGAATGGGTAAGGGTGAAAAGGTGAGGTAAGAGCTCACCGCGTTGGTGGTAACATCAATGGCATAAGCAAACCTCATCAGGAGCAAGATTAGACAGCAGTTTAGTTCCGGTAATTGACTGCGGGTAAATCGCTGGAGATATCTGGTAACAGATATTGAAGATAGATGGCCATACACTTTGTGTACCAGAACCCGGCTTACTTTATATCTTTTTTCTATATATTTAGTTCTGATTTTTTTGGGTGGGGATGATGATTAGAACAAAGAATATTGGGGATAATATTGTTAGAAGAAAAAATGTTATACTTCCTCGTATTTTGATTTTTCTTGCTTGTGTTTTAGTTGTATTCCTGTTAACTTTTTTTACCATAAAAATTCTTAATCGTTTTGTTTACAGTGATTCTTCCGTAAATTATTTATATTCTAACTGGGACAAATATAATAAGCTTGTCGAAGAACAAAAATATGATGAATCCCAGGAAGTTTTAAAAAATATTTATTCTGCATGCGATAAAAGCATTTCTAAAAATTCCTGCAATGCGGCAGCAAGAATGTTTAAAGGCTATACTGCATTTCTTTTGTCTGAGTCTGAATTAAATCAGGAAAAAGTTATGGAGTACATAGATACTTCCATTTTTAATTTAAGGGTTGCCTTATCTAACTGCAATAATAAAGCTCTCCCACAAATTCAATACATGCTTGGTAAAGTTTATTATTATAAAAATAAAATTTCCAACTATAATTTTTACTATGATCTTGTAATTAAGTATTTAAACCTTGCCGAAGAAAATGGCTTTAAAACAAACGATATAGATTTATTGAAGGGCTTTTCATATTATGAACTTGGTATGTACGATTTAAGTTTAAAATCCTGTACAGAAGCCTTACTTACCCGCAATTCAGATTCACTTTTACTTTTAATCGCTAAATTATATTATGTCCAGAATATATATTCAGTAGCTAAACAGTATTTATTCCGTGTTAATGAATGCAGTGAAGATGAAGATATCTTGCTGAGTGCAAAAAAACTGCTCGCTCAAATCTATTTAACAGAAAAGGAATATGATTCAGCGGAAAAAGAATTTAATTCAATTCTTGAAAAAAATAAAAATTATACTGACGCATACTATGGACTTGGTGTAATATATGAAGAAAGAGGCGATGCTGTAAAAGCCAGAGCGCTTTGGAGGCAATGCTTGAAAATTGATAGAAATTACCAGGGTGCAATTAAGAAACTGGCAGAAAAATAAAAGCAGGAGAATAAAATGAGTTTAATTGACAAATTTACAACAGATATCGGAATTGATTTAGGTACTTGTAATACACTGATCTTTGTTAGAGGAAAAGGCAAGGTTATAGATGAGCCTTCTGTTGTAGCGTTTGAAAAAGGTACTGGTAAAGTTATTGCCGTAGGTGAAGATGCACGCCTTATGCTTGATAAGTGTCCAAATACAATTGTTGCTGTAAGACCTTTAGCTGATGGTGTAATTTCTGATGGTGATTCAACAGAAAAAATGATTAAATATTTTATTTCGAAAGTAATTCCTAAACATCATATTTTTAAATCTATAAGAATGAAAATTGGTATTCCTTCAGGTATTACTCAGGTTGAAAGAAAAGCTGTTGTTGAAGCTGCACTAAAAGCCGGAGCAAAAGACGTTGCTGTAATTGAAGAAAGTCTTGCTGCAGCAATCGGTGCTGAAATTCCTATTGATGCTCCTGCAGGACATATGGTTTGTGATATTGGCGGCGGAACAACTGAAGTTTCTGTAATCTCACTTGGTGGAATGGTTATTACAAGTTCAATTCGTGTAGGTGGAAATGCATTTGATGAAGCAATTGTTAAGCACATCAGAAATACTCACGGATTAATTATTGGACAAAGAACTGCAGAATTATTAAAGATAACAATCGGTAATGCAATGCCTGATAAGAATATTGAAAAGATGGAGATTAAGGGCCGTGATGCAATTACAGGCTTACCAAGAAGTCTTGAAGTTGATTCTGTAGAAGTTCGTGAAGCATTAAAAGAGCCAATTACAAAAGTTGTTGAAGAAATTAAAAAGACTCTGGGTGGAACTCCTCCTGAACTCGGTGCAGATATTATTGAGAACGGTATCGTTATGACAGGTGGCGGCTCTATGCTGAAAGGTTTGCAGAAATTGATTTCTAAAGAAACAAGTGTTCCTGTTTTACTTGTTGAAAAGCCATTAGAGTGTGTAGCAAAAGGAGCTGTTGAGGCATTTGAATTGTTTAAGAATATGTCTTCGAACCGCTCTATATATGATAATTTAAATAGTTAACGGTTAGTTTTATATGGAGCATTCTGTTAAAAGGCATGTAAAATTTAAGGTTTCTGAATTTTTATTTGTTGTTCTTTTTTTATTAAGTGCTGTATTCTTAAGTTTTTCCAGCGGTGGATTTCTCGTAAATTTTAAGCAGGTTGGTTTTACGATTTTGTCCTATGCTCAAAAAGGAATTCATTCTGTCACATCGTCAGTTAAAGATGCTTTTACAGCTATTGGTGAATTAAAAAACTTACGCAAAGATTATGAAGAACTTTCAGAGAAGTTAAAAGAATATGAATTTCTGCAGAGAAATAATATTGAAATAAAAAAAGAAAATGAGTTTTTAAGGCAGCAGTTAAATTTTGGAGAAAGTCTTATTTACAAAAATTTTGCAGCTGAAATAATTGCCCGCGATCCTGATAATTTATATTCTGGAATAACAATTAATAAAGGTTCCAGACACGGAATAAAAAAAGGATTCCCTGTTATTGCAATTCAAAATGGAAATGTCTGTGTAGTTGGAAAAATCATTACTGTAGGCTATTCATCAAGTATAATAATGCCTTTATTTAATTCAAATTTTAACATTTCTTCCAGAGTAAAAAATACAAGGGATATAGGTTTAGTCTGTGGAAAGGGCGACGAAAATATTCCTCTTCAAATGAAATATGTTCGAAAGCAGTTAATTTCATCACTTCATGTGGGAGACATTATTATTTCCAGCGGTGAAAATGATAATTATCCTAAAGATATTCCGATTGGAAGAATTTCTAAACTTAAAGAGCTTGTGTATGACAATTCTCTTGATATAGAAGTCGATCCTTTTGTTGATTTTTCAAAATTAGAAATTGTTTTTGTAATAGATCAAAATGAACAGAATCAGCCAGGGCAGGTGAAATAATGGTAAATTTTTTTTTAGGTAGTACTTTTGTTTTATTTTGTTCAACACTCATAGAAAGTTCCTTGCTTTCTAATATTACTTTTCTTCCGGCTATACCTGATCTTTCATTACTTTGTGTTTTGTTCTTTTCTACCTATAACGGAAAACTGTATGGTGAAACGACAGGTTTTATTTCCGGTGTATTTCTGGATTTTTTAACAATGGCTCCTTTTGGTTTTAACTGTCTGCTTAGAACTGTAATTGGATATTTAACCGGATTTTTTAATAAGACTCTAAATGTTGACGGCTTTTTTGTTCCTATGCTTTTAGGCTTTTTAGCAACTTTATTTAAGGCACTTTTGATTTTTTTAATATCAATTTTTTATCCGAATTCAATTGTTGCCTATAATCCGTTTACATTAACATTTTTAGTTGAATTAATTTTTAATACAGTATTAGCACCTTTTGTTTTTATGTTCTTAAGACTCTTCAAAAAGACCTTAGTTTTATATCCGGAGCAGGTTAAGAATGCTTGAAAATAAATCTTCAGTTTTAGATGACAGTGATATAGAAAAAAACTCAAAACTAATTCTTTTATCAATAATTCTTTTTTTTGTTTTCATTGTTTACTTTATCAGATTGTATTCAATGCAAATTTCCCAGGGAACAGTATATTTAAATCAGTCAGAAAAAATTTCCAGAAACGAGACTGTAATTGCTGCCCAGCGCGGAGAAATTTTTGACAGAAATGCAAATAATCCCTTAGTTATTAATGTTGATTCTTTTGCCGTTGAAATGAATCCTGGAGAAATTCCTGCAGGTTATTATGATACTGTTTCTTCAAAGCTTGCTTCATTCCTTGAGATTTCAAAAGAGGAAATTGATAAAAAAGTACCTGAAAAAATCAGGAATCAGTTTATAAATATTGAATTAAAATCGAATGTCAGCTTTTCCAAGATTTCAAATATTGCTGAAAACATTACGGAGCTGCCTGGCATTTCCTGGAAGAATAAGCCTATAAGAAATTATGTTGAGACTGGTTCAATAAGCCACATTCTTGGTTATGTCGGAAATATTACGGATGATGAGTTCAAGCAGAATTATAATAAAGGCCGGTACAATAAAAACTCTGTTGTAGGTAAACAGGGAATTGAAAAATATTATGATGAATATTTGCAGGGTGAAAATGGTCGTGAATATAGAACGGTTGATGCTCACGGAAAAGTTTTAGCAAATCAGATTAAAATTGAACCTCCTGAAAGCGGAAAAAATCTTGTTCTTACAATTGATACTTCAATCCAAAGGTTAACAGAAAAAGCTTTGGGCGAAAGAGTTGGTGCTGCCATTGTTTTAAAACCTGCATCCGGTGAAATTTTATCAATGGTATCTTATCCATATTTTGACCCGAATATATTCTCAAGTGATGATGCCGCAAACGCTTATGCACAGCTTGAAAAAAATGAATTTAAGCCTATGTGGAACAGAGCCGTAAGATCAGCTTATCCTCCTGCTTCTACATTTAAAACTGTTATGACTGCTGCAATCCTGAATGAAAATGTTGTTTCTCCCGTAAAAAAAATGGAATGCAAGGGCTTTTTGCTTCATGGAGGAAGAACTTTTAACTGCCATAAAAAAGCTCCAGGACACGGCTGGCTTGATTTGAAAAACGGATTAGCCCAGTCTTGTGACGTTTATTACTGGCTTGTCGGAAGAGATTATCTGGGTGTTGAAAAAATTGTTTCTTATGCTCAGGAATTTGGATTTGGGCAGGCCTTAAATATCGATATTGATCTTGAAAACAAAGGCTTCGTTCCTGATCCTATGTGGAAGGAAAGAAAGTATCATGAAAAGTGGCTTGATGGAGATACTATGAATATTTCTATCGGCCAGGGATACATGACAGCCACTCCTTTACATGTTGCGAATATGATGGCAATGGTTTGTAACAGTGGAAAAATCTATAAGCCTCATTTTTTAAAAGAAATCAGGGACCCTACAAATAATGAAGTCATTAAAGAATATAAAAATGAAGTTCTGCATAAATCAAATATCCCTGAGAGTGTATGGAAGCAGGTTCAGGAAGATTTGCGCTACACAATAACTGATGGTACTGCAATTTATCCAATGAACAATAAATCTGTAAAAATTGCCGGTAAGACAGGAACTGCAGAGGTTAATGGTGTTGAAAAAAATCACTGGCACTCCTGGATGGTTGCCTATGCACCTTATGATGCGCCCCCAGAAGAACAGGTAGTTGTTGTAACTTTAGTTGAAGCTGTAAATGACTGGGAATGGTGGGCTCCTTATGCAACTAACATCATCATACAGGGAATTTTTAATGACCAGACTTTTGATGAAGCAATTGATACTTTGGGATTTAGATACCTTGTAAAACAGGAAGGAAGACAGGAATGAAAACAAAAGTATTTTCACATATTGATTTTTTGCTTTTATTTTGTGTAACAGTCTTAGTTTCAATTGGTATAACTTTCATTTACTCAGCTGCAATTAATTCTGATGGTGTTCTTGTAGCAAAGGTTCGTACGGAATATATAAAACAGATTATTTGGGCAGGAATTAGTCTTGTATTTTTACTTGTTGCGTCTTATTTTGATTTCAGAAAAATTTACAGATATGCCTTTATTCTTTATATAATTATTTGTGTTGTTCTTTTGTACACCAGATTATTTGGTTATGTCGTAAACAATTCAAAAAGCTGGATTAGAATTGGACCTCTTTCATTTCAGCCGTCAGAATTTGCCAAGTTGATTTATATTTTATTTTTTGCCCGATTCTTAGATACTTCAAAGCTGTATTCACCTATAAAAAGATTTTTGCTTTCACTTTTAATTTTATTAGTTCCAATGGGCTTGATTTTGATTCAGCCTGATTTCGGAAGTTCAATTGTTTTTCTTCCAATATTTTTCATTATGGGATATTTAGGCGGCCTTTCAAAAAAATATCTTTCTATTCTTTTAATTGTTGGAATTATTACTTCTGTATACACTGTACTTCCTGTGTATGAAACACAGATTTTAAACAAAACTGTTCCCTTTATTCACGTGCTTACAAATAAAAAAGTTTTATTTATTTTAATTGTGTCTTTTCTTTTGGTTTCAACTTTAGGCGTTATTGGAAAGCTGCTGTTTAAGAAAAAATATTTTTACTGGATTGCATTAGTTTTTGGTATTCTTGCTGTTTCTCTGTTTGGTTCTTATTGTGCAAGAAAAGTTATGAAGGAATATCAGATTAAACGCTTGATTATTTTCATTGATCCTTCAAGTGATCCTTTAGGTTCCGGCTGGAATATCAGACAGTCAAAAATTGCTATTGGTTCAGGAACTTTTAAGGGCCGCGGATATATGAAAGGTTCTCAAAGTCACAAGCGCTTTTTACCTGAGCAAAGTACTGACTTTATTTTTAGTATTTATGCCGAAGAAACTGGCTTTGTCGGCGGAATCATTTTATTTATTTTGTTTTTTGCTATTTTCAGTAGAATGATATTTGCAATGAGAGTTACTAAAAATGTTTATGGCTATTATATAATAGGGGGAATTTTTGCAATGATGTTTTTCCACTTTTTAATTAATATAGGAATGGTAATGGGAATTATGCCGTGTACCGGTATTCCTCTTCCATTTTTATCTTATGGTGGTTCCTCTCTTTTAACTAATATGATTGCAATTGGTCTTGTAATGAGTGTCTATACCAGAAGATTAGAATTCTAAGCAGCCTATGAATCTTATAAAGCCATTAGAAGTTTTTGGAAATAAATTAAATCTGGTTCAGTCTCCCTCGCGATATATTGGAGGAGAGTATGGAATAACTGTAAAGCCTCATTGTGAAAAAAAATATTACAATGTAGCTATTGCGTTTCCCGATTTATATGAAATTGCCCAGTCAAATCTTGCTGTAAAAATAATTTATAACGGCCTTAATTCATATGATGATATTAGATGCGAAAGAGTTTATGCACCTGACTGCGATTTTGAAAAGCTTTTGCGGGATGAAAAAGTTCCTTTGTATACGCTTGAAACAGGAATGCCATTAAATGATCTTGATTTGCTTTCATTTTCTATTGGTTATGAACTGGGCATCACTGAAGTTTTAGCAATGCTTGAACTTGGCGGAATAGAAATGGAAGCTTCTAAACGCGGCTCTTCTTCTCCTATAGTAATTGCTGGTGGCTGTGGAGTTACTAATCCTGCGCCTCTGGGAGATTTTTTCGATGCAGTTTTTATTGGTGAAGCAGAAGACGGGCTTTTTACACTGATTAATGAACTTTCTTTTTTAAAGCAAAAAAATGCCGGCAGAAGCGAAATGCTCAAACTGATTGAATCAAAGCCTTTTATGTGGACTAAAAATCAGGGAAGTAAAATTAGTTACAGGGCAGTTCAGGCAGATTTTGGTTTAGTGCCTTCAGTGCCAGATTATTTTCCTTTATCAAATTCTAAGCCTGTTCAGGATCATGGCGTTGTAGAAATTATGCGAGGCTGTCCGAATGGCTGCCGATTCTGTCATGCAGGAATTTACTACAGGCCTACAAGAATAAAAAATTTGAATTTAATTATTGATGAAATAGATCATCTTGTATTTGATGCCGGTTACAGGGAAGTAAGTTTAAACTCTTTAAGCAGTGCAGATTTCCCGGATGTTGCTGGTCTACTTGATTTATTAAATGAAAGGTATAAAGGCTTAAATGTTTCATTTCAGCTTCCGTCACTAAAAGTAAACTCTATGTCCCTGGACATTCTCGAAAAACTTTCTACAGTTAGAAAAAGCGGTTTGACCTTTGCCGTAGAAACTCCGGATGAATTGTGGCAGTTAAGTTTGAACAAAGAAGTTTATGCACAGCATCTTGAATCAATTATTAAAGAAGCAAAAGCGCGCGGGTGGAGCATTGCAAAGTTTTATTTTATGCTTGGTCTTCCTGTAGGCGATTATTTTGAACATTCTGAAAACGGAAAAACTGAAGAAGAATGTATAGTTGATTTTTTACTTGAAATACAAAGCAGAACGCGCATTCAGATAAATGTAAATGTTGGAATTTTTATACCTAAACCACATACAGCCTATCAGTGGGTAAAGCAGCTTTCTCTGGAAAAGGCTCAGAAAAAATACGATTATATTTATGAACATCTTCCCCGCGGAAAGTTTAAAATCGGTAAGCATAATTTAAGTTCTACAATTCTCGAAGGGCTTTTAAGCAGGGGAGACGAAAGAGCCTGTGCTGTAATTTTATCGGCGTATAAAAAAGGAGCCCGCTTTGATGCCTGGGATGATCATTTAAAAGAAAACATGACTTACTGGCAAAAAGCCTTTGATGAATGTGACTGGAATGTATTGGACTACATTTATAAAGACTGGTCTCTAGAAGAAAAGCTTCCGTGGTGGAATGTAAGTCTTGGACCTTCAGTTTCTTTCTATAAAAAGGAATGGCAGAAATCAATAGAACATACTTTGACTGCAAGATGCGAAAACGACTGTAATCATCGCTGTGGAATTTGCAATGAAAAAAATAAAGTTGAAGTTCATTCAATTGAGCAGGTAAATAAAGTTTCTCCTTTGTATAAAGTAAAACCTCTTTCTCCAGTAAAGGAGCATCCAGAATGTAATATCCCGATTTTGTACAGAGTGGTTTTTAATTTTACAAGAAGTAATGGTGCAGAATATATTGCATATCTTTCTCAGGTTGAAATTTTTCATAAGGCAATTCTTAGAAGTAAACTGGATTTTGTATTTACCACCGGCTTTAATCCTTTGCCACGCCTTGAGTTTGCCTGTGCAATGACTTTAGGTATTCCTTCAATGCAGGAAACAGCTTCCGTTTATTTGTATGAAATGTGTGATGAAAAAACTTTTGTTGATTCATTAAATGCTGTCTTGCCGTCAAATCTTTTTATAACAGATGCATATATTTTCCCTGTAACAAATATGCGAAAGAGAGAGTCTTTAAGTTCTAGTCTCTGGGGCTGTAAATACAGCTATGAAATTTTCAGTGAATTTGATGCAGCTTCTTTTTTTAAGTCTAAAGCTTTTACTGACTTCAGGAATAAATATCCTCAGGCAGAATTTTATTTTGAAAACGAAAATGATTCGTCTGCTATAAATTATTATTCCTTTACGGCAGATTTACCATCCAGTGATAAAAACTTCAGGCTCTGTATGGAAGAGTTTTTTAATGCAAAGTGGTTCGAGATTTGTAAAATTACAAAAATAAAAACTTTGGCAAAAGATGAAATTACGGGCTGGACTGCAAGTGATGAACATAAATGGAGATATGATAATAAAAATTTCCGCAAAGATGGAAATGAAAACCACAGCAATTCAGATAAAGAAGAAGCTGTTAAA
The DNA here is from genome assembly GCA_016282835.1 of Treponema sp. Taxonomy (GTDB): domain Bacteria; phylum Spirochaetota; class Spirochaetia; order Treponematales; family Treponemataceae; genus Treponema_D. The sequence continues at coordinate 2,033 of JAEELR010000068.1, read as the reverse complement.
GCTCCAATCGAGTTTTTTGATCTGTATAAAAAAATTGCTCTTGTAAATAAAGAGTTGATTGAAGAGCGAAGAATTACTGATTTAGAAATTCAAAACAAAAATAATTAGCTCACCGTAAAGCCTCTGCAGTATATAATAAAAAACTATATTCTATTGACCTTGTTTTATTTGAATATTAGAATTGCTTCATTGTGTTAATTCGATATGGTACTGATAAAAAAGGACGACCGGTAAAGAAGGCCGTTATTTATACGAAACAAGAACATAAGATAAATATAAAACTAATTGATAGAGATGCAATTTTTGTTATAAATCGATTAAAAGAAACCGGCTTTGAAGCTTATATTGTTGGTGGTGCTGTCCGCGATTTAATTCTGGGACGAAAGCCTAAGGATTTTGATATTGTAACAGATGCGACTCCAGCTAAACTTAAACGCATTTTTAAAAACTCACGAATAATTGGAAAGCGCTTCAGATTAGTTCATATTTTTTTTGATGATAAAATATTTGAGACCAGTACATTCCGTTCCCTTATTGACGGCTCTGTTGGAAATTCTTTTGGTACAATTGAAGAAGATGTTCAGCGCCGCGATTTTACTTTGAATGCACTTTATTATAATCCTCTTAATGAACAGATAATTGATTATGTTGGCGGCTTTAATGATATTAAAAAACATATTGTAAGGCCTATTATTGAACTGGATAAAATTTTTGTTGATGACCCTGTAAGAATGATTCGTGCAATTAAATATAGCGTTACGACAAAATCAAAGCTTCCACATTCGTTGAAAAAGAAAATAAAACATTCTGCTATTTTACTTTCGCCTGTTTCTCCTTCAAGATTAACTGAAGAGCTCCTGAAGATTTTTAATACAAAAAATTCAAGAGAGATTGTTGAACTTGCGCTTGATTTGGATTTATATATTTATTTACAGCCTTCTGCAACAGATATGATTTTGAATAATAGAAAGTTTTGTGATTCATATTTAAAAAATCTTTCTGCACTGGATGATTTCGTTTCAAAAAATCCTGGCTGCAGGCTTGGTGAAAAATTATATTTTATTATCAAAGATTTTGTATTTAGTATAAATGATTTTTCAAAAGTTAATTTGTCTTCTGAACAGATTTCAGATATTTATAAAACTACCTGGGCAAGCTGCAGGAATTTTATTCTTCCAATGAATCCTCCGCGCGTTGAACTGGATTTTGCAGTAAAGAGAATACTGGAAGAATCAGGCATTAAATTTAATTCCCGAAAAAAGAGAGATTTTAAAAAGAACCCGAAGAAATCTAAAGCTAAAAAGACTGACGTAAAAAAAGAGTCGTAAATTATTTCAGTTTTTTTTCTACAGTAATTTTATCAATTATGATACTTACTTCTTCTATTAAAATTCCTGTGTATTTTTCTATATTTTCAATTATATATTGCTGGAGATTGTGTATTTCACCTGTGAGCTGTCTTCCAAATGGAACGTCAATAGTTATAACTAATCTGTAACCCTGGGAGTCAGTTCTAATTGAAAGCTTTTTTACTCTGATGTTTTCACTGAACTCACTTACACAATGAAGTGCCATCTGACTTAGAGCGGCTTCACTTATTTCAATCCGGCCTTTTTTGCTGAACTCAGGTGTTACAATTGATTTTTCAGCCATGGTTGTTTTGGATTTATTGAAATTAAAAAGTTTTTTCTGCCCGTTACTGATTATTTCTTTTATGGATTTATAAAAGATTTGTGAATAGGATTTTTTTACTTCAATTGCAGGGACAGGAATTATATGTTTTCCTTCGATTTGTCTTGAAAGAATTGCTTTTTCAATTTCTTCACGGCTTGCAATATCTTCTATTTTTATTATTTTTTCAGGTGGCGGCAGCTGGAGTCGCGAGCAGATTTTTGAAATCATTTTTTCGCTTGTACCTAATATTAAAATCTTTTTTATATGATTTTTTTGTATTGCTTTTGCAACTTCATCTCTTTGCTGCTTGTCGTCAAATAAGGCTATGCGTACTGCTCCCATAAAAGTTTTTTCGTGTT
>JAEELR010000067.1 GCA_016282835.1 Treponema sp. | reverse complement strand
CTGCAAAAAGCATAAACAAAACCTTCTTCACTTATATAAGCTGCCTTCAAGGAAGAGGTTCCTATATCAGCGGAAAGAATTGTCTGTGCTTTCTGCATATTTTATTTTACAGCTTAAGCGTTTTCTTCTTTCTTTTCAGCTTTGTCTGAATCAGAAGAACTTGCTTTAATCATTTTATCAATGATAGTTCTGTTATCCAAAAGCTCACCAAGAGACTGCTCGTGATGAAGTCTTGTAATAACATTTGCGAAAAGACCGGAAACATTTGTACTGATATACCATTCGCGCTTCAACAGCTCTTCGTGATATACGGCATTTGTTCCAATGATTCTGTAGAATAAACCTTTGCTGTATGCTTCATCGAAAAGTTCAATTGCATTTCCGGTAAAGAATGGCAAACTGATTGCAGCAATAACTTTTGTAGCTCCCTGTTCATGAAGGAAAGCCATTGCCTTAAGTAAAGTACCGCCGGTTCCAAGCATATCATCAGCAAGGAAAGCAACCTTACCTTTTACATCACCCAAAAGCTTAATGCTCTTGATGTTTGTATTTTTAGCATCCTGAGTTACAACAGAATAATCTCTTTCTTTATAAATCATTGCTAAAGGCTTCTTTAATCCTGTTGCGTAGAATTTATTTCTGTCAATTGCACCTGTATCCGGGCTTACAACAACTAAATCTTCTTTAGTTAAATCAACAACTTTTGAAAGCTCCCTGATAATCTGATAAGAAGCGTGTAAATTTTCACAATGTGTATGACCGAAAGCATTTACAATTTCGCGTGAGTGTAAATCCAAAGTAATGATTCTTCTTACTTCCATGCTTTCATAAATGTGTCCGAGCAAAGCAGCTGTTAAACCTTCTCTGCTCTTCTTTTTGTGCTGTCGGCTATATGGATAAACCGGCAATACCAAAGTAATCTGTCTTGCACCAGCCTGTCTTACTGCATCAATTGTAACAAGCAAACTCATAACATGATCATTTACAGAAAGTGTTAAAACGTTTTTTCCATCATTCATTGCAATTGGACAATGATTTTCAACATCCTGGAAAATATAAACATCTTTACCGCGGATACAGTCTAAAAGTTCAGCTTTAAACTCACCGTTAGCAAAATATGTAAAGCGTGTATTTACTTTAAATACTGGAGGTCTGTATTTATCTGTAGAACCTCTTACACACAAATCAGCTGTAATGATATCGTTATCAAGATTCATCTGTCTGATAACTTCATCACGTTCAATTCCATAGCGCTTAGCAATAACATCACTCTTCAAAGAGAATCTGTGCTTATACATATGGCGAAGATGTGTGATTACTTCATTAGCAAATGCTTCTCCACCCGGACAAGCTACCACTGCAAGATTAGTTGGTTCAGAATACGGCATTATTCTTACCCCTTAAAAAAAATTATTTGTTGGATTAATGTATTTAATCATTGTTAGAGTTTCATTTACAACGAACACATTTTACCGATTTCACTCATAGTGGTCAATTCATATTTTTTCTAAAAAATTACGCTACATATAGTGATTTCAGCAGGTTTCATAAGTCAAATGCTTCTGGGACAAAACTAATTTTCACCTGATTTAGCGAAAGAGTCATTTATCTGCTTGAGTTCATTCTGCTCTAAAACAAAGCGGATGAAGAAATCTTCCAGTGTGTTTTTAGGGCCGTCCATCTTGAATCTTTTTCGGGCACGGGCATTATCGCGGCGGACTGTATACAGAAGATAGAAGTCCCTGTAGTCCAAACTGACATCTGTCTTTACGCGCTCGCCCAAATACTTGCTTACTTCATCACGACCAATGGATTTAACGCCCTGGTTTTTCAAAATGTTTCTTAAGCGGGAAATCTGTTCATGTGAAAGACCAAACAAAAACTCCTCCATTGCCTGTGAAACTTCCGGAATCTCAAGCTTCTGCTTTAAGAACTCACGCCAGTCAGAATCCATTTGGATGCTTACCAGTAAAAGTTCACTGGTTCCCATCATTGTACCGAATGCAGGGGCCAAAGTTCTTCGTGCCTGCCATACGGTCTGTAAAACGGGAGCAATATCAGTCATTGTCTGGTCAGTCCTGTGTTCCCAAAGAATGATGAGTGAGTTTGCAAGCTGTCTTCTTAAATTCATTGGCAAAGTAGAATCATGAATTAAGTTCATATAAACATCCTCTGCCATAAGGGTAAACATCATGGAAACTGTTTCATCTGTATACTCTTTAACCAAAGACTCACTCATATTTGCATTATTTTTTGCGAGCTTAGACATTGAATAAAAAGTGTGTATTTTAGAAACTAAAAATCCTTTACCTAAAGTTGCTTTTGAAGGCATGTGTAAAACTGCATCACCGTCATGCTGATATGAAATTAAGTTTTCAACGAGAGAGTCTGGAGTTCGCACCGATGAAGTTGTATTAATTCTTTCCAGCAAAGAAGGGAAAAAAGAAATAGATTTAGCAAGTGACTCAAGATTAGAAATGCGGTTTTTTATTACACTATATTTTTCAGGAGCCAGTTTCTGCAGATTCTCCAGCAACATTTCTACAAGCTGCTTTTGATGTTCAGTGAAAATTACAATCTGACCGTCATCCTGTTGTGCAGAAGGATCACTTTCTCCGTCGAAAAATTCATTTATATTTACTTCAGTATATTCTATTTTATTTTCTTTTGATTCAATTATTTTTTCCATAATATAATCTCATTATATCACATTTTTAATTATTAAAATAGCACGCATTTAAGGATATTTTTTAAAATGTTTGAAAAAGTGTCAGCCTAAAGGTTGTAAGGTCGAGTTTGATTGTAAGTTTTTGAAACTCGGCATTCAGCCTTATATTCAAGATAAACTAAAACTGATATACTTTCACGCATGATTGGTATAGTTGATTACAATGCAGGAAACATAAAAAGTGTTGAGCGGGCACTCTTAAGCTTAAACGCACAGTACAAAATTTCCGGCAACCCTAAGGAACTTGAGGACGCAGATAAAATTATTTTCCCGGGAGTTGGAGACGCTTTCTATGCAATGGAGCAGTTAAAGAAAACAGGCTTCGATTCATTTCTAAAGGCTTATGCTCAAAGCGGAAAACCACTTGCAGGAATTTGTTTAGGCTCACAGATAGTTTTTGACTACAGCGAAGAAGGCGACACGGAATGTCTTGGACTTTTAAAAGGAAAAATCAGACACTTTAAGAATTTAATTAAAGACACTTCAAATATAAAAATACCTCACATGGGCTGGAATGATATACAGATTATAAACGGCTCTTCAAAATATCTGAAAGGAATTTGTAGCGGCGACAGTTTTTATTTTGTTCACTCTTACGTAATTGTTCCTGATGATGAAACAATTGTTAAGGCATACTCAGACTATAACTACAAAGTTCCGGCTGTTGTAGAAAAAGACAATATAACAGTGTTCCAGTTTCACCCGGAAAAAAGCGGCGAAAAAGGAATGCAGATTTTGAAAAACTTTATTTCACTTTAGGGATAAAATATGTTAAAGAAAAGAATTATTGTTTGTCTTGATGTAAAGGATGGACGAACTACAAAAGGAATAAAATTTAAGAACAACATTGATATAGGCGACCCTGTTGAAATGGCAAAAAAGTATTATGAGCAGGGAGTTGATGAATTAGTCTTTTATGACATTATGGCAAGTGCCCGTGACCGTGGACCAATCCTTGATTTAATCTCACGCGTTGCAAGCCAGATTTTTATCCCGTTCTGTGTTGGCGGTGGAATCGGCAGCATAGATGACATTCGCTCTACAATTCTTTCCGGAGCAGAAAAAGTTTCATTAAATTCACAGGCAGTAAAAAATCCTGAACTGATTAAAACGGGAGCAAGAATTTTTGGTAACCAGTGTATCGTTTTAGGAATGGATGCTGCAAAAGATGATTCTATGCCAAGCGGTTACAGAGTTTTTATAAACGGCGGAAGAGTTGCAACCGACAAAGATGCACTGCAGTGGGCAAAAGAAGCTGTTGATCTTGGCGCAGGCGAAATTGTTTTAAACTCAATCGATGCAGACGGAACCCGCGACGGTTATGAACTTACACTAACAAAAATGATAAGCGAAAATGTTTCTGTTCCTGTAATAGCTTCTGGCGGCGGCGGAAAAACAGAACACCTTGCAAAAGTTTTAACTGAAGGAAAAGCTGATGCTGCGTTAATTGCAAGCATGGTTCACTCCGGCGACTATACAATTGGAAGAATAAAAAAAGAACTGACAGAACAGAATATTCCGGTGAGATAGCGGCCTGGCAGAAACTAACACACAAAAATGTAGTGGTTGGCGAAGAAATGTGGTGGTTGAGCGTGTCGAAACCACCTGACAAAGCATCAAATCATAGCATCGCCATTTAAAGCGTGCGAGAAAGATTAGGGGCTTGGGGGAAAGAAAACCACGCTTCGCAAGTAGTGGTTGTTGTTCCCCCAAAAGGCTTTTCTTCGCGCTACAACATTTTGAAATCACTTACTAATCTAAACTCGACATTCAAGTTTTTACACTGTATGTGGTGGTTGACTTCATCGGGGCAACGCCCTCCACCACTTGTTTCACTATATACTTCTATACCAATTCAGGTAGTGGCAAGCTTCACCTACCCAGCCACCGCGATTACTATTCACACAACTACCGCAGCTTACAATTTACTCTTCACAGTATCTTGCGCGGCTTGTGTCGGTTTCGAAAACATCAACAGCATAAAGTTTTGCGCCGTTTTCAATTACACCAAGTTCTTCTTTTATTTTTGTAAAAATATAAACTGCAATGCGCTCGGCACTTGGGTTCTGATCAAAATAATCCAAATCATTTAAATTGGTATGGTCTAAGGATTTACAGACTGAGCGAAGAATATTTTTCAACTTTGCAAAATCTAAAAGCATTCCGCCTTCATTTAATTTATTTCCTTTTACATGCGCATAAACTTTATAATTATGTCCGTGGAGATTTTCACATTTACCGTTATAATCCCTTAAAAAATGAGCCGCAGAAAATTGAGCTTCAACTCTGACTTCAAACATCTCGCCCCTCCATTCATCATTTACAGAATCTATATTAACACTTGAATTGACAGGAGGTCGAGAGGTATTACTATAATGTTACAGAGCAGCCGCTTTCAGTAACAGAATGATGTACTTAATTGAATATTCCTTACAATAAAGGTAAAATTAAAACATGATAAAAACGCTTGGACAGCTTAAGAATTGTTTTGAGCATACTCTTGTTTCCTGTAACGGTGAAACTGAATGCTTAGCAAACGAAAAAGGAAAAATATACGAAACAAAAATCAATTCATTAGTTTTTGACTCCCGCCAGGTTACTGAAGGAGCCTTATTTTTTGCCTTGCCAGGAACTCATACAACAGGAAATAAATTCATTTCTTCTGCAATAAAAAACGGTGCAGCTGCAGTTGTATTCGAAGGCAGTTTCTCTTCTGAAGAAAAAGAGCAGATACAGAATGCAATAAACGAAACCAAAAGTGAATGCTGCTTTATAAAAGTAAATTCTTCACGATTTGCAATGAGTCCCGTTTCCAGTTGCTTTTATGATAATCCATCTGAAAAGCTTATAGTTTATGGAGTTACCGGTACTGAAGGAAAATCTTCTACTGTTGCTTTTATCTGGCAGCTTTTAATGAAGAACAATATTAAAGCGGGATTCATTTCTACCGTGCAGTATTCTCTTGGCGGAGAAGCAATTGCAAACCCAGAACACCAGACAACACCTGAAGCTCCTATAGTTCAAAAAGAGCTTTACGAAATGGTTCAAAACGGATGCCAATGCGCAGTAGTAGAAAGTTCATCGCACGGGCTCAGTAAAAAAACAAACCGTCTGGGAGATGTACTTTTTGACTGCTCTATATTTATGAATGTAACTTTAGAGCACCTGGAATTTCACAAAACCTACGAACAGTATAAATTTGATAAAGCAAATCTTTTCAGGGCACTCGAAGAAAACAGTCACACAAAAATTATTTGCGGGAAAGAAACAAAAATAAACTCGTGCGGAATTGTAAATCTTGATGATGACGCTGCAAAATATTTTGCTGACTGTACGACAAAAAAAATATTCGGCTTTACAACAAAAAATGAAACCTACAGAAATTCATTTCTTGAACAGAAAGACATTTTGTATTTAGAAAAAATTGAATCTTCTTCAAGCAGTTTATCCTTCGACTTTTTATTTGATGAAAAAAAATATTTATGCAAGGCAAATGTTCCGGGCGCTTTTAATGCATTCAATTTAAGTGCAGCCCTACTCGCCATTTCTTACACACAGAATCTTTCATTAGAAAAAATAATTGACGGAATGCAGAGCCTTGAAAGTGTAAAAGGACGCATGACTGTAATAAATCAAAACCAGCCGTTTGAAGTTATTGTCGATTATGCTCACACTCCTTCATCGTTCCAGACAATTTTCCCTCCTGTCCGGGAAAGGGCAAAAGGTAAAATGATCTGCCTGTTTGGTTCCGGAGGCGAAAGGGATTTAACTAAAAGACCAATTCAGGGAGAAATTGCTGCAAAGTATTGTGATACAGTAATTTTAACTGATGAAGATCCTCGCGGAGAAGACAGCGTAGAACTTCTGGAAATGATTGCAAAAGGTTCCAGAAAAGCAGGCAAAGTTGACGGTAAAGATTTGTTCATAATTCCAGACAGACCTAAAGCAATCCGATACGCATTTTCTATAGCAGAAAAAAACGACATTGTTTTACTCTTGGGAAAAAGTCACGAAAACTCGATTATATATAAAGACTATGTAATGAAATATGATGAAATTGCAGAAGCTAAAAAAGCACTAGAAGAAATGGGGTATAAAAAATGAATGTAATTTTAATGTATGGCGGAAAAAGCGGTGAACATGAAATTTCACTTGTGAGCTGTTCAGCAATCGCACGAAATATCAGCACTAATCATAAGGTAACATTGATTTCAGTTTCAAAGGATGGCAAGTGGTATCTTGAAAGCAATGACCAGTTAAAGGAATTAAAAGCAAATCCTTCAAGCGTGTTAAAAGTTCATGAGGTTGAAGAAAATCTTGTTTCCATTATGCCATGCTGCGGAAAAAATAAAGTATTTTATGCAAAGGGAAAACCTATTGAGTGCGATGTTGTGTTTCCGGTTATGCATGGAACTTATTCAGAAGACGGAACCATACAGGGACTTTTTGAAATGGCCGGTATTCCTTATGTTGGATGCCAGACACTTCCGAGCGCTATGACAATGGATAAAGAAATCACAAAAATTTTATTGAAAGAAGCAGGAATTCCAATCGTTCCTTATGTATGTCTTACAAGAAGTGATATAAACAACAGCAAAAAATACGATGAACTTGTTAAAGCTGCTGTAGAAAAACTCAAGTTCCCTCTTTTCGTAAAGCCATGCTGTGCAGGTTCAAGCGACGGTGCAAACAAAGCAACAAATGAAAGAGAATTATCTTATGCATTGATGGAAGCCTTTTCGTGGGACAATAAAGTTTTAATTGAAAAAGCAATTGAGGCACGCGAAGTAGAATGTTCTGTTACAGGAAATTCCATTATGCAGGATGAAAGCAAAAGCTATACTCTGCTGAATGCATACGGTCCAGGAGAAATTGTTCCAAAGCACACCTTCTATGATTACGATGCAAAATACAATGACCCTGATGGAGCCGAGTTAAAAAT
>JAEELR010000066.1 GCA_016282835.1 Treponema sp. | reverse complement strand
TATTCTCCGCGGCCCCATTAATCAGGATGAGTTTAAAAGTTATGTAACACCTATTTTGTTTTTTAAGCGTATTTCAGATGTTTATGATGAAGAAACAAAAAAGGCACTTGAAGAAACAGAAGGTGATGAAGAACTTGCAAAAGAACCTGAGTATCATAGCTTTGTAATTCCGAATGGCTGCCATTGGAATGATGTTCGTGAGAAATCTGAGAATGTTGGTAAAGCAATTGTCGATGCCATGACTGGCATTGAGCAGAATAATCCTGATACTCTTGGAGGCGTTTTTTCCAGCTTTGATGATGCAAACTGGACTGATAAGACTAAGCTTGATGACGCTCGTCTTAAAAATCTTGTAGAGCATTTCTCTAAAATCAAAGTTGGAAACAATGACTATTCAGCCGACGTTATGGGCGACAGTTATGAGTTCCTTATAAAAAAATTTGCGGACCTTTCTAAAAAGAATGCTGGTGAATTCTATACTCCGCGTTCAATCGTAAAACTGCTTGTAATGCTGCTTGATCCAAAAGCTGGTGAAACTGTTTATGACCCGGCCTGTGGTACCGGCGGAATGCTCATTGAGGCTATTCGTCATATCAATAACAACAAGCTTACTTACGGAAAAATCTTTGGTCAGGAAAAGAATCTTTCTACTTCGGCCATCGCTCGAATGAATCTCTTTTTACATGGCGCACAAGATTTTACTATTGGACAAGCAGATACTTTGCGACAGCCTTTATTCATTGAAAACAATAAACTTAAAACTTTTGATTGTGTAATTGCAAATCCTCCTTTCTCTCTTGAAGCCTGGGGAGCAGAGGCTTTTGCAAATGATAGATACGGAAGAAATATCTGGGGATGCCCTAGTGATAGTAATGGAGACTTTGCCTGGCTTCAGCACATGATTAAATCTATGGATGAAACAAAAGGTCGCTGTGCTGTTGTTCTTCCGCAAGGTGTTTTATTCAGGTCTGGCAAAGAAGGTGAAATAAGAAAAGCGCTTATTAAAAGTGATAAACTTGAATGTGTAATTACTTTGGTCGGTGGTGTTTTCTATTCTACTGGAGTTTCTGCTTGTATTCTTCTTTTAAACAACCATAAAGAGCATACTCATAAAGGTAGAATTTGTCTGATTAATGCTGAGAGTATTTATACTCCAATGCGTGCTCAGAACATAATGACAGAAGAAAATATTCAGGAAGTATTTTCTCTCTATCAGAATTATGAAGAAGTAATTGAAAAAGTAAAAGTTGTAAATCTGGATGATATAAAAGCAAAAGACTATTCTTTGAGTGTAAGTAACTACATTGAGAAAAAGCCGGAAGAAGCTATTGATCCAGAAAAAGTAAAAGCTGAATATTTTGCTGCTGTACAAGAAGTTTTAGAAAATGAAAAAAAGACAAAAGAATTATTGCTCGCAGGAGGATTTATAAATGGCTAAGTCTAACCGTATTCCTCTTGAAGAACTTGAACCATATCTTTGGCAGTCTGCTGTCTTACTTAGAAACAGTATTGATGCCGGAGCTTATAAACAATATATTTTCCCACTTTTGTTTTTTAAGAGACTTTGTGATGTTTATGATGAAGAAACTGCAAAGGCACTTAAAGAATCTGACGGCGACGCAGAATATGCAGCCTTACCTGAAAATCATAACTTTGTAATTCCAGAAGGTTTTCATTGGAAGGATGTAAGATCCAAATCTGAAAATATTGGAAAGGCTCTTGTTCAGGCATTTAAAGCCATTGAACATGCAAACACAGAAAAGCTTGAAGGTATTTTTGGTGATGGAGCCTGGACCAATAAAAACAGACTTCCTGACCGCCTCTTAAAAGATTTGATTGAACACTTTAGCAGTAAAACTCTTAGTCTTGAAAACTGTCCAGAAGATGAACTTGGACAGGGATATGAATATCTTATAAAACAGTTTGCTGATGATTCAGGACATACAGCACAGGAGTTTTATACAAACAGAACTGTTGTACATTTGATGACTGAAATCCTAAAACCGCAAAGTGGTGAATCAATTTATGATCCAACTTGCGGAAGTGCCGGAATGCTTATTAGTTCTATTGCTTATTTGCAAGCTAATAAAAAGGAATGGCGAAATGTTAGTCTTTACGGACAGGAAATAAACAGTCTTACTGCTGCTATTGGTAGAATGAACCTTTTCTTGCATGGTGTAAAAGATTTTGAAATTATCAATGATGACACATTGCGTTCACCGGCATTTCTGGAAAACAACAAACTTAAACAGTTTGATATTTGTTTAGCAAATCCACCTTATTCAATTAAACAATGGGATAGAGATGCTTTTGAACATGACCGTTATGGTAGAAACTTTTTAGGAACACCACCACAAGGCCGAGCTGATTATGCTTTTATTCAGCATATTCTTAAAAGCTTAAAAGACGATACAGGCCGCTGTGCAGTTCTTTTACCACATGGAATTCTTTTCCGTGACGAAGAAAAAGCAATCCGTGAAAAGCTTGTAAAAAGTGATTTGATTGATTGTATAATTGGTCTTGCGGCAAATCTCTTTTATAACTCACCAATGGAAGCTTGTATTTTGATTTG
>JAEELR010000065.1 GCA_016282835.1 Treponema sp. | reverse complement strand
TGGAGTTACAATTGCACAGATTGTAAAGAAATTTGAAATCAGCGAAAGACAGGTTAAGCGCGATATTGAATACATGAGGGACAGGCTTTCTGTACCGATTTCCTACAGCTATTCTACAAGGTCTTATGTTTACGATAAGGAGTACAAGGAACTTTCTTTTGCAAATCAGGAAGTTGTAATTTCTTATCTGGCGCTAAAATCGATTTTGCAAAACAAACAGTATCTCCCGCTGTACAAAGAAAATTTTTTATCGAATATAGAAGAACAGATTCCCCGCGATTACAGAAAGCTTTCTGACAGAATCACATATCAGTTACCGCAGGCAGAAATTATTTCAAGTGAGTTCTTTGAAGAGTTGTGTACTTCAATGAATAATGAAAGATGCGTCCAGTTAAAATATTTAAGCCTGAAAGGGGAGCTTACAGAAAGGAATGTGGAAGTTCATCATTTAGTTAATTACAGCGGGCAGTGGTATATCATTGCTTTTGATAAAACTAAAAATGACATAAGGACATTTAAACTGTCACGTATAAAATCAATTTCCCTCCTGAAAGATAAATTCCAGGCCCACAGTGATGCGTTCTATGACGAACTGAAAGTCTACATGAATAACGGGTTTGGAATTTTCTACGGAAAGAAAACTCAGCGCGTTAAGATAAAATTTTATGATGTTGCTGCAAGAATCGTAAGCACACAAATCTGGCACAGCAGGCAAAAGCTATTTTTTGAAACAGAAAAACTAAACGGCAAAGATGTAGACTGTGTTGTGCTGGAATTTAAGACTTCAAGCTTTACAGAATTGATTTCCAAAATTCTTTCGTTTGGAGCAAATGCAGTTCCTTTGGAGCCTGAAGAACTTGTTGCTGAATGGAAAAATCAGATAGACAAAATGAAAGCTATGAGTGAATTGCTTTAGCTCTTTTTAGGTCTCCCGCCTTTTTTACCATTTTTCCGGGAGGCAATTGCTTTCTTTTCAGATTTAATGCTTCCAAGCTGGCTCGCTGCATTTTTAGAAGGCAGAGGAATTTTTTCTGTCAGCCACTGCTTTTTCAATTTCTTTGTTTTTGTAGAAGCCTCTATAATTTCATTCATCAGATACAGTGCCTGGTTTAATCTTGTGTTGATATTGTTTACAAGAATTTCTTCGTTGAAGGCACTTACTTTCTTTAAGGCTTTGTTTATGGCGGCAGAAACATCTTCTGCTATATCCTGGACATCATTAAATAAATCCAGAGGGTCAGTTTTTGTCTTTGTATTTTTCCTGAATTCCTTTAGTGCATCTTTTATCTTTGAGTCGGTTTTACCAAGTTCAACTACTTTTTGATCTTCATTCATGGAAAGTAATAAACTTAAATTTGAATCGATTAAGTTAAGATCAAAGAGTTTAGTTGAATCAGGCTTAGAGCTCATAGAAATTTTTTCTATTTTTTTTGTAATGAATTTATGTAATTCTATAAGCTCTTTTTTTTCTACTTTCATTTTTTATATATCTCTTCAATCTGCGGGCGGAGTATAAATAATATTTCAACCAGATGAGGATCAAACTGCTTTCCTTTTTCCTGTTCAAAGTATTCAAATACCTCATTCATGTCCAGTGCTTTTCTGTACGGTCGTTCAGAATTCATTGCATCAAATACATCTGCTACTGCCATAATCCTTGCTGAAACAGGAATAGTTTCTCCTTTCAATCCTTTTGGATATCCTGTGCCGTCCCATTTTTCGTGGTGGTACAAAATTAAATCGCTGGCTGTCTGCTGTAACTCTAAATCATTCAGTTCTTTCAGAGTGTGCTTCATAATGTCGTCGCCTTCAATTGCGTGCAGTTTAATGATATTAAATTCTTCATCAGTAAGTGCTTTAGGCTTCTGGATAATTGCATCTTTAATTTTAATTTTTCCAACATCGTGGAACAGCGAAATGAAATTTATATTTTTCAGCTGCTCTTTGTTTAAATCGGTCAATTGGTTTTCATACAAATAATTTGTAAAAAGCTCTACAATTTTTGAAGCCCTGTTAACATGCTTTACAGCTTCCATATCCCTGAATTCAATTAATTCTAAAAGAGAAGAAGTGATTGTATTATAGGTGTTAACTCTTTTAGATTTTTGTGACATCAGGTTCAGTATAAAGTTTCTTACTAAAACTGTTGTTATAGTCATTACAATCGTAATAGAAACCATTTCAAGTAATGCACTTCCACCGGTTGATAGTATGTACTGTAAAGGTGTTAAATTCTGGTCTGTCCATAAAACTTTTACAGCTTCGTCTGCAATAATTATGGAATCAAGTAAATGTGAAAGGCAGGCTAAAATTCCTGAAAACAAAGTTACTGTCGGGTCTAAATAAATCATAGTTGAAACAGGAATAATAATAACAGCAGCTGTTAACTGCATATTTACATTTGTCTGCAAAAAGAAAATGATAAGCTGTGTACTGATTACATACAAATATTTTAATACTTTTGAATTATAATTCTTGTGCTGGAAAACAATAAAAAATATGTTGCATACAATACATAGTAAAGAAAGACCAACTGAAAGCACTTGAGGTGAATTATAAAATCCTACAACACTTCCTACAGCAACAATGACCATTAAAATATCTAAGATAATAAATATTTTCGAAATGAATTTGTTTGCTTTTTTTGTGTGCTGCTCAATAAATTCCTTGTCCGATTCATCTGTAATAAAAATATTTTTCATTTAATTCCTCCTTTAAAAAGCCATCTTTAATGTGTATATCTTATTCTAATGTCAGGGTTACAGAATTGCCTTCACTGTTGTATACAAAACTATTTATAGAAGAATAATTTATTGATTCGTTTTCAGCAGTAGTTAGTCCGGTTTCAATAGGAGCTGTTCCGATTTCAATAAGCTCTTGCTCGCTTTCAATTGTATAGTAAACCTGCAATAATACATTGTATCTTTCACCAGAAGTAAAGGCACTTGAATCAAGATATATTTTCATTGAATGTTTTGTTATTAATTCCTGTAAATCTATTGGTAAAGCATATGTTTGAATCAGTTTATTACAGTCCTTGTCCCAAATTTTTATGAAGCGTGAAATACTATCTGGATTTATTAGAGAAACTAATTCTTCTGTAACAGCAGGAGTTAATTTTTCTGCAATATTTCCTGTAAAGTTAATTGTAAGCGGGATATGTTTTGTCAGGAAGTAATAGTTTAAATTGCATTCCTTTGAATCATTTTCTGTTGTGAAAAGTGTGTTTCCCTGTAAACAGATAGTTCTTTCTTTTGAAAGTCCTAAAATGTATAAATAATATTCCTTAGGTGTTTGTTCTGTGTCTGTAGTGACGGCTAAGTTTGCAGTGCTAATCGTGAAATACTTAATGCTGTAAAATTGCTGGTAATCTGCAACATAATCTGATGTACGAAGAGAATCCATAAACTCTTTTACAGAAACAGGATCGTAGGGATTTATATCTTTTAGTACAGTGGCTTGGAATTTAAGAAAGTTATTTTTTTTAATTATGAGGGCAACTCCATAGTTAAAGTCGCTTATATTACATCTGTTTTGTGAATCATCTGAGCTTGAAGTTAAACTAAATTTAATTGCATTTTCAGGTACATTAATTTCATCCTCTACTTCTATATAATTTCCCGATAAGGTCATTTTTATTTCTACAGTTTTTGTTTCATTTGCAATTAAATCAAATTCTTCACTAAAGCCCCAGGCAGCGTAGTCTCCGTTTGCAGTGTATCCTGTAACTGAAATTTGGTATTTTCCTTCCAATAATTCTGTAATTGTAACTGTTTCCCCAGGTTTTACATTTTTTAGTTCTGCATATCTGTGCTGGAATTCTTCATTTGTTTTATATATTAACTCTTCGAAATTTTCATTTCCATTTTCTTGTGTGAAATCATAGTTTTTTTCGATGTCGTCATGAAGCTTTTGCCAATATTCATCATCAAGAATCGGTGTACAGAAAACATCATAATAGTTTATATCTTCTTTGTCATATTGTTGATATTGCAATACTCCTCGCGCTGAACTTGAATTAATGTATTTTGGAAGTACTAATTTTATTGCTGTTTTATTTTCTGTTAATGATAAGCTGCAGGAAGTCAGTAAAGCTGCTGAAAAAAGAATGCTAATCAGTGCTTTAAGTTTTTTCATAAATAACTCCTATTATAAATACTAAATATGTCTTGCCTTAAATTATAACTCATTTATTTCAATTTTGTTAGTTATTTTGTATATAATAGTATAAAACTGTCATTCCTCCGCTACGCCACATTTGCACGCACTTGCTACAAATGTGTGGTTCGGAATCTGTATGTGCATAAATTGACAGATGCTGAAATGAATTCAGCATGACGAGTGCTCTGTCATTCCGCACACTTTTCGCTTAACATTGAAACTATGAACAAAATATTTTATACTCAGTCTTTATGGAAAATAAGCGTACAGTTAATGAAGAAACATTAGAAAATCTATTGTATCTTTCAAGACTTTCTCCGGAAAGTACAAATATGGAGACCCTTAAATCTCAGGTTGATGAGATTGTAGGTTATTTTGATATTCTGTCTAAATATGATGACAGTGAAAATCCTTACGATGCATATCCTACTACAAAAGCAGAACTGCTTAGAAATGACGAAGTTGTAGCAGGCCTTGAAATGCACGATGTAAAAAAAGTTACAGAGCATTTCTTAGACGGCTACTTCCAGGTTCCAAAAGTGCTTGGAGAAGGAGCTTAAGATGCTTACTATAAAAGAAACAGTTGAACAGCTGAAAAACGGAGCTGTTACAAGTAAAGCTTTAGTTGAAAAATCTATAAAAACTTTTGAGGCTGATAAAAACAGCGACTTACCATTAAATGCTTTTCTTGAAATTTATGATGATGTAATCACTCTGGCAGAAAAAGCTGATGAAGAAATTTCAAAGGCAAGGGCAGAAGGAACTGTAGATAAATTGTTTGAAGAAAAACATCTGCTTGGTATTCCGTTTGCAAACAAAGACAATATCAGCGTAAGGGGAAAAAAGCTCACCTGTTCTTCAAAAATTTTACAGGGCTATGTTGCGCCATATAATGCAACCGTTATAAACAGACTTATGGAAAGCGGTGCAATTCCTTTAGGCCGCTGTAATCAGGATGAGTTTGCAATGGGCTCTTCTACAGAATATTCAATTTACGGACCTACAAGAAATCCTATAAACCGCGAATATGTTTCTGGTGGTTCCTCTGGCGGTTCTACTGCGGCTGTTGCTGCAAATCAGGCACTCTTTGCACTTGGTACAGAAACTGGTGGTTCTGTGCGTCTGCCTGCAAGTTACTGCGGTGTATACGGTTTAAAACCTACTTACGGAGTTTTGAGCCGCTGGGGTGTTGTTGCTTACGGTTCTTCACTGGATCAGGTAGGCCTTTTGGGACACACTCCACAGGATATTGCTTTGCCTTTAAGCGTAATGTGCGGAACAGATTTTTATGATGATACAAGCTGCGATTTGCCTGAAGGAAAAAGTTTGCGAAATCTGGAAGCTTATTCTGATGAAGAAATTGCTAAAATGAAGATTGCAGTTCCAAAACAATTTCTTGAAACAAAAGGTATGGATAAAGATGTTTCTGCCGTTTTCGAGCAGGTTCGTTCCTGGTTTACTTCAAAAGGAGCTTCTGTAGAAACTGTAGACCTTCCAATCTTAGACGCTTCAATTGCTTCATATTACGTAATTGCACTTTCTGAAGCCGCTTCTAACTTAAGCCGATTCGATGGAATCCGTTACGGAAACAGAATTGACAACGGCAAGGGTTACGATGAACTTTATGTTGAAACCCGTAGTGCAGGATTTGGTCCTGAAGTAAAGAGAAGAATTATAATCGGTAACTATGTACTTTCAGAACAGTTCTCCGGCGATACATATAAAAAGGGAATGTCTGTAAGGGCAAGAATCCAGAGGGAAGTTGCAGCCTTATTTGAAAACTATGATTTGATTCTCTGTCCGACTTGTCCGACAGCAGCCTTTAAATTAGGCGAAAAATTTGATGACCCTCTCGCAATGTATTTAAGCGATTTATTTACAACATTCGTAAACCTTGCGCGTATTCCTTCTATTTCTATTCCTGCAGGTTTTACTTCACCTGAAAATGGAAAAATGCCTGTTGGAATTCAATTTGCAGGTGCTATGTTTGCAGAAAAGAAAATTTTACGGCTCGCACAAAACTGGGAAAATGAACATCCTCATTGTGGTTGTCCTGTTGCGGAGGAAAAATAAATGGCTATAGATAAATGGGAAATTGTAATCGGCTGTGAAATTCACACTCAGCTTTTAACTAAAACAAAAGCCTTCTGTGCCTGCGAAAACCGTTATGGCGGAATGCCAAATACAAGAGTTTGTCCGGTCTGCTTAGGACTTCCTGGTGCCATGCCAAGAATCAGCCGCGGTTATGTTGAACTTGGTGCAGTTGCAGGTCATGCCTTAAACTGTCACATTGCACGCTTTACAAAATTTGACCGAAAGCATTATTTCTATCCTGACCTTGCAAAAGGTTATCAGATTACTCAGTATGATATTCCTTTGTGTACAAACGGTTATGTTGATTTACCTATGCACAAGTATCCTGAAGAACAGCGCTTTGGAAATGAAAAATGCCGGACAAAAAATTTTATTGGTGAAGACTGTATTTCAGAAGACGGCAAATATAGAAGAGTCAGAATAGAACGCATCCACCTTGAGGAAGACGTAGGTAAGTCTTTGCACTTGCAGGGTGCTCACTCTTACATTGATTACAACCGCTGTGGAACTCCATTGATTGAAATTGTAACTAAACCTGATATGACAAGTCCTGAAGAAGCTGCTTTGTTCATGGAAACTGTACAGGAAATCTTACGCTATGTAAAAGTTACAAACGGAAACCTCGAAGAAGGAAATATGCGCTGTGATGCAAACATCAACTTAAATGTCTGGGAAGATGGAAAACTGTATCACACACCAATCAGTGAAATTAAAAACTTAAACTCATTCCGTTCTATAAAAGATGCCTGTACTTACGAAGCTTCACGCCAGCTTAAAGAGTTTATTGAAGACCGTCAGGAATTTAATCCGGGCTTTAAAGTTACAATGGGCTGGAACGAAGAGCTTGGACAGACAGTTGTTCAGCGTACAAAAAATTCATTCGTTGATTACCGCTTTGTTGTTGAACCTGATATTAAGCCATTTACAGTAAGTGAAGAGCTTATTTCCAGTGCCTTTGATAAAGTTGGTGAATTGCCTGAAGCAAAAAGAAACCGCTTGAAGAAAGAATACGGCTTAAGTGATTTCGATGTAGAAACTTTAACTTCTACCCGCGAGCTTGCACTCTGGTTTGAGACTGCTGCAAAAGATGCAAAGGATGTAAAGAAAGTTGCTAACTGGATTCTGGCAGAGTTATTGGCAGTTCTTAATGAACAGAAGAAAACAATTTCAGAAGTAAACATTACACCGGCTCACATTACAGAGCTTGTAAATGCAATTGCTGACAAGAAAATTACTTCGGCTCAGGGAAAAACTGTATTTGCTAAAATGCTTGAAACTTCAAAAATGCCTTCACAGATTATAAAAGAAGAAGGAATGGAATCTGTTTCAGATACAGGTGCTATTGAATCAATCGTAGACAAAGTAATTGCTGAAAATCCAAAAGCTGTTGCTGATTTCAAAGCTGGTAAAACAAATGTTGTCGGCTGGCTGATGGGACAGGTAATGAAAGCAAGCTGCGGAAAAGCAAATCCAAAAATTGCAACTGAACTGGTAACAAAAAAACTTTCGGAGCTTTAAGGTTTTATGAATCCAGTAGATTTTCTTGCTGAAAAAATTTATGACTCTTACGGCACAATAAACCGCTGCCGTTTCTGTTATCTGTATACTGCAAAAGGCGTGCGCTTAACAGATATGTATCAGGAAGGCGGAAGGGCAATCTTAGGATGGGGTGGTTCTTCTTCCTATACAGTTTTAAAAGATGTGCTTTCAAAAGGAGCTACAGGTTCTTTTATAACGAGCCATTCATTCCGTTTGGAAAAAGCTGTTAGTACACTTTTTAATTCAGCAAGAAAGACTTTTGTTTTCACAGAGAAAAAAAATGCTTTGCAGGCATCTCTACTCGTAAGCTCTAAAGGCTCTTCTTTCTGGAAGCCCTGGAACGACTGTGATGTAAATCCTGCAGAAATTGACTGTATAATTTTTGAGCCTCCTTTCGCTTCTTGTGAAAAGCTTTACATTCTTGCCGTAAAAGAAGAAGTTCTGGATTCAGAAAAGTCAAAGCTTTTAGAAGAGTTTTACAGCGAAAACAAAGCGTATTTATCTTCGGCCTTAAATGCAGGCGTTACAAGAAGTGTTTATAATCTTATAAAGGCGCTGCAGGAAAGAAGCGAAAAAGACTGGTTCAGATACGATACGGTTTTGTGTAAGTACTGGGAAAGAAAAGGCCCTTATTTGTATCCTAAAGTAAGCAAAGAAAAATACACTGACTTTATGCTTCACTGTTTGTCTTTGGGTTATGTCATAAGTCCTGTTTATGAAAAGCCAAGCATTGTTCCCTATTCCTGTGATGAAGGCGTTTTCAATGCACTTAAAAAAAATCCATTCCAGGAATAAAGATATAGTGTAAAATATATAGTATGTCATGCTGAACTCGTTTCAGCATCTGTATACATAGAGATTCTTAAGCAGGGTTGGAACAACAGGATAATTTTTTACAATAGAGGTTAACTTTTTATGGAAAGAACACAACTTATTTTATATATTATTAAACTTGTTTTAGGTGGATTGGTAGCGCTTTTTGCAATCATTTTGTGGGGACGATTGCGCGATGGTGCCTGGATGTCTTTAATTGCAGGAATCGTAATAAACTACACCGGATACATTTATAATATGCTTGTTGATATGCATCTTGTCGAACTCGATAAATATCAGCTGTTCGGGCTTCCTTTGACTTCTTTGATTTTCAGCGTTATCCCGCAGCTATTGTTTTTAATTGCATTCATCATAATGATTTGTAAAACTAAATAAATTTATGGTCGTTTCCTTCGTGAACTTTTTCCAGTAAAGGCTTTAACTCATCTTCCCAGAATCTATCTGCTATAGATTTTTTGCCGGCACTGATTCCAATTTTTCTGTCGGCCCTTACTTTTTCTCCGTGAAAATCGCTTCCGGCAGTAACAATCATATTAAGCTTTCTTGCGAGTTCTTCCAGTCTTAAAGCTTCTGACAATCTTGCTCCCGGATGATATGCTTCAAGTCCCATTACTCCCTGGCTTTGAATTTCAATCATTGCATTTTCCATTTTTCCCCAGGCAACATAAATTGAAAGCGGGTGAGCCTGAACGGGAATTCCTCCACTGGTTTTTATACCTTCTATTGCATCGCTTAAAGGAGCCCCGATTCTTTTGACATAACAGGGTCTTCCTGCAGCAAAATAAATATCAAATGCCTGCTGCCGTGTTTTTACATAGCCTTTTTCTGTGAGCAATTGTGCAAAGTGCGGGCGACCGATGTTTTGAGTCTGGAATTTATCTTCAAGTTCAGCTAATGAGATATCAATATTTTTTGCGCGTAAAAGCCTGGCCATTTCTTCATTGCGTCTAATCCTTTCTTCGCGGATAAAATCAATTACACTTTGAAGCTCTGCAGAACACTTTTTTAGTCCCAGTCCGAGTAAATGAAATTCACCTTTTGGCCAGTCAACGCTTATTTCGATTCCTGCAATAAAATTAATTCCTAAGCTTAAGGCTTTATTTTGTGCTTCTAAAATTCCGCTTACAGTATCGTGGTCAGTTAAAGCAATAGTCGTTATTTTTTTAGAGGAAGCATATTCAATCAATTGTGCCGGAGTAAAAGTTCCGTCAGAAGCTGTAGAATGTGTGTGTAAATCAATCATAAAATCCTCTAAGTTCAAAGTCGTATGGAATAAAGTTGTATACATTATAGTCAGGTAATGGAACTTGTAAATAGTAAGAACTTTCCAGTTAAAATTCATAGCATTTACAGATTTTATATGTTATAATTCTAAAACTAGGAAATCTTTTTTTAGAAGGTAAAACTAATATGCCAAAATCAATGTCGTTTGCAAAAGGTTCTATCGTTTATTTTGAGGGTGATAAAGATGAAAGTATTTATATCATCCAGCAGGGAATTGTTATTTTAAAATCTATAGAACTTGAAACAGGAAGTGTCCAGGTTGAAACCTTAAAGACAGGAGAGTTTTTTGGAGTAAAAAGTGCTCTAGCTCATATGCCTCGAACTGAAACTGCTTGTGTTGCTGACGATTCTATGATTCTTCAGCTTTCTGTGTCAGACTTTGAAACAATATTCAGTAATAAACAGGCTGTAACTGAAAAAATGCTTCGCGTGTTTAGTTTTTCGTTACGCGATCTTCATAAACGAACAGAAGAGATTCTGAAAAAAGATGCTGCAGAAACTCCTGCCGGCGAAGGAATGTTTTTAATAGCAAATGCATTTTATAATGATGAAGAGTACCGTTCTTGCTGCGATATTTTAAAGCGAATTATTGAAAAGCATTCTTCAACAGTTGATATGGATCAGGTTAATAAGCTCTATAAAGATGCTGCATTAAAAGCTGAACAGCAGGAACATAATCAAAGCCTTTCAAGTTCAACCGGTTCAGATAATGAAGTTACATCTGCTTCGTTAAGACAGTTTGCTCTTCCAGTGTTTGACAGGTTTACAAAGAATTATAAAAAGGGTGATGTAATTATCAGTGAGTTTGAACCTGGTGAAACATTCTATTTAATAAAGTCCGGTCAGGTTCAGATTGTAAAAACAATGAATGGCCAGAATAAAAATCTAGATGTATTAAAGCCAAGTGAATTCTTTGGCGAAATGGCAATTCTTGATAATTCGCCTAGAACTGCAACCTGTGTAGCAAGAACTGACTGTTCATGTCTTGAGTTCAGCAAGGAAAACTTTAAGCTTTTGGTAATGAGTAACGGCTTAATCGTTATGAACCTTCTAAAGCTTTTCTGTAAAAGAATTTGTGATCAGACTCGAAGATTAAAAATCATTCTTATAAAAGATATTTCTGTCCGCATTGCAGATATTTTCCTTATGCTTGTAGAAACTGACAAGTCTAAGCAGAAAGCTTTAAGAGATGATATTCCGCAGAAGCTCAAGTTCGATGTTACTTTTGGAGACATTGCAGGCTGGGCTGGAATTTCTCAAAATGTTGCAAAGGATGAACTTAGTAAAATGCAGGACAGGCATAAGATAGAAATGTA
Organism: Treponema sp.; assembly: GCA_016282835.1. GTDB lineage: Bacteria > Spirochaetota > Spirochaetia > Treponematales > Treponemataceae > Treponema_D. The sequence continues at coordinate 8,804 of JAEELR010000065.1, read as the reverse complement.
TGAAACCTATATAAATGTCGTAAACATTCACGATATGAAGCGTATGGTTGATTCTTATTACAAGAAACTAAGTGATATGGCAAACAGTTCCGGGGCAAATAAAAACTAAAAGAAAAACTAGAACTTAATGTTTTCGATATTTGAAGATAAGGTGTGAATTTCCACTGAATCTTTTGAGCTGTAATTTTCAATGGCTTTTATGAGCTGCTCTAAGTCCTTGTTATAAGGCGTTTCATTATTTCGCTTTTCAAATAAGTCACTTGTGCTGAGAGAATTTGATTTTGTTAATTGAGTCTTTTTGTTTTCAATCTTAAATTCCGTGAAAATCATACAGATATTATATTTTGTTTGTTCCCGATTTTCAAATTTTTTTGTTTTGATGACAGGGGTGGTGACGGGGTTAACTTTTTTATTTCTGAGGATTGTCAATTATTTTTCCACATAAAAAAAATATTTGTAAGTTTTTAGAATTCAGATTTATCATATTATTATGAAAAAGTTTGTATTATTATTGGCAATTGTTTTTTTTAATGCCGCTGTTTTTGCTCAGCAGTCCTTTTTTGACAACTATGTTTACCAGAACTGGGATACTTTTGGAACTCTCAACGGTACCAGTGTTACTGATCTTATCCAGACAACAGATGGATATATAAATATTGGAACATATGAAGGGCTTGCCCGTTTTGATGGTGAGCAGTTTTCTACACATAAAAAATCAAAGAACAATGATTTAAGTTTTATTTCTGTTCGTACTATTCTTGAAGATACAAGCGGAAACCTTTGGATTGGTTCAAATGACGAAGGCCTTCAGCTGATTACACCAACTTATACAAAAGTGTTTACTACAGAAAACGGTCTTCCGAACAATTCAATCCGATGTCTTGCAGAAGACAGAAAAGGAAACATTTGGGTTGGAACTGCTGCCGGTGTAGTTTATCTGACAAAAAGTAATCACATGATTACACCTCAGTTTGAAGCCGGTACTGTTTCTAAAGGCGTTATATGTACATCACTTTACTGCGACACTTCTGGAAGAATCTGGCTCATAACGGCAAATGAAAGGGGACTGTTTGTTTATCAGCGCGGGCTTTTTTACACAGTACCTCAGCTTGACAAATTCGGCATTTATTTTGCAACAGCAATCGGTCAGGAAAAAGGAGGCGCCTTTTGGGTTGCACTTGGAAGCGACGGAATTATAAGGGTTGAAAACGGAAATATTCAAAAGATCAAGACACATTCAAAACTCGATTCTGTTGTAACTAATTGTATTTTCCGTACAGAAAGCGGGGACCTTTGGTTTGGAACCGAAAAAGGAATTACAGTTCTTCACGAAGGAAAATTTCATGATTATTCAGGCAGTGTACTTGCTGAATCAAAAATCAACAGAATAATGTGCGACCGCGAAAATAACATGTGGTTTGCAACCGACAGAAACGGAATTGGAAAACTTCGCAAGGGCTGTTTCAGAATGATGAAGCTTGGTGTTACAACAAACTCCATTACCGAAGACCGTTACGGAAATATCTGGATTGGTACAGACAATGGAGTACGCTGTTATAAGGACGATCTTCCGGTTTCAAATACTCTCACAGAATATACCAAAGGCTTAAGAATCCGTGATGTAAATGCAACAAAAAGCGGTTCGATTCTTGTAAGCTGTTATACAGAGCCGGGGCAGCTTTTATACGACGGAAAAACAATCCGCAACTGGAGTATGAAAGACGGGCTTGCTGGTAATAAAGTCAGGGTTGCAATCGAAACTAAAAACGGAGATATTTATGCCGGCACAACTACAGGTTTAAGTATAATTCACAAGGACGGCTCAATCAGAAATTATAAACTGATAACAGGACTTGATAATGAATACATAATGGCTCTTTACGAAGATACAAACGGTATTATCTGGATTGGAACGGATGGCGGCGGTGTTTACACGATGAAGGACGAAGTGATTCTTTCTCATTTGACTACAGAGGATGGTCTTGCCGGAAACGTAATATTTAAGATTAACCAGAATCTTGACGGAGCATACTGGATTTGCACCGGAAGCGGAATTACGCGGTGTCTGCCTTTTGCCAGTAAGCCGGGCTATCCTGATTCATATGTAGTGCTGAATTCTGATTCAGGACTCGAAACTGATTCGATGTTTCAGGTGCTTATTGACGGTACAAACCATATGTGGATGATAAGCAATCACGGTATTTCGACTGCGCCGTTCAGTGATGTGCTTGATTATGTTGCCGGCAAAATAGAAAAGATTGATGTAAAATTCTTCAATAAAAATGACGGACTTGATTCTAGCGGACCTACTTCAACTGCAAAAAGCCTTGTCGACAGATACGGCCGCCTCTGGATTACAATGGTCGACGGATTTGCCGTTTATGACCCGCAAAAAATTTCAGAAAATCCGATAATGCCTCTGGTTCAAATAGAAAAAGTTACGGTAGATAATCAGGTAATCGTAGATAATACGCTTTATCCTACAGCACAGAAAGAAATTATACTCAAGGCTGGAACTAAGCGTGTAGATATTGCTTATTCAGGAATTAGTTTTGAGGCACCGGAACGCATAAAGTTTACACACAGGCTTACCAATTTTGAACAGGAATTCTGTTTCCCGACTTCTGACCGCTCTATGACTTATACAAACCTTTCACCGGGTAATCATAAGTTCATCGTTAATTCAATAAGCGGCGACGGATTTTATTCAGAACAGGCACAGGTTTTACTCTTTGTTCAAAAACCATATATTTATCAGCTTCCTGCTTTCTGGATTATTCTGGTAATTGCTGTAATTGGTTCATTGAGCTTTTTCTTTTACAGAAGGCAGATAAAGATTGTTAAAGAAAATATTCGTCTTGAAGCAATGGTTCAGGAACGCACGAGTGAGCTTAAAGTCGAGAAAGAAAAATCGGATCATCTGTTAAGGGCTATTCTTCCTGATCAGATTGCAAATGAACTTAAGGATAATGTGCACTCAATCGGTCAGAACTTTGATGATGCAACAATTCTTTTCTCGGATATTGTCAATTTTACAAAGACCTCCAGCGGCTGTACGGCAGAGCAGATAGTTGATGCCTTGAACAATCTGTTTACTCTGTTTGATATCCGTGCACAAAAATATGGTGTAGAAAAAATCAAGACTATCGGAGATGCATACATGGCGGCCTGCGGGCTTCCGTCTCCAAATGAAAATCATGCTCTGGTTATGGCAAATTTTGCAAAAGGAATGCTAGAAGATGTTGAAACCTACAATAAAACAGCGTTAATCAAGTTTAAAATCCGAATAGGACTTAATTCAGGCCCTGTTACTGCGGGTGTAATAGGAAGAACAAAATTTATTTATGATGTCTGGGGCGATACTGTAAACGTTGCAAGCCGAATGGAAACTGCTGCTCCTGAAGACGGAATAAAAGTTTCTGATGCTTTACATACAAAACTTATTGACAGTACATTTGAATTCAGTGAACCTGAACAGTGCAATATCAAGGGTAAAGGTCTTATGACCACATGGAATATTCTATAAAAAAAACAAAATATTTTTTGGAGGAAATATGAAAAAAATAATTACAGTGAACTTAGTTTTAGCAGCATGTTTTTTGCTTCTGGGTGGATGCAAAGGGAAAAATGCAAAAACTGTAAAAATCGGACTTCTTCATTCTTTGAGCGGAACTATGGCTGTAAGTGAAACTTCTGTTCATGATGCAGAGCTTCTGGCAATAAAAGAAATAAATAAGGCTGGTGGTGTTCTTGGGAAAAAAATTATTCCGGTTATAGAAGACGGCGACAGTGATCCTTCAACTTTTGCAGTAAAAGCACGCAAGCTTCTGGAACAGGACAAGGTTGTATCAATATTTGGCTGCTGGACTTCTGCATCGCGCCAGGCTGTAAAGCCCGTAGTTGAAGATTTTTACAGTCTTCTGTGGTATCCGGTTCAGTATGAAGGTATGGAAGCCAGTCCGAACATTATGTATATGGGAGCATCTCCTAATCAGCAGGTTGTTCCGGCAGTTGATTATTGTGCACAGAATTGTGGTAAGAAAATGTTCCTTGTTGGAAATGACTATATTTTCCCGCGTACTGCAAATAAAATTATTAAGGCACAGCTTGCACAGCTTAAGGGCGAAATTGCAGGTGAAGTTTATGTTCCTCTTGGAAGTAAAGATTTTAGTTCAATTGTAAAAGATATAATCAATGAAAAACCTGATGTTATTCTGAATACACTCAACGGAGATTCAAATTTTTCTTTTTTTAGTGAACTGGCAAATGCAGGAATTACATCGAAACAGATTCCTGTAATGAGTTTTTCTATTGCTGAAGAAGAAATTTCTCAGATTGGAAAAGAATATCTTGAAGGACATCTGGTTGCATGGAACTATTATGAAACAACTGATACTTCGAAAAATGAAGAATTCGTTTCAGACTTTAAATCAGAATATGGTTCAAACAGAGTTACAGGGGACCCTATTGAAGCAGGATACATTGCAATTCATATGTGGGCTCTGGCCTGTGAAAAAGCCGGTACTTTTAACGTTGAAGATGTCCGCATGGCTACAAAAGGATTAAGTTATACAGCACCTGAAGGAACTGTAACAATCGACGGAACAAACCAGCACCTTTACAAACAGGTTCGCATTGGAAAAGTTAATTCAAACGGCCTTATTGATGAAATCTGGGCAACTCCTGGTGCAATTAAACCGGATCCATATTTGAGTACTTACGAATGGGCCCGCGGAATTGATGAAAATAAAGAAGATATCAAGTAGAAACTACTACGGTCATTGAGCCTGTCGAAATGACCATTAGTACTATATGGTGGTTTCGACACATACTTGTAACAGAAGCGACTTGTCGAACATTAAACCTGGTAGTGCGAAGATAAATAATCTAACAGCGCTTTACAGCCTTTCATTATGTCCTCAAAGGTCTGGTCAAAATTATGAGTGTACCAGGGGTCGCTGACTTCTCTATCAGAACCACAATATTCTAAGAGGCTATGAATTTTGTTTTCGGTGTCGTCGCCGGTGATTCGAAGGATGTTTCTGTAATTCATTCTATCCATATAGATAATTAAATCATATTTTTCATAATCACTTTTTTCCATCTGGCTTGCGTAGTGAGGATAGAGCGGGATGTTTTCTTCCCTAAGTTTCTGCGTTGTTCCCCTGTGCACCGGGTTCCCGATTTCTTCCGTGCTTGTAGCTTTTGAATCGATTAAAAAATGTTCTTCAAGATTTTTGCTTTTAACTAAATGTTTCATTACAAATTCAGCCATTGGGCTTCTGCAGATATTTCCGTGACAGATAAATAAAATCTTAATCATGAAGTGAGTATATTGTTTTTCAGCTAAATTGTCATTGAGATGATATACTGAAGTGGCTTTCCGCGGGGGGCGAGGGAGGGCAGCTTTCTACACTAACTTAAAAATAAGAATTGAAAAAATGTTAGATTGGTTATATTATTTACTCTAGAGTAAATAACTATGGAGTAAATAATGACTCAAGCAGATGATTTTTTTGTTGGTAGAAAAAAAGAACTGGCTCTTATGGAAAAACTTTATAATTCCTCAAAATTCGAAATGCTGATTATGCATGGCCGTCGCCGTGTTGGAAAATCGTATTTACTTGGGCATTTTGCAAAATTACACGAAAAAAATACAGTATATTTTATAGGTGATAAATCGTCTGAAAAAACAAATGTTCAGAATTTTTGCGAAGAATTGAATAAAATCCTGAATGCAGGTGACTTTTTGAAATCATTTGAAAAATGGAGCGATGTTTATTCCTATCTAAAAACTGTAGAACTTTCAGAACGTCTTGTTTTAATAATTGATGAGTTTACATATCTTTATAATTCAAACTCTGCTTATGACTCAGGACTCCAAATTGCAATAGATACAATTCTAAGAAAGAAGAATATTTTTTTAATTCTTTGCGGTTCTGAAGTTTCGGTAATTGAAGAAATAATCGACAATTCTTCTAAACCTCTCTATGGCCGTAAAACAGCTGAACTAAAACTTTTGCCTTTTACATATAAAGAGGCAAGGGATTTTTTCCCAAATTACAGTAATGAAGAAGCTGTAATATCGTATTCAATTGTCGGTGGTATTCCTTTGTATCTTTCCCTTTTTGATGATAAACATTCAATTAAAGAAAATGTGATAAACAACTGTCTTTCAACTACAGGTGTCCTGTTTAATGAAATTGAAACTTTACTAAGAATGGAACTGAAGGAAACTTATTTTTACAAAAACATTATGCTTGCGATAAATGCCGGTGCTTCGACCTTTAATCTAATAAAAGATAAGGTTGGTGAAGAACCTGCTAAAGTTGCGAAATATCTGAACGTTTTGTGCAGTCTTGGTTTTATAAAAAAAGATATTCCTTGCGGAGAAAAACAGAACAGCAGAAATACGCTCTATTCAATCTGCGACAATTATTTTGCATTTTATTTTATGTTCATCTATAAAAAGCAGAATATGCTGAATGGTTTGATATCACCGGAGCTTTTTTATGAAAGGGAACTGACTAAAGAGAGATTGAATACTTTTATAGGACATCGCTTTGAAGGTGTTTGTGAGACATTTTTAAAAGAGCGCTTCTTCAATGGAAAAATGCCCTTCTTTGCAGAAAATCTTGGCCGCTGGTGGGGTAATAATCCAGTGCTGAAGAAGATTGAAGAAATAGACCTTTTAGCAATTGATGATAAAAATGCTCTCTTCTGTGAATGTAAATACACTTCTCTAAAATTTGATGAGAAGCAATTTAAGGATCTGGAAGATTCTGCTCTTTGTATTAATCGGCAAAATAAGTATTTTATGATTTTTTCAAAAAACGGAATTACAAGTGGTGTAAAAAAGAAAATTGCAGGAAATGAGAAATACACAGTCCTTACACTGGATGATTTGTTTAAGAATTAAACATGATGAATAAAGAGACCTTAAAAACCTTAAAAAAAATATATTGCATTTGAAAGTGTTTTGTGATATTTAAATTAAAAATTAAAAACAGAAGGTGCTTTATGTCTTCAAAATCAAATTTGAATTTTAAAATAGCTATAACTGGTATTTTTAGTGCATTAGCGGTTATATTTACCGTTACTCCAATCGGCTTTATTCAAGTTGGTGTTGTTGCCTTAACTATCAATCATATTCCGGTAATTTTAGCAACTGTTCTTGGCGGTCCTGTAGCAGGTATTTGTACAGGCTTTATTTTTGGCATTACAAGTTTAATTAAAGCAGGAGTTGTTCCTCAGGGACTTAATCCGTTGTTTTTTAATCCGCTGATTTCTGTTTTCCCGAGAGCTTTGTTCCCTCTTGCCGTATATGGCATTTTTAAACTTTTCGACTTGATTCCTAAAATGCCGAAATTTATAAGCGCTTCGATTGCAGCTGCAGCCGGAACTTTTGTTCATACTTTTTTAGTTATCCTGATGCTGGTTGTTGTTCACAGCGAGGAAGTTCTGGTTGCGTTTGGATTGGACCCTGCGAACGGAATTATCAGCGGTTTCTGGAAAGCTTTAGGCCTTGCATTTTTAAGCAACGGTATTTATGAAATTATTGCAGCAACAGTTGTAACTTTTATTGTGATGAGTTCAATTTATATTTCAAAAAAGAAGTCTTCAAAAATTTCTATGCTGGCTCAGAATGCAGAAGATGAAGCTGATGATGCAGATGCAGTTGATACTGAAGTTTCTGATGATGTAGTTTCTGATTCTGATTCGGAATAAACGGTGATTGAGTAGTCGAATGAAAAAGAATGCGGTGGTTGAGTAGGCGTAGCCGTATCGAAACCACCTGAAACGGTATAAATGTTTATAGACACGTGGTTTCGATGAACTCAACCACCACATCTCTTGCGAGTTCGTAGTGGTGTTCGTTCCCCCAAAAAGACTATTCTTCGTCTTCCGATAAATCATAGCCTGAGTTTTCGGCCATTTTTGTATACAGAATGTCCAGGGTTGCGTTAATTTCATCTTCCCATGGAGTATTTTTATATTTAGTTAAAAGCTTTTCTGTAATTTTGATTTTTGTATACAGCTCATCACCTTCCAGATACAAATTAGTCCATCTTCCGGTTGACAAAGTCTTTAACATATCTATTGAACCAATGTAGTATATTCCAGGTTTTTCAGGAAAGTCATATTCCATAAAATCACTTCTTTCGAAAGAATATCTGTAAGGCAAATTATCTTTAATAATTGTGAGTTCTTTTAACTTATAACTTGCACCCGGTTTATCTACAATGTGAATTAAACCGCCTGAAATTAGTTTTGCTTTTGAAACCTTTTCGTCTTCGGGATAATCGCCGTTACCAAGTTGTGTTCTGTAAAAGTTCATGGTGTTTACATTTGAAGCAAAGCCGTAAATAAGAACATCTGTTTCCGGGCTTGTGTAAAGTACATCCTGATTTGTTGAAGCACAGTTAGTAGTTGTAAGAATCAGAAGGAGTGCTGATAAAATTAAACTGATTTTTTTCATTTATTTTTTCCTTATAAAAATAATTTTTGATTTCTTGTTTATATATGTTTCCCCTTAAAAAGTCTAGTGTGAGGATGAGGGAACTGTCGAATTCGCAAAAATTTCCGTCATGCTGAATTTGCAGCTCGTTATTTCGATCTTGCTTCAGCATCTCTAAGACACTGCACATACAGATTCTGAGACGAGCTCAGAATCCTATGATTTAATCAATAGAGTAACCAAAGAAAAGTTACTCCAGTCCTTAAATTCCTAATCAGAAACAGTACATAAGGCTTCACTTACAAGACTTTTTGCAGTCAAAGCAGGTGGAATGAACTTCCTTCGT
>JAEELR010000064.1 GCA_016282835.1 Treponema sp. | reverse complement strand
TGTTTGATGAAAAATCAAAAAACCCAAGGATAGGTAATTTTAAAATAATTCTTTCTGCTAATTTTGCAGCGTTCTGTCAGCAGCATGCAGTTCCTATCAATTATTCGGTATATAAAGATATTTCAAGTTCTGTAGGAAAAGACATTTATGCCTGGCTTGTATACAGAAACAACGGACTGAGCGAAAATAAGCCGGTTTTTGTTCCAAGAGATAAACTTGTAGAACAGTTTATGCCGGTAGGAGAGGAATCTGACCCGAAAATTGCAAATGTCAATTATTCTCGAATAATAGAGCAGATAAAAGAAATAAAGGCAAAGTATTATCCTGAATTAAAAATTGCACTTGATTCTTCCGGAGCAGGAATTACTTTATACAAAAGTCCTACACCTGTATTAAAAGAAGATGTAAGATATGCACTTATATCTTCTACCTTAGGAATGTAACACTGTTGTTATAAAAATATATGTAACAAAGTAGTTATCCAAAGTGAAGAATTCCACAAAAACTAATTTCTATTACTAGAATTTTATATTTATTAGTAAATTTATTAGATATAATAGAAGAAATAACGTAACTGTGACAAAAGGATAACAAAACTGTTGCAATGCAAAGTTTGTGTTTTACTTTGTTCTATTATACAATGCTTTTTTATTCAACACAAGAAATAACATAACTGTTACATTTTAGGTGGGAAACTCACAGGCCGTTGTGGAGAAACATAACAACACTGTTACATTTTTGGATAACAGGACTGTTACTTTTTGTTTATGGATTATTTATGGAAAGTGGCCTGCGCTTCGGGCATCCTGATTTATGGTAACTAATCTGTTACATATTTCCGGCAGAAAAAAAATCCCTTAAATAACGAGTTTGTTACATAAAAACTGCGTTAAAACGGCGGGTAACAAGAGTGTTACATATATTGTCCGCATCCGAAAAAAATCTGCGAAGAAAGCAGCGTAAAAATGCGGACGAGTGGGGCTTCTTTTTATTATGATTTTACGAAGCTTCCATTCGGCGATAACAAGAATGTTACATATTCGGATTGTAAGTGCTTAATCTTAAACCGCGCGGATTTGTGTAAGCCGCCTGTACAATGCCCCTTCAGCAGGACATAGTGGACAGGCGCCATCAGCATTTAACACTGGATAACAGGAGTGTTACATTATTATACGTAAATTTTTTCAGAGTAGACAACAAGCATTTTTGATGTTATCATTATTATATGTTTAAAAGAAGAGGGTAGTTATGGCAAATTTTCTTGTTGATGTAACGATTCCAGATGATACGGTAGAGATTACGGAACAGACTATAGAAAATCACAGAAACGTAAAATCAGTTACGATTCCTGAAAGCGTTCTTGTAATTGGCGACAGGGCATTTGCAGATTGTGTAAATCTTCGCAGCATAACAATTCCTCCTACTGTTATGGCAATAGGAAAATATGCTTTTTCAAATTGCGCCCAGCTTGAAACAATAGAAATTCCTGCTGGAATTGCAGTAATTGATGACGGTACTTTTGCAGACTGTGTAAGCGTTGAAACAATTCTTCTTCCTGACAGCGTAACGGCAATTAAAGAGCACGCATTTATGAACTGTACCGGAGTAAAAAACATCGTACTCCCTGACAATCTGACGGTTTGCTCTGCAAAGGCTTTTCCGAACAGCCGCAAGTATTTGTGTGTAAACAAGAATTATAAATATGAAGACGGCATGATGATAAACACAAATAACAATATGCTTCTTTTTTATAACGGAGAAGATGAGATTGTTTATACTCCTGAAACCGTAAGGGGAATTTCATACCGCGCATTCTATGGAACAACTTCTAAACTCGTAAGGGTAGGGGAGGGTGTTACCAGCATAAGCGAAGAGGCTTTTGCCGGAACAAAAGGTGTCCGTGTAATTATTCCGGAAAGTGTAGACTATATTGAATTGAGTGCTTTTGACAGCAATTCAAAAATTCTCTGTCATAAAGGTTCTTACGCAGAAAACTGGTGCAATGAAAGCGGCTTGAGAAGACTTGAAGATGAAATTGCATAATATAAAGCAGAAAGCCGCAAAGCTTTTTGTGGTTCTGCTTTTGGGCTGCCTGCCTGCTTTTGCAGATACCGTTATTGAAACTGATGATTTTTACAAGCCGTGGATAGTCGGTTCGTGGGAATGTTTTTTTTCAGTTAATACAAATGAATATTCAGAATCCACTTATGCTCATATAGATATTTCAGGATGCGAAGTGAATTCTGAAGTCTGCCTTATTGATGAAACCGGCGAAGATTATTTAACTCTTGAAGAACTTGTGCAGGATCATTTTTCTATTTTTGCTGTTTCACAAAGTGAGCTCGAAGCACTGCCTGAAGAAGATGTAGATTTGAACATTGAAGGCGACACAAAGTTTCGTCTTAATGATGAAGAAAATATGCTTTATATGAATTTTTCAATTTCTTTTGAAGGAGAAACTATGTCTTTAAATTTCAAAATGACAAAGAATACTCCTGAAAATAACGATAGTGAAGAAATTTAGGTTTTAACTGTTTTATGAGTATTAGTGGTATTTTTAAGATATTTCACAAAAAAGAGAATCCTACGGGTTCAGCCTTTTTAAGTCAGGCAACAACTTCGATTCGTTCTCTTGCAGAAAAATCAGCTGCCCTTAGTGATTCATTTTCAGAAGAAAGAGACCTTATTCTGCAGATACAGAATGAAGTAAATGATATTCTGCCA
>JAEELR010000063.1 GCA_016282835.1 Treponema sp. | reverse complement strand
GCATCAAACTTTACAAGATTTGGTTTCCATTTGTTAAGAATTAAATCTTTAGCAGCCTGCAATTCATTGTCATCGATAGAATTGATGTCATATCCTTTATAAGCAAGAGCGTCACCCACAACTTCTCTCATGTCGTCCATCATTGTTGCATGACCTTTAAACTGTGTATCAGCAAAAATATTCCAGTTGCGTTCATAACTTCCTGCAGGAACCTTTGTCTTGTTTACAGAAATTCCAGCGGCACCAAAATAATATGGAACACAATATTTCATATCAGGGTCATAAGTTGCTTTTTCCAAAACAGCAGGATTAATATACTTACGGTTTGTAAGCTTACTCTGATCTAATTCACGGAACATTCCCTGCTTAATCATAATTGAAGAATAATCCTGTGAAGGAACTACGATATCATACCCTTTAGCACCTGCGCGGAGTTTGGCATACATTTCTTCATTTGAAGCGTAACTGTCAACTTTTACAGTACAGCCAAATTCTTTTTCGAAATCGCGAAGCACTTCATCTGGAGTATAATAAGTCCAGTTGTAAAGATACAAAATCTTTGAACCATTTTTTGAACATGAACAAAGACCCAAACCTGCAGCAAAAGCAACTGCAGCTAAAAAGATTTTACCGGTGATTTTTTTCATAACGCAAAAAACCTACCCTTTAAAATATAAAATCTCTCCGATAACATTTTAACAAAATTTAACATACCGGAGTTTTAACCAAATTAATGAGCAGCAGCAAAACTCTTTAATCCGTTTCTTAAAAGAATTGCTATGGTACAAATTGCTAAAAGAAGAACAAATGAAAGCGAGTTTATTACAGGACTTACACCAAAGCGAATCATAGAATAAACATACAAAGGCAAAGTTGTGCTTCCTGGACCTGAAACCAATGATGTAATTACATAATCTTCCAGAGACATTGTAACGCTCATTACAAAGCCACTTACAATGCCAGGCATAATTGCAGGAATTATAACGCGGAACAGAGTCTGTACTTCATTTGCTCCCAGGTCATGGCTTGCTTCTATTATTGAATAATCAAATTCATCTATTCTGGCTGTTACCATTAAATAAACAAACGGCAGACAGAAGGTTGTATGTGCAACAAAAATAGTAAAGAGGCCGAGAGAAAGTTTTATGGCGCTGAAGAAAACTATCATAGAAACACCCATGATTACTTCCGGCAAAACCATTGGCAAAAAACTGATGCTCTGGATGTAGTTTCTTCCAAAGAATTTATACCAGCCCACACCAATCGAAGCGAGTGTACCTAAAATAGTTGCAACAAAAGAAGCCGTAAGAGCAACAATCATACTGTTAAGCAAAGACTTCCATAAAGGGCCTGATTCAAAAATTAATTTCTGGTACCAGACAAAACTTACGCCTGTAAAATTTGTGTCCTTAGATTCATTGAATGAAAAAAAGACAATCACGAAAAGCGGAATGAACAGGAACATCAAACTTAAAGCAAGCATTGTATTTGAAAAAGAAAAAGCTGGATTTCTTTTCTTCCATATTTTTCTTGCGTGTCTGTTTGATTCAGATTTAGTTTCTTTCTGATTTCTCTGCAAAAGTGCTACTATAGGATTTTTCATTTAGAACCTCCTTCATTAGCGTTATTTGCAGCAGAAGTTGCAGCAGAAGATGCAGAAGCAGCTGATTTAGAAATTAACGGTGCAACAGATGAATCTTCTTTGTTAGAAACTTTATTCAAATTAGCCTGCTTGCTTCCAGAACCTAACATCAGTAAAACGCCAGCCATACTTACAATTGTAATAATCATACTGAAAGCACTTGCTAAAGGCCAGTTGCGGACTTTCTGTACCTGGTCAACAATGATGTTTCCAAGCATATAACTGTCTTTTCCACCGACAAGCTGAGGCACTGTATAAGTACCGAAAATCGGAATGAAGGTAAAAATGATTGCACTTAAAATTCCACTCTTAATGCCAGGAAGCAAAACTTTCGCCATAGACTGAATTTTTGTAGCACCCAAATCGCGGGCAGCTTCAAGCAATGTAAAGTCGAAGCGGTCTACTGCAGTGAACACAGGAAGAATTGCATAAGGCAAATACATATAAATGCTTACCAGAATTACTGCGCTCTTAGTGAACATAAATTTATGCGGAACAAAAACGGCATTCTGATGAAACAAAGTGTTGTGGAAGAAATTAAAGAACTTCGAGCAGATTGTGTTCAATATTCCGTTATCGCCCAAAATTGTAATCCATGCAAAAATTCTTATAAGTGAATTCGTTAAGAATGGAACAATAACCAGAATCAGTAAAAGTGTCTGGTGCTTGCTTCTTGCCATTGCATAACCGCATGGAACTGCAATAATGATTGTAATTAAAGTCGAAATAAAGGAAATCCAGAGCGTTCTCAAAAAGATTAAACCATAAGCTTTTGAAAACATCTGACTGTAAGCTTTAAGCGTGAACTTTGGAATAACTCCACCGTAAACATCGCGGGTCATAAATGAATATGCAACGATTATGCAAAGCGGAACAACAAAGAACAGCGAAAACCACAAGCCCATTGGCCATGCATAACAGGAACCGGGATTCTGTTTCTTAAACTTTGAAGCATAAGCCTTAGATGCAACTTCTAACTGAATTGACTTATTCTTCTCTCTCATGTGTTTATGTCCTCAACGATATAACCGTCTTCTGCCGACCAGGAAACATATACTGTATCTTTCCATGCAATCTCCGGGCCATCATCCAGATAATTTGTGTGCTGCTTGAACACTTTTATGATTGTACCATTTTCCAGCCTTACATAAAACTTTGACTGAAAGCCGGTATAAACAGGTTCTTCAACAACACCCTTGAAAACATTTATATCTTTTCGACCGTGAACATCGGGTTCTTCTGTTGTAATACGAATTTTTTCAGGACGAATTGTAAATGCAACCTTCTGTCCCTCTTTTGTCTTTTCGTAATCTGTAACCAGAATATTTTTATCTTCTTCTTTTGTAGCCTGTGTATCGCCTTTAAGCTGAGCCTGCATGCCAAGAACGGGAACATTCAAAGTAACCATGTAATCCATATCCTTGCCTTCAACTTTATGCTCATCACATTTTACCACAGAGCTTTCAAATAAATTTGTTTCACCAATAAACTGAGCAACAAACTGTGTAGCAGGGCTTTCATAGATTTCAAAAGGAGTTCCAACCTGCAAAACTTTTCCCTTATTCATTACGGCAATTCTATCACTGACAGCTAAAGCTTCACTCTGGTCGTGAGTTACATAAATAAATGTAATACCGATTTTATCGTGAAGTGCATCGAGATCCACCAGAAGATTTGCCCTGAGTTTTGCATCAAGTGCCGAAAGTGGTTCATCAAGAAGCAAAACTTTTGGTTCATTAATCAAAGCGCGGGCAATAGCAACTCTCTGTCTCTGACCACCCGAAAGCTGATTTGGCTTTTTATACATATGCTCTTCAAGTTGAACCAGCTGCAGATAATTTTTTACTTTTTCATCGATTTCTTTTTTATCAATCTTCTTTAACTTAAGAGGGAATGCAACATTATCGTAAACATTCATATGAGGGAACAAAGCGTAACTCTGGAAAACAGTATTGCTCTGTCTTTTGTTTGGAGCAAGAGGGATTACATTTGTGTCATCAAATAAAACTGCTCCTTCATCAGGAAATTCAAAGCCTGCAATAATTCTTAACAGGGTCGTTTTACCACAACCAGAAGGTCCTAAGAGAGAAAAAAATTCTCCCTGCTTAATTTCAATGTTAATGTTGTCCAATGCATGAAAATCACCAAAGTGTTTTGATACATTCTGAATAGAAACTGTACTTCCGTTCAATTCTTAACAACTCCTACGAAGTCACTCAAAAATTAAATCAAGATTTCTTCATATAATACAAACTTCCGTGCGGAAATTCGGGTAAATAAAAAAAGCTATCCATGTCCTGATACAAACTTAATGGAAAGCCCTCTCACTATTTACACTATATATGCGTACTATTTATTTTTTTTCCTTTTATGTCAATAATAATTCGAAAAAAGTTTTTTAGAATAAAATTCAAGGTTTGACTGGATTAAGTAAAAAACCGTCATGCAGAATTTATTTCAGCATCTCTACACATACAGATTCTGAAACCAGTTCAGAATGACAGACTGGTATATAACCGTCATGCTGAATTTGCAGCTCGATATTTCGAACTTGCTTCAGCATCTGTCAGGCTCCTGCACATACAGATTCCAAAATAAATTCGAAATGACCATTAGCACTAAATATAGTGGTTTCGAGAGCCTCAACCACCGCATTTCTTACTTTTTAGACATCCCCGACTTTTCCCCAAAATCAATCAATTGCCCAATCCATTTTAAAATCATATACTAAGCAATCTATGAATAATTCATTATTTAGAAAAGTACTGAAACTGACCACTCCAATTTTTTTCGGCTACATGGCAATAGGAATTCCTTTCGGCTTAATGATAGTCAACGCAGGTTATCCCTGGTGGATAGCACCACTCATGTGCCTTACCTTATACACCGGCTCAGGACAATATTTTGCAGTAGGTCTTTTTGCAAGCGGTGCAGGTTTATTTGAAATTATTCTAGTCCAGTTTTTGTTAAGCATAAGACACTTTTTTTACGGTCTCTCACTCATCGGAAAATACAAGGGAACGGGAAAAATAAAAGCTTATCTGATTCACGCAATCACAGACGAAACCTTCGCCTTAGTTTCAAGTGTCGAAGTACCGGAAAATGTCAGCAAAGAAAAATTCTATACATTGATTTCTGTCCTTGACCAAAGCTACTGGACACTGGGAAGCACAATCGGAGCAGTTGCTTGTAACATCTTACAAAAGTACAAGCTCTCCTCATATCTTGAAGGAATCGACTTTGCACTCACGGCCCTCTTCGTTGTATTGTTAATAGAACAGATAAAAAAGTCTAAAGATTTCATTCCGCCGCTTGTGGGAGGCCTTGCAAGTGCCACAACAGTCATTCTGTTCAAGCTGGGAATTTTTGATTCATCAAACATCATCTGGACTTCAATCTGTTTCGGGCTCGGTACAATGCTCTTAGTAAAAGGCCCTTCGTATTTCAAAAAAAACTCATCGCAAACTCAGGAAGATGCAACTCAACCTGTAGAAATCCAGACCAATCAGAAAAAGGAAAACACAAATGAATAGTCCGCTCACATTAGAAAAAGCATTAATCGCAGTAGTCTGCAGCGCAATCGTAATTTACATAACCCGCGTCTCACCATTTTTAATTTTCAGAAGTAACAGACAGAACAAGTTCATAAGCTTCATCGACAAGTTTACTCCCTCAATGATAATGGCAATCCTTGTAATCTACTGCTTCAAGGATGTAAACTACACGCAAGCCCCGTACGGCATTCCATATTTTATCTGCACAATTTTAACCGCAGTCCTTCACCTGACAACAAAAAATTCATTGATAAGCATTTTAGGCACAACCGTTTTATACATGATTTTAATTCACATATTTTAGTTTTTTATTCTGGACGCTGGTTTTATTTTTAACCGGATAATTTAAACTGCAAAAAAAATATTTTATAACACACTCCACCCTTCCGCCCTTCACTATCCGTTCACCGTCCTCGCTTCGCTGCGGTCGGCAAGGGGCTCCACGGTGAGCTAACTGTGATGGTTGAAATCGCAAAGAATGTGGTGGTTGAGTTCATCGAAACCACGTGTTTCACAATATGCGGTAGTTTCACGCAGTACTTCAATAAACTGCTTTCTTTTGACTTTTTGTGTTATGTCATCAAAAATTTCTGATTTGGCATGTGAATTATGTTTTTTACCCCTATACATGTTCAGTTGCTCTAACAACATCATTCTGTTTCAAAAACCGAGATATTATTTACGATTTTAGAAATATATCCACTGTATTGAAATAAAACAATAAATCGAAAAAAATTCATAAAACTTTTTCACAAAAAGTGAAATCTCTTTACAATCAGAAATTTAAATGATATATTTAAATTAAAGAAATATATGAGAGGTATCCTATGGGGGTAATAACAGAATATGGAAAAGTCTTAAGGCACATAAGGCTGGATTTATCAGAATTATTAGGAACTATGGCAGATAAACTTGGCCTTTCAGCTGCATATTTATCATCTATTGAAACAGGAGCAAGAAGCATTCCTGTTGATTTAACATCAAAGATAATAAACATATATAATCTTTCAGAAGAAGACTCTGAGAAATTATTAAAAGCAGAAGCAGATACAAATCAAGCTTTGACAATAAATTTAGAACATGCTTCATCAGAACAAATAGAAGCTACAGTTTTATTTGCTCGGCAAATAAAAAATATGAATGTTCAAGAATTAAAGAAATTATATGCGAGTTTGAAAAAATGAGGTAAAAATGGTCTTTCAAGTTGAGAACGAAAATCAGTTAAAAGTTCAAATCACAAAACCTCAATCTAGAAAGAACTTAAAACAAATTGCAAGGCAAATTCGTAAAACACTTGGGATTGATAAAAATCAGTTATTTGTAGATGTTTTACATTGTCTTGAAATAGTTATTCCCAAAATTGATTCTAGTTTTCAATATAGAGTATTTGAAGCGGGGCAAATTAATATGCCAAATGAAGCTTTTTATTCACCTGAAGAAAACTGTATTTATATCCGTTTTGATGTTTATAACAAAGCAAGATATGAAAATGGTAGAGCACGTTCTACGATAGCTCATGAAATAGCACACTATTTTTTGTTCAAGTTATTAGGGATTCCATATCTTGAAGACTGGGAAAATATTATGCATTATTCAGATGCAAAATTACATTCGGTTGATCCAGAATGGCAAGCTGAAGTTGTAGGTAATTATTTATTAATTGAACCTGATTGTATCAAAGGTTTTACAGTAAAAGATGTTATGATTGACTGTGGTGTAACAAGTTCTGCAGCATATACTGCATTACAAAATGCTCATGACCATAAATATATTGATTATTCAACAATTTCCATTAACAAAACTCTTTCAGAGGTTATAAATGAATATTAAAAATAAAAGGAGACAACGCCTATGATTGTTTTAAAACAAAAAAACCTTACTAAGACGACCAATCAAAGCAAGGTTTTTAACTGGCTTAAGCCAATTTACTGATTTCTGCTACCAACAGAAAACAGTTTGATGAAACACCTAAAGGGCATTTCGAATCTTTACTAAAATATTACCTATGAACAGGTGCTTTCGTCAATAACGATTTTATTGACGCGTCTTCTGGTGGATTAATGTAGTTTGCATAGATCCATCATATAAACGGAGACGCTTTCTCACGGAAGGAGGCACCGACTATGGGTCAAGGTGTTTCTGGGCATACTTATATTTTTCATGATGGAATAAAATATTTAGTTACCCAAACAACAAATCATAGTATTTCTACAACTGGAGCACCACATTCAGTTTGTCAAAAATTCGATTCCAAAGGAAACCTGGAAAAAGAACGTTACTATGATAATAATGGTAGAGCTGAATTAGATATTGATTATACGGATCACGGAAATCCTGTACTGCATCCAAAAGTTCCGCATAAACATACATGGGATTGGTCAGATCCTGATAATCCAAAAAGGAGTTCTTACGATGACTAAAAAGCAATTACAAAATTATATTGCTCAAAATAGCAATATAGATTTCAATTATAATTCTAAAAGATATGGAATAGAACGTCGCGAAAAAGAAAACGGTTCTTCAAGAATTTTCTTTTGGGAATGGTACAACGAATCAACTTTTGATGACTCGTTCTATGATTTTACAGATTTTGCAGCAAATGCAATGATAGACGGTAAATCTGTTGTCGAAATTCTTGAAAATATTGATGATGCAGATGTCTTTTAGGAGATAAAATGGCCAAGAAACCTGTAAAAGATGTATTCGGTTTCTGGCAAATAAAAGGAACAGAAGTTTCTGGAAAATATGAAATTCCTGTTATACACGGAACTTCAAAAATTCCAGAAAGCCTGGTTCTCTTTTCAAATTGCGAAAAAGAAACTGAAACTAAAAATAAAGCCGTACATTTTTATCAGTTAGATGAAAACTTCATTAGTTGTCTTTCAAGCGAAACAAAACTTACAAAGAAGCTGAAAACATTTAAAAGATATCAAAGCATAATTTTACCTGACTACAGTGTTTACAGAAACATGGCTCTAGCACAGCAAATATTTCAGATTTATAAAAGTCGAGCTGTTGGAAACTTTCTGATGCAAAATGGAATTTCAATCATTCCCAATGTACGTTGGGGAGATGAACGTACTTATGAATTTGCATTTAATGGCATTGATAAATGGGGAGTAGTTGCTGTCGGTGTACAAGGCGGTTATAGAGATAATGATAACACATACTATTTTGAAAAAGGCTTTTATAAAATGCTGGAAGTTTTAGTTCCTGAAACTATTCTGTGTTATGGAAATCTGTCTGAAAGCTTAAAAGCTGAATGTGAACATCGTAAAATAAAGATAAAAACTTATCAAACAGAAACATCAAAAGGACATTCTAAAAATGATTCATTTCAGAGAAAATTTGATTTTTAATATAATTAAGTTTGTACGTAATTAACGCAGTTTCTCTTTGACATTACATTTTTTCTGTTATATCAGAGTTGTCGGGTAAGAGACGTAAACCCCGTTACAAAGACCTTAAATCTGTAAAATCTTGCTTTTAAATCTTCTTATAAAGCGGTTTATTTCTTAAACAAATCCGAATGAGTACCCAAAAGTAAAAATTTCTTTTGAAATATAACAAAGTTATACCACAGTCCGCGACTGGAATTCGTTTGTTAATTTGTTGTAAAATTTGGCAACAGTGGTTTCTAAATCTTTACCTAACACTATTGTAAAGCCGTATTTGTAGTTATAGTTTTCGCTAGTGCATAATTCTTGAATTCTATCTTCATCATTTTTTCTTCCTTCTTCAGTCTCATTCCATAAAGTCTTAAATTCAATGGCTATTAAATTGTCTGATTTGCCTCGTTTATGAACAATAAAATCAATGGTGACGGAACCTGTTGACAACTTTTTTACGGCGGTTTTGTAGCGATTATATTCAACATCTACATCGTATTTATCTGTTATTATTTTAGCATCTGGAAGATGAGCAAAATAGCAGGAAAACTTTGCGACGATCGCCCGTTCCGAGGCATTGATTTGAATGAGGTGAGAGTCTTTTTCGTATAGTTGTTGCAAGGCTTGCTTTACAAGAGAGAAGATTTCATTGTCATTTATTTCTTTTTTTTCCATTTTCAATCTAAATTTTTAGTATAATAATTTACTCCATTGGTTTAATCATCTTTTCAATAAAATCGATTTCATCTTGTGAAAGACCGTACTTCTTGTAGAGTTGCTTGTCGATTTCTGGAATTGATTTACTCCAGTCGATATCGCTGTTTTCCGTAAAGTCTTGAAGAGGAACAAATTTATATGTTTTGGCTGTTGCATCCTGGCTTGCCTTTGCAAGGCTGTGCATGAATCTTGCAAATTTTGTTGTAAAATATTTGCAAAGATTTTTTGCGGATGATTCGGTGAGTTTTAATCCAGTACCGAGTAGCAAATATGATTCTGTGCAAATCAATTTCGGTTTACCAAGTTTTGTAACCAGATTATCATCATTCAGTTCAGTTCCAATATTATTAGCTCTTGCTGTAAAGACCTTCCAATCATCAATCCATTCGGAGTTCTGTTTTACAAGAAATTTTTCGAGATAACCCATTTTCCAACCTTTTCCATAACATTCAACAGGTTCTTTCAATCCATTTTTTGAAGATTTAAAATCGGAGCTTTTTGCAAAAGTTGTATCCAATCCAAATGGTTTTCGAGATGAAACATGACTTTCAAAACTCTCAGTTGTTATTTCTGAAACTTTTTTGATAATTGAAATTGCTTCGATATTTCGGATGAAAATTTCTGCTCCTTCAGTTTTCATTGCTCTCATTGAATCGGAAATAATCTTCTTCCCAGAATGAGTAATTACATGCGTCAAATCCTTTGAGTTGTCATAATTCTTATTCCACAAAAAGTAGCAAAGCCCGCCACGAATGTTTGTGTTCGGGAACAGTTCATCGGGATTCAAAAAGTCATGTAGAACTTGCAGATGTATATCATTCAGCATTTTATCCCTAAACTCATCAAGACCTTTTCCACCTGCGTACCATCTTGACGGCATAATCATAGAAACAAAATTTGGTTTTGTTTTTTCAGCAGTGATTACAAATTTATTATAGATTGGGTTTGCACTTGCCTGTGCACCTCCATCCATTTCCTGATACGGAGGATTTCCTACGATTGCGTCAAATTCCATTTTTCCATTTCCTTTTTTCCAGAAGTTTTCTGATGTCACGTCTTTTATAAATGAATCACTTTTATTCTTTAAATCATTTATTAAATGATCGAAAGCGTGTGCGTTTATTTTTGTATTCGTAAAACCGCAGAGTGTTCTTTGAGTAATTGATTTTGCCATCGGCGTTTTGCAGATTACAAAAATGCTCTCGCGGATTGTTTCTTCCCAAAGTGCAGTTTCAGCCATTTGCGGATGCAGACTCTGCTTTGCCCTGAAAATCGAATAAGCACAGTAAAGAGGATAAAGTCCTGTCTTAGAATTAATTTCCAGTATCTTTGCTTCACTGTTGCCGAGTATTTTTTCAGAAACATCTTTAACGTCTATAAAATGAGGAGTCTCGTTTTCACCTAATGTTTTTTCATAATCTTTATCAAAGAAAGACCACCCGCCAAGACAATCACCCATGTGCATATTTACCACTCGCCAAGGAGTCAAAACAGTTTCTTTATCAGGGTTTCTGAAATATGAAAAGATTTCTGCTATCTTTCTTGTACGCTCAGTTACATTTAATTTATCTGCTGCCAGAACAAGATTTCGGATTCGTTTTCCTGCAGCAATGAAAACATCTTCATCGTAGTATTTTTCAAAGTCAGCGAAGTTTTCTTTTGTAACACCTCGCAGCATAAATTCTTCCCATGAAGAATCGTCTACAAGCTCAACAAATCTTTTAAGCGTGATGTCTTCTGTAATAGGAATTTCGTCTCCGTTCTTTCCACGTGCTCCATAAATCAAAAGCGGCATACGGATTGAGATTCCTCGAAGAATACTTATTGCAGTCTGTCGCTGCTTTTTTGCTTCCTTTTCTTTTTCAAGCAGAGCCTGTTGTTCTGGACTTAATTCACGTTTTTCTTTTTGTTGTTTTGGTTTGGAGAGTTCTTCGTACTCTTCTTCTGTAAGCCCCTGTTTGTTTACATCAATTTTATCGCCTGCCTTATTTGCTTTTGTCTGTCCGATGATTGCCTGTAATGCACTGAATTTTTCCAGTTCAACTTTTGAAAGTTTTAGAAGTTCATCATTGTAAATGCTTGAATCATCAAAGCCTTTTGTAACAGCACGTTCTGCATAAGAAGACTTCAACTGCTGGAGAAGACTGTTCACTTTGTAAGGCTTCATCGTACTGCCTTCAATTCCAATTACAGGACAGAAGTTTAAGAACTCTCCAAGACGGTTCCTGTCATCTATCTTTGTCTTTCCGACTTTTGCATTAAGTGTCACAGCATCTGCAACCATTTTAAGCGTTCTATCCGGTGCAAAATCAAAAACATAAGCACAGGTTTTAGTTTTACCGTAATCGTTGCAAGGTGTCTGCACCCGGAAGATTGTCTGCAAATATCCGGCTGCTTTTGTTGAATAAGTTCCATAAAGCATAAAGACAGCAGTCCACTGTTTTACACTTACGCCGGTTGTAAGTTTTCCGCAGCTTAATGTGATTGTATAACCGTCTTCCCCAGCATTTTTGATTTCTTTTCTAACGGCTTCAAGAGCTTCTCCTGTAGGGTCTTCAGGGTCGCCGTCACCTGCAACATTTACAATGCTAAAATTACAGAAAACAGGATGCCTTTCCAATAAATGCTGTAACGCTAAAGCTTCTTTTACGCCAGGTACCATCCACAATGTATGGTGAAAAAGATTTATATATTCATTGCAGCTGAATGGATAAAGACTTTCTTTATCCTGCTTTGTAAGAAGATTAAAAAAATCATTCACATTTTTTTCGTGTACAAAATTTCCATTATCGTCTGTGCGGAAAAACTCAGCAAAATTAAACGCCTTTTCGCCAACATCAACAAAATCTCCTTTTATGAGTTTTCCCAAATCATAAGTATACATCCGCATTTCAGGCAAATCTGAATATGGATTTGAATCTCCAAAATGTGTTTCTTCCCATTCCTGCTTTGCCCGCTGTTCCATCACATAATCCCAGGTGAACACGCTGTCATCATCATCTTCGTAACTTGAAAGAATATTGAATGGAGTGCCCGAAAGTTCCAGGAGTTTTGTTCCTTTTTCTGGTTTGAATAAAATGCTTTTGACCTTATCGCCTAGTTCTGTTGTTGTTCCTTCGTGAGCTTCATCAATGATTACACAGTCCCAGTCGATGTTAAACACATCATCATTTTTGTCGAACTTACCGCCGACTATTTTTGATCCGCGCAAATCCTGAATTGAAGCAAAATAAATATAATGCTTTTTATCTCTTTTGAATGTTTTTTCAAGGTCACTGATTTCGATTCCAGATTTTTTAGAACCATATCTGTATTTATCTTCTTTTGTAAAAATCTTTCCAAAGTCTTCATGCCAGCCATCATCAACAACAGGGCGATGTGTGATTAAAACTGTTCGTTCAAAATTCATTCGGCGCACAACTTCGAGAGCTGACAGTGTTTTACCAAAACGCATTTTAGCATTCCACAGCATTCGTGGAGACTTTTTAAACTGCTTTACAGTTTTCTCAATTGCTTCTTTTTGCTCAGGGCGGAAATTGATTGGAATGAACTTATCCATAGGAATAAGTGTGTCGATTGCAGCGTCTCCGTGTTTAACAGCCGTAATTGCTTTTATTGCAGTAGTATCATCACAGCAGAACCATTCCTTTCCAAGTTTTTGCTCACCAAAAGTTTTCTTCTTAATTCCAGAATTCAAAAGAACTCTGTGTACATCGTAATCACGGAAACTTTCTGTGTTCCAGCTGCCGTCCTTTTTCTGAATTGTTCTGATTGCAAGTTCGGTGTGAAGAAGAGTAACGCTTACAGCAGCAGTTTTAGTATAAGTATCAATTCGTTCGCGTGCAGCCTGATTCAATTCTTTACAGTTAGGCTGCAATCGGTCTTGAGTTAAGTCAGTATCAAGTTTTGTGTCACCGATTTTAACGCTACCAGCGTGCGCATCATCTGCAATTGCGAAAACATAAATGAGCTTGTAAGAAAATGTATTCTTGAAACTCTTTTCTGCTGAATCAGCCATTACGCACCTCCTAAAACTATTCACGGACGGTCATTGAGTCTGTCGAAATGATCATTTTTTCCATTATGTTTTCGACAGGCTCCACCACCGAACGGTTTTCAATTCCTTTTCTTTACCAAGGTTTTATATGTAATGATTTTGTTTTCTTTCCAGTCCATGATTTTGCAGGGGAAGTTTTCTTTTACATTCATCTCTTCAAAAAGAAAGCCCTGTTCACTGTCATCTCCAGATGAAAAGGGTGTAGAAAAAGTAAGCCCATCCATCTGCCATAAATTCCAGCTGATAATTTCTGCAATTCTTTTCTGCTCTTCTTCTGTTGGATATCGCTTAAGAAAATGTTTTGTATATTCATTAAAAGAAAGAAGAAGGTTTGTTCGTGCTAAGAGAAGGTTGTCGCCCTGTAGTTCAAAACCGTATATATTTTGAAATGCAAGTGTAGTCCATAAAAAGTATTCTGCTTCATTTGCAGCGTTTTCACAGATTACACGCATTTTTCTATCGAGCAGTCCGATGCGGTCAAGGAGTTTTATACTTTTACCTGTTACAGTGTCATAACGGCTTACAAGATATGGAGCTTCTCCGCAGGTTATTTCTAAGCGGGTAAGTTTTACATAGTCCTGCCAGGTTTTATGACTTTCTATGTCTTTAGAAAATTCGATTTTATCTTTTGTCGAAATCCATTTTTTGCCAGCAGAATTTTCTTCTATCGTGTTGAATACATCTTTACGAGCGAACCAGGCTTCATCAATCAAGTTGTTCTGTGCGTTGCAAATCCAGCTTGGTGTAAACACTTCAGCCTTATTGCGTGTACGGCTCTGCTGTTCTTCTTTTTGCTTTTGAATACGAGGTTTTATGCGATCTGAATGAGAACCTGTTATTTGAGAAAGTAGAATTTGTGATTTTGAATCAATTTGAGCATAATCATCTATCGCCCAAAGAATGTTTTTATTTGTAGTACGGTCAACAAGAAGTATAGAAAGCACATCTGCGGTGAATGGGAATGATGTATTTTCGTTTCGTAGTTTTTGTTCGCTTTTCACTTATAATACCTACAATTTGTCATAGAATATACAAATTCTACAGAATGTAAGTATATCACAATTTCTACACCCTGTAACTGTATAATTAAAAAATTTCCTTACAGAATGTAGATATGGAATCAGGAGCAGAAATATTAGAAACTTTATCAACTAACATAAAGAATTTCAGAAAAGGAAAAGGATGGACACAAGAAAAACTTGCTGAAGAAGCAGAAATGTCTGTACAAGCAATAAATTTTTTCGAAGGAAAAAGACGCTGGCCAGGCGAAGACTCTCTTTCAAAAATTGCCTCTGCTCTTAAAATCGAAGTCTACCAGCTTTTTATCCCGCAAGATAAAACACCTATTATAATAGAAGATACCCCCGAGAATGAAAAAATCCGCGCTCAAATAACGGAAGAAATTATTGAACAAATCAGACTATCTCTGAATAAATCATTGGATAAAGTAAAAAAGGATAATTTGTAACGCCGTTTTCTCTTTTAACATTTACTAAAAACAATGATATAATAGAAGGATAAAAACATTTGCTGATCATGAAATTAATTTTTCACAGATTAGCTTGCAGGAGATTTTATGAAATTTACAAAATTATTTTCTACATTAGTTTTATGCGTTACACTTGCAGTACCAGCTTTTACACAGGAAGCAAAGAAAAGCGATAAACTAGACTTTCATTACACAGTCGATTTTGCTTATTACCCTTTGTCTGCATACATTGCAAATCCGGAAAAAAATAATTCACAGTTTGCACCATTAACAGGACCTTACAGTGGGCTCGAGGGCCGCGCTACAATTTTTGCAGATTACACAATTCCAACCCCTTTAGGAAGTCACTGGCTGGTATCAGATGCAAACCTTGTCTTAGAAGGAAAATTTGAAATTTCACCGGTATCTGTAAAACCTGGAGTTGCAGTTACCTTTACACCGCTTCCATTTTTAGTATTCAATGCAGGTGCTGAAGCCGGAACAGGATGGACTTTAGCAGGTCTGCAGGGAATGGCTTTATTCAACGACACAAACTTAGCAAATCTAGTTTATGACGATTTAACTCCATTCAAGAACTGGTATTATAAATTGTGGGCACAGGGTTCTTTCCAGTTTGACTTTGGCGCAGTAATTCAAAGCAAGTGGGCTCACGTTCTTACAGTTTATACTTATCAGGTTTACTACGAAGGAATTTCCGGTTTAAGTGAAAATGCTGTCTGGGAATGGCAGTGTACAAAAAGCAAAACAAATGCACTCATCAACTATCAGAACATTGTCTTAGCATATCAAATTCCTGACTGCGTTCTATCAAGAGTTGGAGTTTTAACTGAAATCGAAGGCTGCTACAGCGACAGTGCATACAAAAACCCGGACTATGACTCTGCATTTAAAACAGTAAGCATTTCCCCTTTAATGCAGTTTGCATTTACACCTAAACACTCACTCACTGTTTTACTTGGATTCTCTAGCAGAAGATCGTTCGCAGAAGAACACACTGAAAACACTGTAGAACCACTTTTAACCGCAACCGGAAGAGAATGGTTCTTTAGAAGAATTGCATTAAGCTATTCACAGAAACTGTAGAAGAATAGAAGCTTGTTGCTTTCACACAAAAAAAATCCGGTTCACCTGAAGTGAATCGGATTTTTTTTCTCTATGACAAAGATACTTATTTTGCTTTATTTATCAAATATATATTTTCTATGGTATGATAAATATTTTTTCATTTTATCTGAAACAGACTTTATTCTTATCTTCTCTATATTTAGATTTAATTCTTTTTATTGACTTTGAACTTATGTAGATATTTCATTCCTTACATTTTCTACAAAGTAGATAAGATATCATTAAGTTTTATTTTATAATCTTCAATTGAATTGAAATCATATAAATAAGGAATTGTATCTTTAAAATATGATAAAGAAGTTGTATTGAAATACATATCCTCCATTTTTTTTATTTCTTCTATATCAGTTCTTTGCAATTGAGATTTTATGTAATCTCTCATACAAGATCTTTTAATTTCTTCCTCAGTCATTGAAACTTCTTTTTTTTCAACTTTCTTCCCTTCTCCAGTTTTATCTTCTTTACTTTCAATAAGAAGAATAGAATTATCTATGGATGAAATATCAACTTCTATAACATCATTATTACAAATAAGGCTTGAACCTTCTGAAATTTCTAATGATGCCCGTAAAATTTTGTTTTCTGTATTTTTTATTCCCGATACAAAAACATTTACTAAATTTAACAAAACATTTCGAATCTGTTCTATATTTTTTATAGAGGTTTCTATTAATGCTTTATTTGACAATGTATTCTTACATTGTTTTATATAATCATCACAAGTTTTATTAATCTTTTTGAGTGTTTTCTCGCAATCATTTTCTTGCTCTTCCAGTTCCTTAATAAAGTTTTTTATTTCATCTGTATGTATTATTGAAATTTCGTGAAACTTTTTATTATATATTTGAATCTTTGTTATCAATAACTCTTTTTCTTGATTTAAACGTTCAGTAAATATTTTTCCTAGTTCTGATATTTGAATTTTATCTTCTGCGATTGTCTTTTGTTCAATTCTATATTCCTCTTCTTGAATTTTTCTTTGTTCGTTTTGAGCAGCTTCAATTTGCAATTGATACTGCTTATTTCTTATATCTACTTCATCTACATATTTATCAATATTATTTCTATACCACAGTTCCGCATTTTTTTTCCCCCGTTTCCTTGGAAAAATGCATAAGCAAACACCACCAAGTATACCAAGAATTCCAACAAAAACTTTAAAAATCAAGAAATTAGCGAAAAACATAATAACAAAAAATCCCAAAACGGGACCCCAAGATCCTTCACGTTTTTTTTCTTTATAATCCATATCAAATGCACAACGTGCACATACAGTTCTAACTCCAGTATGGCTTGCTACAGATCCATGAATTCTACCTCGCAAAGAAATCCCAGTTCGATAAGAATTTCCTGTATGTACCGTCCTTCGATAATTTACATGCTCTTTTCCACAAATATAACATGTTCCCATATATAATCTTCCATCTATTATCTTTATCAGAGTTCTTTACTTATTAACAATAAGTGACTCCATGAGTTTATCTATCTAATAATAAGTTACTTCAACACAAACCTTAACACTATGTCGTATTTTAAACTTCTAATCAGGTAATATAGCTCCAATACCAGAAATATTTTATCCTTCTTACAAAGAAAAGAGTTTCAATTCTGGTAAAATAACTTGCATAAGTTTGAAATGCTTATCATTTGTCCAGATTTGACATTTATTTTTTATTGCAAGATAAGCAATCATTGCATCTTGGAACGGTACTGTAAGTCCATTTTGCTTTAATGTTATAAAAAATTTTGAAAGATCTATCCAATCTTTTTCAAAAAATGAAAGATATGTAAAATCATTTAAAGCTTCTTCCATCTGAGTAAACTGCTTGTCTGTGTTACTTCCTCGCAATAATTCTGCCTTTATAACCCCACAAGTTGCTATTTCATTTTCCTCAAATACACTTTTGGCTTCTTCTGTTGGTTTATCCCAAAAGTCAATAATTACATTTGTATCTACAAGAATCATAAAAGACTTGCCTCTCTGAATTCTGTAACAGAATTAGTATCAAGATGAATTTTTCCTGCCAAATCAAAGAAGTTTTTCTTTGTTTTCGGAGCTGTTTTTATCACATACATTTCAGACTGCTCAGTTTCCAATAACTTTATAAAGGCAGAAACAGATGTCAAAAGTTGCTCAGGAAGAGATTTTACCTGTTCACAAACTGTATCGTAAGACATTTTGCACCTCCAACTAAATTATTTTAACATAATTTCAGCAGCTTTGCATTAATTACATTGCAATGCGAAAAAATTCCATTTCAATACGAAGGAATTATTTTTATTAAAATCGAATAACTAATTTTTTATTTTTAAATTCTCTTACACCCCCGACATAAGAATGTATATGAAAACTTTTAGCACACAAAAAAAATCCGGTTCACCTGAAGTGAATCGGATTTTTTTTGTGTTCCTCCATATACAAAAGATTAAACTTCGTGACAGGCAGTTTTCCTTATACATTTATTAAGATTCTTTCCAATCAACAAGTTGAATTCCATTTAGATTTTTGAAATGCTTTGTATTATTAGTAACTAGGGTTGCATTTTTTGTAATAGCAAACGAACCTATCAAAATATCATCATCGTCTATTGTAATTCCATGCTTTCTCAAATCAGCATATTGACGGGCAGATTCTTCCAAAACAGATTTATCCATGTACACAATGCCGCAATGATTAGCAAAAATTTCAAATCCTGCTTTTTGCTTTTTAGGGTCAGAATACTCAAAGCCACGAAGAACTTCATAGTAAACCAAATCGGGAATTTTTACCGTATCAAAAGTATATGCATTTTTAAAAGCAGCAAGGACATTTGAATTACCGTTCAATAAATCAATAATTACATTAGTATCAAGAAAAAAAATCATGCATTCTCCCTGAATTTCAATCCGCAGCAAGAACGCAATTCATCAGCTTCAGAATCATTTAAAGTGCCAAAAATATTGTCTACAAATGAAAAATCCACATTTTGTCTTGACTGATAAATATTCCCTATTTTATCAAGATAAACAGAAACTTCTTCCAGAGCTGTTTCTGGCAAAGTCTTTACTTTTTCCATTACTGTATCGTAAGACATTTTGCACCTCCAACTAAATTATTTTAGCATAGTTTTAACTGATTTGCATTATTTCCATTTCAATGCGAAAAAACTCTTTAAACTCTTTCTTAAAATCAAATGGCATACTTTTACCTCTCTTGCACCTTGATACAGACTGTCCGTGCAAAAATTTTCTACTAAAAAAATCCGACCCACGGATTGTGAATCGGATTATGTATGACCCTGGCGGGGTTCGAACTCGCTACCTACAGCTTAGGAGGCTATCGCTCTATCCAAATTGAGCTACAGGGTCCTAAAGACTACAGGTAAAACTGCAGCCTAAAATTCAAAGTTTAAATTATTTATCTTTTGCTCTTTCAACGAATGAACCGTCTCTTGTGTCGATAACGATTCTATCATCTGTGTTGCAGAACAAAGGAACTTTTACTTCAACTCCAGTATCAAGTGTAGCTGGTTTAAGTGATTTACCAGAAGTATCGCCCTTAACGCCTGGTTCACAATATGTAATTACTCTTGTAACCTGGATTGGGAGCTTAACACCTACAGCCTTTCCTTCATAGAAAGTAATTGTAACATCGTAATCATCATCTGGAGAAATGTAACCAAAGTTATCACCCAAATCTTCTTTCTCTAATGCAATGTCATCGTATGTTTCCTGATCCATAAAGTGGAATGTATCGCCATCAAGATATGAAAGCTTTACAACCTTTTCTTCAAGATCTACTTCATCAAATTTTTCACCTGCATCAAGACCTAAATCCTGAGTTCCACCAGTAACAATATTTTTTACACGAAGTTTTGTAACCATTCCGGCTCTTCCAGATTTTTGACCAAGCATTCTCTGAACAATAAAAGGAGCACCTTCAAACATGAATGCTGTACCTACTCTAATTTCATTTGTTGTTAACATGTAATTCCCCACAAAATAAAAATATCAAGACAAATTATATAAAAAAAAATTCATAGTTTCAATAATGTTATTTTTTTATGTTATTTTTTTTACAACAGTAAATTTTTGTGGTAAAATAGATTAATGGTTGAAAAATAAAACAATCTTTTGGGGATAACATGGAATTTACGAACGAAAACATAGCTCAACTTCTCTCGAATGCAATTCAAAACAAAAGGATTAAAGTTTTTTATCAGCCAAAGTTTGAATCTCTATCGTGCACATTAGTTGGAGCAGAAGCTTTAGCCCGCTGGTTAGATGATGACGGCACTATAATTCAACCTTCGCAGTTTATTCCCCCGCTTGAAGAAACAGAAAAAATAATTGATTTAGACTGGTATGTACTCGAAGAAACCTGCATTTTACTGCACAAGAACATAGAACTTGGAATTCCTGTAGTTACAATAAGCGTAAACTTTTCACGCTTCCATATCAGGGAGCCTTTTTTTATAGAAAAATTAAATTCAATCGTAAACAAATATGGACTTTCCAGAAGTTTGATTGAAGTTGAAATCACAGAGTCTGCAATGAATCATCATAAAAATAACATCATCGAATTTATTGGCGACATTCGAAACGAAGGCTACAGTGTTTCAATAGATGATTTTGGTTCCGGCTATTCATCACTTAGCTTTTTAAAAGATGTTCCTGCAAATATTTTGAAGATTGACAAATCACTCCTTAGCAGTAACTGTAAAAATAAAAAAGAGCGCATTGTTCTGGAAAGCGTTTTTAATTTTGCACACCGCCTGAAACTTACAACCGTTGCGGAAGGCGTTGAAACAAAAGAACAGCTGGGATTTTTACGGACCTGCGACTGCAACATCATTCAGGGATTTATTTTTGCAAAGCCTCTTGAAGAAGAAATTTTTACTGAACTCTGCATGACGGTTGAAACCATACGAAACACGGAAGACTTTATACGCGTTCAGTCGAAAGCAACAACAAACAATATGATTATGGATGCAATTTACAGTACCTTCCCGCTAATCATATTAGTCAATGTCTCAAGAAACAGTTACTTTATGTACAATAATGAACTTGAATTACAGACAAAAACTTCACCAAGCGGCTCCTATAGAGAATTAATAAATAACATTGCGACTAAACAGATTCATCCCGAAGACAGAAATTCATTTGATGAGTTTACAGACTTTTCATATTTAGAAAAAAAATCATCAAAGAAAATTAAAGAAGGAATTCAAAAGACACTAATATACAGACAGTTAAATAAAAACAATGAATACCAGAAAACTGAGTCCATCGCCTACTACGCAGGAATTCATTATGGCTCAGACAGAATTGTTGTTTTCCTTTCGCGCTTTATTCAATAACCAAAAGTGAATGAGACTGATACTCAGGCATAAAAGTTTTTATACCGCCAGTTTCAAATGCAACCTTTACAGTATATTCGCCTTCGTCTGAAACTTTTGCAGAAATAATCTGACCGTAGCCCCAGTCATCATGGTAAACCTGTGCACCCTTACAGTATTTTTCTGAAAGAGAAGCTTTTGCCTGTTTTTGTTTCGGCTGCTTTACAAGAGTAAATCCTTCAGGAACATCGCCCAATACTCTAAGGCATTTTGAATCAAGCTCGTTTAAGAACAAACTTGGATTTGTATAATTTATATGGCCATACAGTTTTCTTGTAGCGCAGGAAGTAAAATAAAGTTCATTCATTGCACGAGTAATTCCAACATAGAACAAGCGTCTTTCTTCTTCCATATCAGCTTCATCTTTACCGTCTCGGGGGAAAATACCGCTTTCCATTCCTGTAATGATTACACGCTTAAACTCAAGGCCTTTTGTATTGTGAAGCGTTATCAAAGTAACTTTATCTGTAGAAGAGTTTTCTTCAGTTTCTAAAGTCCTGTCGAGATTCACATGATCCAAAAAATCTAAAAGCCCTTCTCTTGAATAACTGAATGAAGATGCACTGTTAATTAATTCATCAAGGTTCAAAACTTTTTGAGTTAAAAATAATTCATCCTTTTCTTTATAGTACTCATACAGGCCGCTGTCTTTTACAATCGCTTTTATATAATCACTTAAATTTCTATACGATGAATTTTCCTTCTCTGTTTCATCAGCTTCTGTTTCTGCCGGAGTTTCTATTTCTTCTTCAGCATTTTCGTCCAGCAGCGCACTTTCTACGAGCGACTTTTTCTTCTCATCTTCCATTAAGTCCGGGAGCAGAGAAATAAAACTTTCTGCAAGCTTTACAAATTCTTCTGTTGCTTCCTTTGCTTTTTTTGAAAACGAAATATTTTTACATTGATCTAAAAGAGACTTCCCTAAACCTGCTTCAACAATTTTATCCTGACTTTTTTCACCTAAACCGCGGGCAGGCTTATTTGCAATTCTTCTAAAAGAAATTTCATCTTTAGGATTTACAATAAAACTCAACCAGGAAATTATATCTTTAACTTCTTCCCTGTCGTAAAACTTTAAAGCACCTACAACCTGGTACGGAATTTTTTTGTGCATGAACTCAGTTTCAAACCCGAGCGACTGTGCATTGGTCCTGTACAAAATTGCCCAGTCACTGAAAGGAATTCCTTTCTTAGCAGACTGCAAAATTATGTCAGCACAAAATTCTGTTTCATCGTCCTGTGTCTGTAGAAAAACAAGGGCAGGCGTTTTACCTTTTCCTCTCGCAGAAATTAAATTCTTTCCTAATCTGCCTTTATTGTTTTCTACAACATATTGCGCGCACGAAAGAATTTCCTGTGTTGAGCGATAATTTTTTTCGAGCTTTATTACATCTGTATTCGGAAACATATTCTGGAAGTTCAGGATATTCTGTACTTCAGCACCACGGAATTTATAGATACTCTGGTCGTCATCACCAACAACGCAAACATAAGTGCCGGAGTTTTCCTTTACGCCTGAAAGCAATTCCAGAAGCTTAAACTGAGCAACGTTTGAATCCTGATACTCATCGACCATAATCACTTTAAACTGATTGTGAACAGATTTGCGGATATTCTCGTTGTCCCTCAAAACCAAATACGGCAGAAGGATTAAATCGCCAAAATCCACATTCCCAGTTTCCCGAAGGCGGTTTTCATACTGCTCATACACGGTCCTGAAAAACGATTCAGAAGAAATAGAATCTAACAGCGGGTCATCCGGCAGAAGGCAATAATCTTTCGCTAAAGAAATTAAATGCGCATAGTGTGTTGCCTGCTTTTTTGTAATAGAAGGATTTGCTTTTAAAATTAAAGTTACAGTGTCATCATCATCATAAACGGTAAAATTTTTATCTACATTTGCAGCAGCGTAATACCGCCTCAAAAAATATGAGCCGAAAGAGTGGAAGGTCCTTATCTGGCAGTACTGTGCGTTCTGTTCAATTTTAACTGCACGCTCTTTCATTTCCTGAGCAGCTTTTTTAGTGAATGTCACTGCAAGGATTTTATACGGACTAATATTTTTCTGTTGAATCAGGTATGCAATTTTTGTAGTAATAACAC
This sequence comes from Treponema sp., assembly GCA_016282835.1. Classification (GTDB taxonomy): domain Bacteria; phylum Spirochaetota; class Spirochaetia; order Treponematales; family Treponemataceae; genus Treponema_D. The sequence goes on along the minus strand of JAEELR010000063.1, from coordinate 14,820 downwards.
GCGTCTTTCCAGAGCCAGCGCCTGCTAAAATTAAAAGAGAAGAACCAGAGTGAACTACAGCGGCTTTTTGTTCATCGTTTAAAACCGAAAGATATTCAAGTTCACTCACTTACAATCAACTCTCCGTCAAGATCTACTCCAGATGAAGCAAGAGCTTTTACGTTTACAAAAGAACCTGGAGTTACCATTTTTACAGCCCTCTCATCATCTAAGTCATAGCGGATTACAAAGCTTCCGTCTACTTCAGGCGCTTCAAACCATGCACGGCCCAACGCAAGCCCTTCATCACTTCCGCTTTCATTTTTAATTATTTCTTCAACTAAAACTTTATATACCTTTCCGACACGCTTTCTTAAGCTTTCTTCTGTAATAGGAATTTGAGTTTCTTCGAGCTTTTGTTTTCTCTCAAGCTTTACCTTAGACTTCACCTGATTCTTCATCAAAGCGGCAGGAGTATCTTCTTCCTTGCTGTAGTCAAAACAGCCTGCCCAGTCTGGTTTTATCTGCTTTACAAACTCTAGCGTATTCTTAGCATTTTCATCGCTCTCACCTGGGAACCCTGCCAGCAATGTAGTGCGGATACAGCTCTCCGGGAAACTGGAGCGGATAGTTTCTACAACTTTTTTATAGGAAGCAAACGAGCCTTTTCGATTCATCGCTTTAATTATAGAGTCATCGCCTGACTGAAACGGAATGTCAAAGTAAGGCAAAAAGCGTTTATCGTTTTTCATAAGCTGCAGGACATCAGAATTAAAATGATCCGGATGAATGTAAAGCAGTCGAATCCAGAAATCACCTTCAATTAAAGAAATCGCCTTACACAGTTCATATAAAGGAGAATGAATTTTTACGCCGTCAAAAAATTTATCTTCAAGGACAATCTGCTTTGCACCAACATAAAGTTCATTGTAATAATTTATGCCCTTTCCTGTAACATCATCTTTTTCACCGCAACCGTAAGCAGCTAAATCCTGACCGATTAAATTTATTTCCTTAACGCCCGAAGATACAAGCAGTTTTATTTCATCAGTGATTTCAGAAATTTTTCGTGAGCGAAGTTTTCCGCGGATTAATGGAATTGCACAGAATGTACAGCAGTTATTGCAGCCTTCAGTTACTTTTACAAATGATGAACCTGGAAACGAAAGGGAATGATTTCTTGTACCGCAGCAGACACCTTCCTGCAAAGGAACTACAACGCTTCTTTTGTCAGAAAAAACATCTTCTACAACTTCATTAACTTTATCGAGATCTCCGTTGCCAAAAATTCCATCTGCTTCCGGAAGTTCTTTTTCAAAAACTTTTGAATACCTTTCAGCAAGACAGCCGCCCAGAATAATTTTCTTGTCAGGGAAAGCATTTCTTGCATCCATTAAGGAATCCAGACTTTCTTTCTTTGCACTTTCAATAAATCCGCACGAATTTATAAAAATCAAATCGGCATCCTCTGCAGTGTCGCAAAGGAGCATTCCCATCTGTTCGAGTTTAGAAATAATTAATTCAGAGTCAACCTGATTTTTTGCACAGCCATGCGAATCTAAAAAAAACTTTTTTCCTTTAAGAGATTTAGTCAATTTCACTTACCACCAGTTTATACTTCTTGTCAGGGTCTCGAATCCACTTGATATCTTCAACCTTAACAAGACCAGCTTTAGAAACATCTAAGTCGTAAGTTTTATTTGCAGCAATCACCTGAAGCTTAACGGCATTGGCATTACTCATCCACAAGCGGAATCCGTTGTTTGCATTTATGGTAAGAGTTTCGCCAGTCCTAAAGTATTCTTCAATTGGATCCTGGAAATCAATCTTATACCTGAACAAACATGGGCTTCTGAATATTGCGCGGATTGTAAACGGATAAGCCCTGTAGTCTTCGTGAATTACTGTAATTGAATCTTTCATAGTAATTAAGTTCTGAACCAGAGGAATCTGCTCGTCCTCAACCAATTCAGACTCTATGGCAATTTCTTCTTCAGCAGAGGAATTCTTTCCTATGATTCTAACTTCTGCACCAAAGTCTTCGTTCTTGTTGCTGATGTCACTTACATAGAAAATAATGTCGCTCTTTAAATCGCCGTCAATATCGAAATCACGTTCTTCGCTAAGCTCAATAATCTGTGTTCCCGAAGGAGTTTGAATTTTGAACTTTTCCAGAGTGCTTTCAACAGTAAGGATTATTTTACCGGTGCCGTCACTTGCAGGAATAAAAATCTGGTCGCCCTTATACAAACGCTTTGTCTCACTTTTTCCAGTGAAGGTATACTGATGGATTTTTTTCTGCTCAACAAGCGCTTCTTTACTCTGCTTAATTTTCTGCGGAACTTTAAATACAAAGAAAATCAAGAAGCATGCAATTCCAACAACAAATAAAACTGCAGCAGTAATTATTGTCGCAATCACCCACACGCTCTTTTTCTTTGCAAGCAGTTCAACTGGTGGAGGAGCTTCCTGAATTTTTTTTGCTGTATAAAGATGAACTATGTTATCGCCGTCAACTTCCAGATATTTACAATAGTTTCTGACAAAGCCTAAAAAATATGCTTCACTTGGAAACTCACTGTCATTCTCTTCTTCTATCGCTTCAAGATATTGTTTCTTTATTAATGTTTCAGCAGCAACTTGCTCTAAAGTAAGATTTTTTTCTTCTCTGGCATTTTTTATAATCAATCCATAACTGTCCATTGTTACACCTTACTCCGAAAATAAGAAATTATTATATTCATTTGCTGATGATGGAGGATCATACAAAAATCTCTGCGGATTCAAATTTACATTTAAATTATAATTCGTAATATCAAGAGTGAATTTTTCATTCTGAGGATTTGTAGCAACTACACGGCGAATCAACAAATCCTGCGGATTCACACTGATTAAAATAGTAGAAAATGCTTCTGATGAAGTTCTTCTATATAAAAGCAGATTAATAACCTTTTCGTCAGACATATCATCCAGAGGGACAGGCTCCTGTCCTACTTCGTAAGAAATAGTGTAGTATCTTTTGAAAAGACTCAAGCCCTGTGCAGCAGATGCAGAAGCAGCACCGTCACTTTCAACACTTTGCTTTAATACGGCAGAAGAACCCGGTAAATAAATAACTAAATCATCACCGTTAAAGAGAATTACCTGCTCCTTTGGTTCAACAAAATCAATGCGGAACATTTCAGGGCGCTTTAAACTGATTTTTCCCGTCATAGGCTTTTGGCTCGAAGAAGTTGTCATCTCAACATCGGCCTCAAGCTGCTGAATATTTGAATAATTATCACTTACATTATTAAAAAAATCATTTGCGGTAACTACAGACTGGCAAAATGATGAAGTTAAATAAATAAAAAATGCAAATACAAAAACTACACTTTTTTTCATCGATTATTTTCTCCAAAAGAGATTTATACTAAGGTACAAACTTAATAATAAAAAAATATTTGCTTATGGTCAATGAATGTGCCAATAAGCACACTGTTCAAAAATGCGTCCGCTCCCAGAAAAGACAGACTGCTCCACACGGTTGAGAGGAATAGGTATCTGACTCACTCGCTTCGCTCGTTCGCACCTCTCAAAGTGTTTCGCAGTCTTCTGCTTTTCTTCGCGCTACCGCATTTTTGAGTCGCTCTCAAATTACAGCTTCTGCTTCAGCTTACACAAAATTTCTTCCAGAACGGCGAGGGCATTTATACCGTTCTGCAAACTGGAAACTAAAGGCTTTCTTCCCTCTAAAAAATCAATTGCATTCTTTACCATATTTGAAAAATACAAAGTCTTTCTTGGAATATGAACAGAATTATCAGAAGCCAAAGAATAAAATCCGGAATACAATTCTGACTTTTCTCTTTTATAAAATTTTAAATATCCGTTTCCTATACAAATGCGGCCCAGCGTTCCTGTAATAGTAATTTCAAAACCAAAAAATTTTGACTTACCGTTTATACACATAGTGATATCAGAACAAATTGAATTTGAATAGTGAACCGAAAGATTTCTTACCTTTCCGTCTTCATCTTTAGAAAAAGAAGTAATGAGAGGTGAGTTCAAAAGTTCATTCACAAAAGTTTTTTCTTCCTCTGAAGGCTCTTGGATTACACGGCGCAAAAGCCCTCCGGATAAAGCTTTTTTTGTAACCGCAGGAACTTCCTTAAGCGAAGAGGCTTCTTCTTTCTCCAGAAAATACAAAAGAATATCAACCAGATGCGTTCCGTCGTGAAGCAGACTGTAAGCGCCGGTTTTCTCTTCCTCAGGATTATAAACGCACATAGAAGAATTTAATTCCGCGCGAATAGACTGAAGCTCGCCAATCTTTTCCATGTATTTTTTTGCAAGCTTATAATCTTCTGCAAAGCGTCTCTCGTGATTTACAAGAACAGGAACATTGCACTCTTTCGAAGCCTCAAAAATTTTAAGCGCCTCATTTAAATTCAATGCAACAGGTTTTTCAAGAATTACAAGTTTAGGTTTATTTTTAATCGCTTTTAATGCTTCACTCAGATGAAACTCTTCATTAACGGCAATTACAATAATGTCCGGAGTTTGCCTGGCATACAAATTTGCACTGTCAGAATAAGTCAGGGAGCGTTTATTTGCTTCCTTCCATTCATTCAATCTTGCAACATTTGTATCGCAGCCGGCAATTAAACTTATGCATGGATTTGCATTCAGTGCCATAGTATGACTGGCAGGCTGTTCACGCCTTTTGTCGAGTCCTAAAGAGTAACCGATTCTGCCGCAGCCAACTAAAGCAGCTGAATAAATATTCCATGCACACATAGATTATTTCTGCATCAGTTCCATGTATTTCTGAGCAAGTCTCTTTGATTTAACATCAGCAAGACCATGATAATTTGCAGGATGCTCAAAGAAGCTTTCAGGATTTTCTACACCAAGTTTTTCAAGCTGTGCAGTAATTTTTGCATAGCTTTCTGTATGAGTCTTTAACACTTCAAAGAAGGTCTTTCCTGTCTGTTCAGCTTCAAGCGTAATCTTTCGAATCACTTCATGACCGTCATTAACGCCGGCTTCACCAAGCAGAATATAAGCAGGCTCAGCAAGAACACCGCCCTTAACTTTACCGCCAGCATTTTCCAGATTCCTTGCCATGCTTTCTTTATCAGCCTGAAGTCCGGAAACAACACTTCTCATTCTTGCAACAGCCATAGTAAAGCCAGAAACATAATCGGCAATAAAACGCTGACTTGCAGAATTAGTCAAATCCCTCTGGTGTTCTGAAATTTGATCCATATAGAAAGTAAGAACGCGGGGACACATAGCCTTCCACAAAGACTTAACATGCTCGCTGTTCCATGGATTTCTTTTCTGAGGCATTGTAGAAGAACCAACCTGTGTAGAAGCAAAATATTCAAACACTTCACCAATTTCACTTCTCTGCAAGTTTCTTAAATCATCAGCAAGATTAGCAATAATACCGAACGCAACATTCATCTCAAGCAGAAGTCTGAGCAGGTATTCAGGTTCAACAAGCTGATTAGAATATTCACTAGGTTCAAGACCTAAGAAATGAACATAAGTTGCTTCCAGAAGTTCAGGGTCTTTAACAATCATACTTGGTCCGTTATAACTTCCAACAGGACCTGCAAGTTTTCCCTTTAACTGATTAGAAAGCTCTTCTATTTTTAAAATTGATTTACCAAGGCGGGAAACAAATTCTGCAATACTCCATCCAAAAGTAATTGGAACTGCATGCTGACCGTGAGTTCGTCCAACCTGAGGAACATTAAAATCCCTCTCAGCAATTTTACACAACTCAATCTCAAGTGCTTTTAATTCAGGCAGCACAACATTCTGTGTAACATCACGCATTCTGCATGAAAGAGCAGTATCAAGAATATCAACAGAAGTTGCTCCAAGATGAACCAAAGGTCCAAGATTCTCAGGCACTTTTGTCTTCATAACATTTACTAAAGCACGGATATTATGCTTTGTCTTTTCTTCTTCTTTATAAACTTCTTCAGGATCAATTTCATCTGCAATCTTATCAAGCAATTTAGCATCAGATTCAGAAAGTGAATCTCTTAACTTCAGGTGAGCCTTAACAAGAGCAGCTTCACATTTTGCACAACTTCTAATACTTGCTTCTTCAGAAATGTACTTAGAAAGTCCCTCAAATACAGCCGATTCAGAAAGTGAATAGCGGTGGTCAATACATGACAAATTTTCAAAAATGTTTCTAGTTTCCATAAACTGATTATGCCACAAATTTATTCTTAATACAACAAATCAAAATTTTTTATAATTCCTGTTACGCAGGTTGCTTCTACACGAAAGTTATTTCTGCTAAGAAAACATTAATGCATCATCCGCCCCTCCGCCCTTCATTAGCACTCACCGTCCTCGTTTCACTGCGGTCGGCAAGGGGCTCCACGGCGTGCTAAGTTTATGGTGTAGTGGTTGAACTCGCAAAGCGTGTGGTGGTCGAGTTTATCGGGGCAACGCCTGCCACCACGTCGGGCAACCACGGTTCCTTGCTCACCACCACACTTTTTGCGTTACCACCGTAGAACATATTTTTCTTCCTGCTCATAATAACCAAAAGCGGAATAAACTTTTACATATAATTCATCATAATCATAATACGAAAGATCAACCTCGTTCTGCTCATTCTCATTAACTGAATCAATAAACCTGCCATTTTTATACAATAATACCTGCAGATTATATTCAATGAATTCTGGTTCATAAAGCTTGAGTCTTGAAACAGGATTCCCATCCTTAAGCTCAAATTTATACCAGTCTTCATCTCCTGTACACCATAAATATGAAGCAATCTCTTTTTTATCTGAATTAATTACAAAAGAATCTATTTGATAATTATTTGGTTCATAATTATCTGTCGTTTTTTCAGAAGAGAAAGCCATTTCAAAACGTTTTAGAAAATCTAAATAATTAGGGCAAAACTTTAAGAATGATAACCTCTCTGATTCATATTCCCAGGAAGCCTTTGCGTATGAAAAATACTCAGGAAAATATATAGATATTCCACTGGAAGTTGCAGAATTATTTTTTATAAAGACTTCTTCATACTTAAGTTTCATTTCATCGGTCAGTAGCATTTCCATATCCACAACATCATCAAAAAACTCAGAAGTATAATTCCGTCTATTTTTTATTGTGTCGAAAGAATCTAGTGAAATCATAGATAAATTAAAAGCTTCAACCAATTCTTTCATTTTCTTTCCCTCATCTATCCTTACAGCTGAAATAGTAACATTTTGAGTATTATAGTTTTGAGTATAACTGTTACAAATTAACTGACATTTTTCATCTATTGCTTTCTTTGAAAACAACACAGGAATTACTTCATTATAAGGCATTCCTTCTTCTGGTATGGCATCCTGTGAAAATATCACTGTATCTGTTAATTCAATCAGTTCTGCAGCAACTTCAATTGCCCCCATATAACAGGCATCCATTAATACAGTGTCAAAATGTCCTATTCCGGAATCTTTTACAGCAGATGATATATCCTTGAGCGACAGGGAATTTTTAGTTTTTTCATCATAACAAATACTACGGGCGGTGTGTATGTTACTTCCTTCATAAGCTTTGCCAGACTTCCAGCCTCCACCATGATTCCATAAATCCAGATAAAGATTCTGACTTGAATAATGGTTTTGTGCATATCGTAAAAAATTTAAGAACGTTTCTTTTTTCCCTGTATCAATATCATCATCCAACCATTCCAATGAAATTCCCAAAGCTTTATCTTCCAGTTCCCTGACTTGAATTTGACTGCCTGTAAAACTTATTTCTAAAAGCCGAGCCTCATTCCATTCATCCTCAAAAAAATCAGAAGCATATCTGTCTGCCAGAACAAGAATAATATCATTTTCAGTAGACAACCCCTGCTTCATTTCCTCTAAGTCTTCATAGACCGTTTTGTTCAGGGAATTATCACCAGCCATATAAACAAGGAAAAGATTATTGCATTCCAGCTTTTCATTATCAGAAGGAATTGGAATACAGGAGATAAATATAAAAATAATGGAAACCATTAAAACGGTATTTATGAAAACACTTCGCTTAACCATTTTAGTGTTCACTTTTCCTTAAGCCTCAGCCTTGCAATATAAGAGCCAGTTGTTATATACAGATAATCATCTTCTGCATAACAATGTCTTCTTCCGCCAAAGACAGGAACATAATGCTTGCCTTTGATTTTTCCTGTATTAATATCAAAATAATATAAATAACCATTACTTGCACAAGGAATTACATAATAGTTTTTTACAATACAACCTTCGCATAAAAGATTTTTAGGATGCTCTGCGTCTGTAATTGTTGTCTTCCAATTGAGTTTTCCATTTGTGCTGTTCAGACAGTATACACAGCCGTAATCCGCAGCAAGAAATAATTTGCCATTATCTAACAAGATACTATGCACACCATTAAATTGTTTATCTGTAATTCCATAGCTCCAAAGTACCTTGTAATCACTTAACGAAACAGCATTAACCATTAAAACTGATCCAGATTTTGTCCGGTTAGTGATATCCCAATAACTAAAATAACAGATGTTACCATCGGATACAATATTACTGGAAATATTGGCTTCGAACATTTTATCTTCACTTGTAAATGCAAAATCAATGCAATCCTTATAATCATAATTTTGGTCAATTAATTTATTCAAATCATAGATAATTAGAGGTTCATATATTTGATGCAAGAGAAGTTTGTTATCAACTATACATATATCATTATCTTCCAAAGGCTTTGAAGCATTCATTAGTCTCTTTACAACTTGATTCCCATTTGTATCTAGGAAAACAAGATAATAGTAACCTTTATTCTCTTCTACTGCATAATATATTAAATAATAATCCTTCCACCTGGGTATAGCTGGATGACCTGTTACAAAATAATCAATTCTTCCATTTTCTTCGGGTATCCATCTCCATTGAATAGATAAGTCTTCTGAATTCAGACCAAATAATTCAAACTCAGCATGCTCAAACTGCAAACAATTAGGAACAGCCTTTAAAATAAGCTGATTACCATAATAATCTATTGATTCAATTTCATAAGCATGCGAAGTGTTATATCCTTTTAGAGTCGCCTCTTCAACCAAAGTTTTTATAACAGGAGATTCTCCTGTCTTAAGAATTTTTACAACTTTTCCTGGAAACTCTTCTTTTCCAGTTGTCACAGCATACAGATATTTTTCATCAGCTACTATTGAATATTCCGTAATAAATGAATTCCAGTCAGGCAATAAATCAGCATTAAAAATATTTATATCTTCAAACTCACCTATTTCCTCCACTTCTTTTTCCTGTCCTCCAAATAAATTAAAAAATGGACATGATGTAAAAAGAAAAGGAAGGAAAACTAAAAATAATACATTTAGATTATTTTTTATTTTCATCTTAGTTATTTCCTTATACAAAATTGGACACGCACGGCAAAGCCGTGTCGTGCTCATAGTATTTCAGACTACAGATTCAAACTGTCTATCTGAAATATCAATTACAAATCCTTATTAACAAACAGATAAGCTTCTTTTATGGCCTTTTCCTGTTGCTCTACTGACAGTTTTCTAGAATAAGTTCGTCCCTGTATGTTTTGTAAATCTTTTAAATCACCTAGTGCATAATCAAGATGAGATACCTTATCACATGTATATGATACATCAAGCGATGCATCTCGCATATTTGGAGCAGTCATCTTCAGCTCCTTACCCCAGAAATTATCTTTAGCAGGAACAAAACAATCATTGGTAGTATAATCCGGAGAACCAGAAACACAGGTTGACCATGCTCTTGGAACGCCTTCAACAGTTGCAACTGAAACTTCAGAAGCAGCTGCGCGCAATGCCCAATATGCAAAGTTCCACCATTCTTTTTTTGCCCTTGCCCAATATGAATCGCGCTGTTTTTGATAGTAAGTTAAAATTGGCTCAGCAGCACTCCAGGCAGAAGTTTCATAAATGTTTCCATTTGTTGACACTATAAAAGCACGTTTAATTGTGTCTTTTACCTCTTTTGCTTTTTCAGAACTGCTGTTCATAACGTTTACCATAAAATCACCGGTAGGATCCAAATCCTTTACGTTATTTTTTGATGACATAAATACAGATTTAAAATAATCAAACATTTCACTTCTGTTTTCATCATTACCAAAAATTAAATCCAACAACGGAAGTGTAACATTTTCGATAACAGACTGTTTATCATTTCTGTCAATAGCTTTATTATTTACAATATCATCACAACGAGTAATAACCGCTTTTGTTTTTTCATCTAATTCACTGCAGAAATCATATTCTCCACGGGATAAAACCACTCCAAAAAAATCTTCCCAGGGAAGACCTAGTGCTAAAGTACCCAACCCTGCTGTCGCATATACAGCAAGAATTCCTAGTGAGGTTGTCGCCCAGGCTGTATTTGTCAGCCTGTCTCCACTTAAAGGACTGGATTGAGCTATATATCCTTTTACACTTTTTCCATTTTCTGCTGCTATTTGTGTCATTCTTCTTGCAACAGTACCACCTAAGGAAATGCCATATAAAATAACATCCTCATTAGCAGGCAATTTACCTACCATTCTTTTTGCAGTTTTATCTATTCCATCATTTTTGAAATACCAGCCTTTACCTTCAACAAAACTATAATTAGAATCAGTCATTCCTGCACTTTTTAGAAGTTGGTCTTCATATGATGTTCCTACAATTTTTATTGACGCTGCCGGTAATGTCATTATCACATAAGAAACTAATACTATAAAAGCAATTATCTTTTTCATTTTAGTCTTCTCCCTTTTCATTAATAATTATATCTGTAATTTCCTCTTCAATTTTTGTGCTGAATTTTTCACCCTGCGCATAATAAGTAACAATTCCAGATATTCTTTTTGGAATAATATATCCGTCAATAACATCATATTCCATCTGAATGTCACTGACTTCCATGTTATCTTCATTCTCCGAACGAATTCTCGTAATTACACCAAGCGAAGAGTCATAATCTACTTCAGCCTTTTGAGAAGAAGAACTCTGTCTGAATTTATAGAATCTTCCGTCAGTTTCATAATCAGAACAAGAATTCTTTAATGAAGCTAACCCCAATACATTTACTGATGGCGTAAAAGAATCATTGCTATTGCGTTTTGCAACCAGCTTTCTTTTACCGCTATCATCAATACTGTAAACTGCTTCTGAATCTGCATAAGTTTTTGTTACATCGCCGTTTGATTCAATTGTTTCAACATACACAGAATCATCAGAATTCATAGTTATAGAAGATACTGTTTTTTGAATATCTTCACCTATAAGCTTATTATTCATTGTAATACTTGTAGTTATTTTGCATGAAAATGTATCAGGAACTGCGCACGCTATTTCATCAGAAACAGTTACATTAACACTTTTGCTAATGCTTTGATTTGTTGCTTCATCAGAAACTGTTACAGAAAGAGTATATTCTCCTTCTTCTTCCGGCACCTTCCATTTGATTTTATTCTTGTCAATTTCTTCCCATTCACCTGGAATATTCCATGAATAATCCACACCATTTTTCTTATTGGCACGGGCCAGCAATTCAACCTCATGTCCAGGAATAAAGTAATTATCTATTGTGGTATTAAAACCTAGATAACTTACTTTTAATTCACGCGAATCATGAACCTTCTGCACATTATCTGTACAACTGATTAAAAATAAACCAGCAGTTACAAGTAAATGAACGATAAAACTTTTTCTTTTTCTTAACATTAAATACCCCTATTAAAAAAGAGATCTCCTTTTTTTCGTAGTTTTGCTTAAGCGATAAAAATTATATTCACAGAAAATTTCAGAACGCAATACTTTTTTTTAAAATATTACCAAGGTAATATGAAAAATGACCAAAGTTTAAAATCGGCTGACCAAAGTTTAAAACTAATATTACCAAGGTAATATGAAAATGACCAAAATTTAACAGAAAAATACTTGACATTATTTGAAGTTTTTTGCTCAAGCACTGAACTTCTTGCAAGTTTGTAGTGGCGGGCTTCACCCCGACGGGCTCAACTACCACGAACAATTTCAGAACGCAATACATTTTTTTTAAATATTACCAATCATGCTGAAGAAGAAATTTATCGGGGACGTCCCACAACAAAAAAAGCAGTATACATAAAAATGTACACTGCCTTTCATATTAAAGATTTTTTTTGCCTATTTCTTTTTTAATTGTACAGAAATATCTGCTGCTACATGTCCAAACTCTTTTAAAATAGGAGTAAATACAAGACTTTCATAACCCGGACAAGCTACTGTTATTTTTATTCTTGAATGTAGATCTTCCATATTATCACGAGTTATTGTTTCCATTTCATCTAAAATATCTGAAAACCTAAGTGAATATAAAGTATAAGCAGATTTCACAGTTATTACATTTCCAGAAAGTTTTTGTGTTTCAGAATCATAGACAGCATATTCTTGTGGATATGAATAATTACTAAAATCTTCAAAATAATAATTCAAATCTGATATTTGTTTTCCATCTAAAGTTGCGGAAAAAATACAATTATTTAATTCTTCACCGTTTTCATTAATAACATTTACATTAACAATATCTGGAGAACAATGTTTAGTGGTACATCCTAACAACAATAAAAACACCACAAATGAAAACATTAAACTTCTTAAAACATTTTTCTTTAAATTCATAACTATACTCCTTAATTTTTTTTTCATTAGTTATATATATTCTGTATTATTTGAACTGCAACATAAAATTTGAATACCTTTGAGTTTCAGTTCACTATTCGCTAACAACCCCCTCACCTCACTCAATTGAGCTCAGTAAGGGGAGCCACGTCATGTTTATTCTACAGCAGTAGTACTCTCTTCAGTTGCTGGATTTACCTTAAATTCAATTTCACTATCACAATTCCAAACTAAAGGAGATGTCACTCGACTTTCATCCTTAATGCAAATACGAATAAAATATTCTCCTGCGTCTTTTACTTTAAAAATTACACATTCATCACTTGAGAGAGCTTTAGACCCCTTAAAACTGTAATACATTGTACTCCAAGAAGAAGAACAATAAGGAGAATTTTCAACGATATATTCAGAATTTTTTTCTGTATAATTTTGTAAATAATTAGCAAAAGGATTATAATCCAAATAATTCCACTCATGAGCTTCTGTTTCATCCTTTTTCTGAATACTTATTTGAATTCCAATTTCTGAGGTATCTCTAGCTTCAGCCCAATACTTAAAGTTTAATTTTAATTCTTTACCAGCCATACATTCACCATTATCAACAGAACAAACAGAAATATCAGTTATCTGTATTTCTCTTTCGTCCATACAACCTTGAGTGAAAAAGGAAATTAAAATAAGTAATAATATTGATATTTTTTTCATGGGTTAATCCTCCGTATTATTTAAATTGAAACACAAAAGTTGGATACCTTTGTGTTTCAGTTCACACTTCGCTAACAGCCCCCGTCACCTCACTCAATTGAGCTCAGCAAGGAGAGCCACGGCATGTTTATTCTACAGTGGGAGTAGTCTCTTCAGTTGCTGGATTTACCTTAAATGTAATTTCACTATCACAATTCCAAACCAAAGAAGTTGCAACCGGAGTTTTATCATATATATATATATGAACACAATATTCCCCTGGTTCATTTATTCTTAAACTTAAAGTTTCATCACCTGAGAGAGCTTTAGATCCCTTAAAATGAAAATATATCGAACACTCGCTAGAATAATCATAAGTATATTTTTCAACAATATATTCAGAATTTCTTTTCCTATAATCCTCAAAATCAACAAAAGGATTATACCCCAAATCCTTCCACGAATAAGTTTCAGTTTCATCTTTTCTTTTTACATCGATTTGAATTCCAATTTGAGATACAGTTTTATCTACAGACAAATACTTAAACTTTAATTCTATTTCATCTCCAACTACAATTTCTTCTTTATCAACAGGGGTCACAGAAATATCATTTATCTGTATTTCTCTTAAATCTCCACAACTTTGAAAGAAAAAAGAAATTAGAACAAGTAATAGTATTGATATTTTCTTCATTTGTTATATCCTCCTCTCTATTTAACTATAATATGGCCTCATAAAACTAATTAATAAATCTTTTCAAAATATATGTTTACCTAACTTGGTCATATAAAAAAAAGACAGTATGCATAAAATAAACACTGCCTTTTAATTTATGCTTATTTCTTTTTTAATTGCACAGAAACATTTTCTGCTCCATAATATGAAGACTCATTCAAGATAGGGCTAAATACTATACTTTCGTAACCGAAGCAATCTACAGTAATTTTTATTCTTGAAAACAAATCTGCCATATTATCATGAGTAAACGCTTCCATTTCCGAAATAATTTCTGAAAATTCAAATGAATATAATGTGTAAACAGATTTAGCAATTCTTACATCTCCAGAAAGTTTTCCTGTTTCAGAATCATAGACTTTACATTCTGGAAATTCATAAGTACTCCAGTCTTCTAAATCATACTGAAAATCTGATATTTGTTTTCCATCTAATGTTGCAGAAAAAGTACAATTGTTTAATTCTTCACCGTTTTCATTAACAACATTTACATTTACAATTTCTGGAGAAGGCAGTCCTGGTTTACAGCCTGTAAACGCAAAAAAAACTACAAATGAAAGCACTAAACTTTTAATAACATTTTTCTTTAATTTCATAAAATACACTCCTTAATCAAAAGAGATCTCTTTTTTTGTTGCTTTGATCATAGCGATAAAAATTATATTCACAGAAAATTCCATAACGCAATACATTTTTTTTAAAATATTACCAAGGTAATATGAAAAATGACCAAAGTTTAAAATCG
>JAEELR010000062.1 GCA_016282835.1 Treponema sp. | reverse complement strand
TCATTACGTGCAAAGGGTTTAATTGGTAAAGGCGTGTGCTCTTCCGATCTTCATTACGTGCAAAGGGTTTAATTGGTAAAGGCGTTACTAATGTAAAAATCCTTGGAAATGGAGACCTTACTAAGAAAGTTAATGTTGATGTATGTAAAATTTCTGCATCAGCAAAGGCTAAAGTTGAAAAAGCAGGTGGTACTGTAAAAACAGCATCAGCTGAAGAAACAAAATAAAACTGTGGAGTGAATAAATGGCAAACAATCCTATTGTAAATATGTTCAAAGTAAAAGAATTAAGATCACGTCTTTTCTTTACTTTTGTCATTCTCGCAGTTTTTAGACTTGGTAGTGTTTTAACTATTCCAGGAATTAATGCCACATTGCTTGTTCAGTATTTCGAAAGTTATGCTAAAGAAGCAGAAAGTGCGTTTGCCAGTTATATGGACTTTTTTGCAGGCGGTGCATTTGAAAGATTTTCTGTATTCATGCTTGGTGTAATGCCATACATTTCTACACAGATTATTCTTCAACTTGCACTTGTTATTTTCCCTGGTTTGAAAAGAATTGTTCAGGAAGATGGTGGACAGCAGAAATTTCAGTCTTGGACTAGAATTGGTACAATTTTCGTTTGTATAATTCAGTCTCTTGCTATTACAGTTTATGCTGACTCTATTAACCAGGAACTCCCAGGGGTTATTGTATTTGGTAATAAGGTCTATTTTAATCTGCTTGCAATCTTAACTGTAACTACAGGTTCTATGATTACTATTTGGTTAGGAGATCAGGTTACAGCTCATGGTATTGGTAATGGTGTTTCAATGATCATCTTTGCTGGTATCGTTGCAAGACTTCCAAGTGCTGTTTATGAATTGATTAAAGCAGTAAAGAATGGTGATATCAATGTTGTATTTGTAATTGTAGCTCTTTTACTGTTTATTGTTATTATTGGCTTAGTTGTAATTGAACAGTCAGGTGAAAGAAAGATACCTGTTCATTATGCAAAACGTGTTGTAGGAAGAAAGATGTATGGTGGTCAAAGCACTTACATCCCATTCAAGATTAATCCTTCTGGAGTAATCCCAATCATCTTTGCATCGGCATTCTTAACTTTCCCTCTTCAGATTGCAAACAGCCTTTCAACAAAAGCAACATGGTTAAGCCGTATTGCAGCTGTTTTGAATCCACTTGGTTTCTGGTATAATTTTATTGAAGTTTTGTTAATAATATTCTTTGCATACTTCTACACTCAGGTAACCCTGAACCCTACTGAAATTGCTAAGAATATTCGTGAAAACGGCGGTTCAATTCCCGGAATTCGCACTGACAACACGGAAAAATATCTTCAGAAGGTTTTAAACCGACTGATTCTTCCTGGATCATTGTATTTAGCAGTAATTGCTATTTTGCCAACAATTATTCAGATCATCTTCAAGTTCCCATCTTCAATTGCAATGTTAATGGGTGGAACTTCACTTTTGATTTTAGTTGGTGTTGATATTGATACTATGGCTCAGGTTGAAGCTCTTCTAAAAATGCATCACCATGATGGATTGACAAAGAAGGGTTTGAAATCACGAAATCTTTAATAAAGTTTTTGTGAAAAGAGACTAGATTTTGTTTGGGAAAATATGATATACTTCGCGCCTAATATAAGGTGTAGTATACATATTTTCCAGGGGGACTTTTATGAAAGTACGAACCAGTGTAAAGCCCATCTGTGATAAGTGTAAGGTTATTAAGAGAAACGGAATTGTACGTATTATCTGTGAAAACCCAAAACATAAGCAGAGACAAGGGTGAGGAGTAACGAATGGCTCGAATTGCGGGAGTTGACCTCCCTAATAAGCATGTCAATATTGCATTGACATATATTTATGGTATTGGTCGTTCAGCAGCAAATTCTCTTTGTGAGATGACAAAAATTAATCCTGATACAATGATTAATGATCTTTCTGAGGATGATCTTGCTAAACTTCGTAAGGCTATTGATGACAATTACAAAACTGAAGGTAGACTTCGTTCTGAAATTGGTTTAAACATTAAACGACTTATTGATATTGGTAGTTATAGAGGCTTGCGCCATAGAAAAGGTTTACCTGTTCGTGGACAGCGTACTCGTACTAATTCTCGTACACGCAAAGGTAAGAAGAAGACCGTTGCTAACAAGAAGAAGGCTTAACGCGGAGGTAATTGATGGCTACTGTTAAAAAGAGAAAAGAAAAGAAAAGTGTTTATGAAGGAAATGTTTATATTCAGGCAACTTTCAATAACACTATAGTTACAATTACAGATCTTAGAGGAAACGCAATTGCTTGGGCTTCTTCTGGTGGCTTAGGTTTTAGAGGCGCAAAAAAATCAACTCCGTTTGCTGCACAGTCGGTTGCTGAAACTGCTGTACAGAGAGCTGCAAGTTATGGTTTGCGTGAAGTTCATGTTTACGTTAAGGGACCTGGAATTGGTCGTGAAAATGCAATTCGTGAACTTGGCTCATTAGGATTGAAAGTAAAATCAATCTCTGATGTTACACCAATACCACATAACGGATGTCGTCCTAGAAAGACACGCCGCATGTAATTTTTATAGGTATTTAAGTAAAGAGCATATCAGTTATTCGTATAATTGATATGAATCTTTTATTAAAAATAGCGAACTAATTTTTATATTGCTTTGAAGCAGTAAAAATTTGGCTTGTGGAAAAAAGAGTAAATATTCATTTATGGATTTTATTCTTAAATGAAAGGAGTTCAGATGGCTCGCAGAAATCTGCTTAAGGGTTTTAAGAAACCAAAAGGTATTACTTTCGAGCATAGTGATGTTAATCCAAGCTATGGGAAGTTTACAGCTTATCCTTTTGAACCAGGCTTTGGTACAACTGTAGGAAACACACTCCGCAGAGTACTTTTGTCTTCTATTCAAGGATATGCTATCTCATCTGTAAGAATTACATCTTATGATGCTGATGGAGTTCCACATTTAATTTCTAGTGAATTTGAAACAATTCCAAATATCTCAGAAGATACACTGGAAGTTTTGAATAGCTTGAAACAGATTCGTTTACGTTTACCAAGAGATATCGAAGAAGATACAATTCTTTATGAATTTAAAGGTCCTGGTACAGTAAAAAGTGAAGATTTTGAAAACCTGGTCAGTTAGAAATAATGACTAAGGGTCTTGAAGTTTTCACAATGATGGAAGGGGCTTCTCTTGAGGTTGAATTGCAGGTTGATTTAGGAAGAGGCTATGTAGAAGCTGAAGAAAATGAGCGCTACATCGATGTAGTAGGTACAATTCCTATGGATTGTATTTTTACTCCTGTTCCAAAAGTTAAGTATTCAATTGAACCTTGTCGTGTAGGTGAACGAAATAATTATGATAAGTTAATTCTTGAAATTTGGACTGACGGTTCTATTGCACCAGAAGATGCTTTAGCTGAGGCTGCAAAAATTGCAAAAGATTATTTTGCTATCTTTGTTAACTTTAACGAAAATGAAGTTTCAAGTGGTGATGAGCTTGATGAAAGTGAAGAACATGTAAAACAGTTGCTTAATACTTCTGTAGAAGAGTTAGAGCTTTCTGTTAGAAGTTCAAATTGTCTTAAGAATGCTAATATCCGTACAATTGGTGAATTAACTAAGAAGACGGAAGAAGATATTACTAAGACTAGAAATTTTGGTAAGAAAAGCCTTGAGGAAATCAAAGCAAAACTTGAAGAGCATGGTTTAACACTTGGAATGACAGATTACAGTCATTTGAAGGATGTTGACTTGCATAAAGATAAGGATGAGAACGAATGAATCACAAAATAGGATTTAATCCGCTTTCGCGTACAACAGCACATCGCCGTGCAATGACCAGAAACATGGTAACATCTCTTTTCAGATATGAAAGAGTTACAACCACAAAGTCTAAGGCATTAGAAGTACGCAGAGCTGCAGAAAAACTTATCACACGAGCAAAAGTAGACAGTGTTCACAACAGAAGAATTGCAGCAAAATTCATTGCTGACGAAAAGATTTTGAACAAATTGTTTACAGAAATCGGTCCAAGAATGAAGGACAGAAATGGTGGTTATACTCGTGTATTAAAGATGGGGTTCCGACAAGGAGATGCTGCAGATGTTGTTATCTTGGAATTGGTAGACTATAAGTTACCAACTGCAGAAGATACAAATGCTAAGGCAGAAAAGAAATCATCAAAAAAGGCAGAAGCTCCAAAGGCTGAAGCTGCAAAGGAGTAATTTATGTCTAAAGCACATCGTGGAACAGGTATTCGTAACGAAGTTAATCATGGCCGTGGAAAATGTGGCATTTGTGGAAAAGAACAGATTAAGGTTCTTTATGAAGCAGATGTTGACGGCAACAAAGTAAAAATCTGTAAGTTCTGTAAAGCTGCAATGAAAAATAAGGCTAAAGTAGAAGCTAGACAAGCTAAAAAAGCAGAACCAGCTCCAGCTGCAACAGAAGAAGCTAGTGAACCTGCAGCAGAGTAATTTATCGTAAAACATTTTATATGTTTTCTTAGCCACTCTTTGTATTAAGGGTGGCTCTATTTTTTTTGTAACTTTGTTGTTTTTATAGTGTTTTATGTATTATAATTAAGTTGTATTAATATTAGAAAATATTTTTCGGAGGTTTTTATGAAATTTAAGAGGGGAATTAAATCATTATGCATTTTGTTTGTAACATTATTTATGTTTACAGGTTGTGAATTGCTTGCTTTAGCTGCAGTTGCAAATGCTTTTAGTGATGAGTTAGAAAATATTGCAGCAAATTCTGGTGTTAAGATTGTAAATTCAACAGGTGAAACAATAACTCTTGTGTATTCTGA
Organism: Treponema sp.; assembly: GCA_016282835.1. Lineage (GTDB taxonomy): Bacteria > Spirochaetota > Spirochaetia > Treponematales > Treponemataceae > Treponema_D. Next base: position 2,691 of record JAEELR010000062.1, on the reverse strand, counting down.
GGATCCATCTACTATTTATGAAGGTTATACACCTAGAAATGGTGAAATATTATTAGTCAATGGAGCTTCGAAAGATAATGTTTTTACAACTGGTTGTTTTAAGTTAACAATCAATGGTTTACAAGTAAGACCAAAAGGAATTGAAGAAGAAAAAGATTACTATTCTATACCAGCATATACAACACTTACTGTTACGAGAAGTGGTATGAGTTATGTTTATGAAGTTGTATCAAATTCAAGTTATGTGTATTAAGTTATAATAAGTTTTTGTAGAAGGAAATAGCTTTGTATGGAAGTTATTTCCTTTTTTTTTATATTGATAATTATATTGTAAAAAGTTTTTTATAAGATTAAACTGTTTTTGAGGTGTTTTATGGTTGTTACTTTGGAAAATTCGTTTTATAAAGTTGAGATTTCTACATCAGGAGCTGAGATACAGTCGTTTGTGAGGAAGTCAGATTCTTCTGATATTATCTGGCATGGAGATCATTCGGTGTGGGCAAGACATGCACCTATTCTGTTTCCTTTTATTTCGCGCTGTGTAGGTGGTTTTTATATTTTTGATGGAAAGAGAGTGGATTTTACAAAGAATCATGGTTTTGCACGGGATGTTGAGCATAAATTAGTTTTTAATGATGAAAAAAAATGTGTATTTGAGCTTTTCTATGATGATGAGTTATTGGAGAAGTTCCCGTATAAGTTTTTACTTAGAACAGTTTATGAACTTGATGATAAAGGCTTAGATTGGAAACTGGAGGTTGTAAATTGTGATGATAAGGCTTTTGGCTTTCATATTGGAACGCATCCTGCATTTGCATGTAAACCTTCTGAATGCTTTATTGAGTTTGAAAAGAAATCATTTCTTAAAGGCATCCGCTGTACACAAGAAGGTTATTTAGCGCCTTTGGTTGATGGTAAACTTGATTTGTATGACTTTGGTGAAATTGATGCAGGTATAATTCCTGTGCCTGCTGAAGGCTTTGGAAATGGTGTATTTGTTTTGAATAACGATTCTGACTGGGTTTGTTTACATGACAGGAGTTCAAATCATTTTGTAAAGATTGAGTCAAAAGGGTGTAAATATATTATGCTCTGGCAAAATGTTACCGGAGAGGGACAGTTTGTTTGTGTTGAGCCGTGGTATGGAGTTCAGGACCCTGTTAACAGTGATAATATATGGTCGCATAAGTATGATTTGATTAATTTGAATAAGGGTGAAAGCTTTTCTTGTTCACAAAGAATTTTTGAGTAAATTGATTTACTTTATTCTTATCAATCATAAAAATATTAACTTTACTAAAATAATTTTTTTTTATATTCTTTTTTATATATTTTTATTGGAGGAAACTAATGAAAAAGTTTTTGAATGGTTTTGTTCTTTCTTGTGCAGTTTTAGCTTTAAGCTTTACTGGTTGTACAAAAACAGAAAGCAAGACAATTAAGATTGGTGGTGTAGCACCTTTGTCTGGTGCAGTTGCTGTATATGGTGTTGAATGTAAGAACGGTATTGATCTGGCTGTTTCTGAAATCAACGCGGCTGGTGGTATTGATGGTAAAATGCTCGAGTTCGTTTGTGAAGATGATGAGGGCGATTCTGCAAAGTCTTTGAACGCATATAAAAAGCTTGTTACAAAAGATGGTGTAAAAATGATTATCGGTTCACTTACATCAGGCTGTACACTTTCTATTACAAATCAGGCTCAGGCTCAGAAAGTATTACAGATTGCTCCTGCAGCAACAGCAGTATCAATTACACAGGCTGGAAACTATATTTTCAGAACCTGCTATACAGACCCATTCCAGGGAAGAGTTGGTGGAAAATTCGCTTTTGAAAACTTAGGTACAAAAAGAGCAGCTATTCTTTACGATATTGGAAACGATTATTCTGTAGGACTTACAACAAATTTCGTTTCTGAGTATGAAAAACTTGGCGGAACAATTGTTTCTCAGGAATCATACAGCACAAATGATAAAGATTTTAACGCTCAGCTTACAAAGATTAAGGCACAGAATCCAGAAGTTGTATATCTTCCAGATTATTATGGAACTGTAGCTCTTATTGCAAAGCAGCTTCGTGCACAGGGAATCAATTGCCCTATCGTTGGTGCAGATGGTTGGGACGGACTTACAGAAAACGCTGGTGATGAAGTATTGAACGGTTACTATTCAAATCACTATGCAGAAGATTCTGACAGTGAAAAAGTTCAGAACTTTGTTGCAGCATTTAAGGCAAAGTATAATAAGACACCAAACGCTTTCGCAGCTTTAGGTTATGACAGTATGTATATGTTGAAGGATGCTATTGTTAAGGCAGGAACAACAGATGTAGCTGCAGTAAGAGATGCTTATGAAAGTACAAATGCTGATTATGTAACAGGTCACATTCAGTTTGATGAAAACAGAAACCCTGTAAAATCAGCAGTAATGATTAAGCTTGTTCATGGAGAAGATGGAAAGCTTGCAGCATCTTATGCCGCTACAGTTGATATTTCTAAATAAGAATATTAGTTGATGATAATAAGACCGGATCTCATTTTGATGGGGTCCGGTTTTTTTTATGGGCTCGTGAGCCCGTGAAAATATGTAGCGAAGCGAAATATTTTCATAATAAACCACCCGCTATGCGGGTGAGAGACAAAAGCTTATAGAAAAAAAGCTTTCCTCGAAGGTGTACAATAAGATTGTTCAAGT
>JAEELR010000007.1 GCA_016282835.1 Treponema sp. | reverse complement strand
TTTTTTGATTACAAAGTAACAGATCTTGTTTCTTTGTGCGTTGAAAGCCTTGGGCAAGATACTCAAATTGATAGTCTGATTGCAGAGTCAGAACTTGAATTTAAGTTAAATGAACTTTTGAACGTTGCAGATGATGTTTTGAATGTTGCAGATATTTCTAAGCTGGAAAGTATTGATGATGGTTTAGATATTATTACAGAATGGTTCTCTTCTGGTGTTTATCCAAATCAGTTAGAAAAAATAAATCAGTTGCGAATGATTATAAAAGGAAAAATTCTGGATTTATCGGAAATGGAGTAAATATATGGAAAAAGAAAAACCTCGAAATAAAACGTTCGCTGCAAAAGCACTCACCAATGAACAAATAATCGCACTGTTTCCGTCAAAAGCAGTACGCGAATATCTTAAAAAAATCAACTGGCAGTTCAGCGAACGCGACCGAGAAATTCTTTACCGCTACCTCGCTCTAAACGAAGAGCCTGCTTATGAAGCAGATTACGTAACAATTCCTTTCCCGTTCCGAAGCGGTGACCTGGTATATGTTATCGGAAATGAAGAACAAATCGGTGTTTTTTGCAGCTGCAAGGATGATAAAGACTTTTTTGATCTGGATGCAAGAACAAAAGATTTTTCTGACTGGAGTGACAGCGGCCGCACCCGGGTTGAGTTCTTATATCCAAACGGAAGATTTTCACATGAACATCCGTATTGCTTTGACCTGGAATATGCGGAAATAAAACCGGAAGAAAAAAGGGGGCAGAGTAAAGACCCGTATAAAACTGCACTTGTAATTGCCTCAGAACTCATTCGTGGAACAGACAGTTCCATTGAGTGCCTTCAAATGTATTGCAAAGAATATGCAGAGAAGAATTCTTAAAAGGAGTTTAATAGTGAATATGATAACAAATGAAGAAGCAATTGCCCTTATTCCATCAAAAACTGTACGTGATTATTTAATTAAACTAAACTGGGAATTTAAAGAACGTGATAAAGATATACTATATCGTTATTTAGGGCTTAAAGAAAAACTGGTTTGTTATGATGATTATGTTTCTGTCCCTTACCCCTTCCGAAGCGGTGATATTGTTAAAGAAATTGGAAAAGAAGAATTAGGCATCATTTCCAGGTTCAAAGATGATACTAGTTTTTTTAATTGGTTCAAAGAATTTAATCAATATGATCCTATAGACTGGTCTGATACAGGTTTTACAGATATCGATTTTCTTGCAGATAATGGAAGGTTTTATCGTAGACATATAAGTGCAATTTATCTGGAATATGCAGAGATTCCAAAAGAAATAATAAAAGACATCCCTGAAGGCTATTACAGAACATGTATTCGGATTGCTTCAGAATTTATTCGAGGTACAGAAAACTCAATGGAAGATCTTCATAATTGTTTGGAAGCATACTCAAGAAGCCTTTTAAATGAAAGTTCAGTCTTTGTATCAAGTTACCCACACACATAAAAAGTCCCGCTGCCGCTTTAGTGGTAGAAAAAGGGGATATCAAAAAAATGTAGGAGAGAGTGAAAAAGAGAAGAATATGGAGGCTCCCAGTTTTGTTAGCTTGAGGCTGCCAAGACTAGTCGGGCTATTTCAGATTCCGCTGTCGCTCCAGCCGCTTCCCTCGCTCAGTCTGTCATTTCCATGCTAGACACGGGAATCCCATCCTTCGCTCAGTCCATTGGCCGGCTTCTCCGTCTTGCATATCCCTAGCCCGGAAACAATAATGAATATAATGAAACTCCTAAGGAATGAGCAATTTTTAAGGCAGCGTCGGCAGCTGGTATATTTCCGTTCTTTTCACCTTTTCCAATATTTGATGCATCAAAACCAATCTCAGCGGCTAACTCTTTTCTTGTTTTTCCTTGAAACTCTAATTCTTCAACAACATTTTCCCAAAAATTCATGATTCTATTCTGATAGGAAAAATCCTTTTTGGTTGCTTTTATGGGAATATTCCCTATAATAAAATAATGGGATATATCCCACATATTCAAAAGAAAGGAAATAAGCATTTATGACCATAATTGAACAACAAAAGGCTGCTAAAGAATTTATCGAAGAATGGAAAAATAAAACTGATGAAAAACCATATACCCAAAGTTTTTGGCTTTCCTTGCTACGTGATGTTTTTGGAATTGAAAAACCAACACAATATATTGATTTTGAGAAAAAAGTAATAGTTGATAATACAAAATATATTGACGCATACATACCTAAGACTCGTGTCGCTATTGAGCAAAAAGGAGGAAAAATCGATCTTGATAAGAAAGAAGTTCAGAGTGACAAAGAAGAGTTAACACCTTATGAACAAGCGAAGCGATATAATGATAATCTAAAATATGAAGAAAGATGCCGTTGGATTGTTGTCAGTAATTTTAATGAATTCCGCATATATGATATGGGAATAGACGAGCCTGAAAAGAATTACGAAACGGTATTCCTAAAGGATTTAGAAAATGAATATTACCGACTTCAATTTCTTGTGGATCAAAAGAACGAAAATATCAGAAAAGAAGAAGAAATATCTGTAAAAGCAGGAAATCTTGTTGGTAAATTATATGATGCACTAATCAAGCAATATATAAATCCTGATGAAAAAAGTTTCCGCTCTTTGAATATACTCTGTGTTAGAATTGTATTCTGTCTTTATGCAGAAGATGCAGGTCTTTTTGGAACAAGAACGGCGTTTGAAGATTATATAAAATCTTTTGCTATCGAAAATCTTAGAGATGGAATTATAAAGCTTTTTCAAGGTCTTGATACAGAAAAAAAAGAACGTGACAAATATGACACAAAACTAGAACCATTTCCTCATGTAAATGGTGGACTTTTTCGTGATGAACAGATTGAAATTCCAAATTTTACTGAAGAAATCGTTGATGTAATTGTAAATCATTGTGCTCCTTTCAATTGGAGTGAAATTAGTCCGACAATTTTTGGTGCTGTTTTTGAAAGCACACTTGGTACAAAAATGCGTCGCGCCAATGGAATGCATTATACAAGCGTTGAGAATATTCATAAAGTAATCGACCCTCTTTTTATGGATGATTTGAATGTTGAGTTTGAAAAGATTTGTAAAATTACTGAATTAAAAAAGAAAGCTCCAAAACTTCTTCAATTTCAGAAAAAACTTGGTTCGTTAAAATTTCTTGATCCTGCATGTGGAAGTGGAAACTTTCTTACAGAAACATATTTAAGTTTACGGCGATTAGAAAATAAAGCAATTGCTTTACGATTTGGTGGACAAAGTCTTATGGGTGAATTTTTAAATCCTATAGAAGTAAGTGTAAATCAGTTTTATGGAATTGAGATAAATGATTTTGCCGTTACTGTAGCAAAAACTGCTCTTTGGATTGCAGAAAGTCAGATGATTGTAGAGACAGAAAAAATAGTAAGTCAAGAAATAAAGTTTTTCCCACTTACAAACAAGGCAAATATCGTTGAGGGGAATGCTCTCCGTATGGATTGGAACACATTAAAAACGAATGATGAAGATGCAATGCCGAAAGATGGACTTTTTTCTGGATTTGCTACAGAAATTGGCGGTACAAAAATTGAATATGATTATATTATTGGCAATCCGCCTTTTGTTGGTAAAAAGGAACAAACAGAATTTCAAAAAGAAGATCTTAGTTCTTTATTTCCAGCAAAACTAAAAGGTGTTGGAAATCTTGATTATGTTACTGGTTGGTATGCGAAAGCTATTGATTCCATAAAGGGCACAAAAACAAAATGTGCTTTTGTATCAACAAATTCAATAACACAAGGAGAACAAGTTCCTGTATTATGGAAATATTTATCAGAAAAATCTCTGGAAATTAATTTTGCGAGAAGAACTTTCCGTTGGGACAGTGAAAGTAACGAAAAAGCTCATGTACATTGCGTAATTATAGGTTTTTCTTACAAAGGAGTAACAGAAAGTAAGAAATTTATTTTTGATGAAACAGGAATAAGAAAAGAAGTTTCGTATATAAATGGATATCTTTTAGATGCTTCTGATATTTTTATCTCCAAACGCTCTGAAGCTTTATGTAATGTTCCGGAAATTGTTTATGGCAGTATGCCAATTGATGACAATCATTTGATTCTTAAAAAGGAAGAGGCTGAGTCATTATTGGCTGAAAATCCATCCAATGCCAAATTTATTAGAAAATATATTGGTGGTGATGAACTTATTAAAAATGAATACAGATTTTGTTTATGGCTTGTAAATGCTTCACCAAAGGATATAAAATCATCGAAAACAATTTTGAATAGAGTTCAAGAAACAAAAGCTTTCAGAAGTAAATCAACTCGCCCACAAACTGTAAAACTTGCTGAAATACCTTGGTTGTTCGGCGAAATTAGACAGCCAGAAAAAGAAGCACTTGTTATTCCAAAAGTATCTTCTGAACAACGAGATTATATTCCTATCGCATTTGTATCGCCTGAAATAATTATAAATGGAAGTGCACTTATTGTTCCTGATGCTGGATTATATGAGTTTGGTATTCTTATGAGTAAAGTTCATAATGCATGGATGCGAGTGGTTGGTGGAAGGTTAGAAACTCGTTATCAATATTCAAACACAATAGTTTATAATAATTTTCCTTGGTGTAAAGCCACTCCTGAACAAAGAACCAAAATAAAATCTACAGCAAAACTAATACTTGACGCACGAGCAAAAAATCCGGACTCTTCGTTCGCAGATATGTACGGTGTTGATATGTATTTATATCCAGAATTGAAAAAAGCCCACGAAGAAAATGATAAAGCTGTTATGCAGGCCTACGGTTTTGATCAAAATATGGATGAAAGTGAAATAGTTGCAGAACTATTCAAGTTGTACGAAAAACTTTCAAAAAAGAAATAATTCTCTGCGTTAGGGATTGTAGGGGCAGCCCGATAGGGCTGTTGCGAAACGAAGTGTAGCAATGGAGCCGAGAGGCGGAACCCCGAAAAGCCCGACCCGAAGGGGAACGCCATAATGCGAGTTTTCAAAAACTAATCACAATGCTTCAACTCTAAAGAAACATTGGCAAAAGATGGGTTATTAGTATTCCACCTTTGATAATAAAATAGTTTGCATATTCAGATTTACTCAGGCATTCTAAAAAGTATAGCGTTATCTGTTATCATTGTCCCATCTCCAGATATGGCAAAAGTCTTTTTTCGACATGAAATATTTTGGCAAAATGCATAAGCTTTAAAATATCTTTGTCTTTTGATTTAAGATATTTTTGAATTGCCGGAATAAAGCGTTCCTTATCCAGCTCAGAAGGCTTGTGCAAAAGCTCGCATAATGTACGCTCTATGCAGTAAACTTTCAAATCATTTCCAAGTTCAGATTTAACTGTAATTATTCCTTCGTCATCAGTTTTATTATCTACATGTTTTACATTGTATTGCGCCGTTAATGTTTTAGAAATATAACCATGCGGAACCGCTACCGTATAAGTAAAAGGTACCTGATCCGAATATCCTGTAAAAAACAAAGCAGTTTCGTGTGAATAAATTGCTTTAGGGCACAAAAGCTGCGTTATATAAAGGTCATCAGGAATAACATCTTTTAAGGCATAAAGTCCATAGCGGACCTTTTGAATCTCGCCAGAGTTCAATAACTCCTGCAGCTGCCATCTTGTAAGTCCTGAATCAGTAGCCGTTTTTAATGAGAAATATCCGTTTGTTTTTTCAGTAAGCTTTTTATTCAACATCAACTTATACTATAACATTTTTAATATATTGTATAGGTTGTAAGTAGAAAAATTTCAAAAAGAATCAACATGATTATTATAAATCTTTCCCTAGTTCATTTAATGATACAGGCCATAAATATTTTTAAAGAAATTCCTCTGTCAAAAATTCATTTTATGTTATACTGTTGATATGGAGGTTCATTATGTCATACGAAGCAGTCTTGGAAAAAGTAAAAACTTTGCCCGAGCCTTGTTTGGAAGCAGTTACTAATTATTTAGATTTTCTTCTCTTTCAGTATGGTCTTAATAAAATGAATTCTCTTGTTGAATCTGATGAAGTTTTCAACGCAAAAATGCAGAAAGGTTATGAAGATGCAATTGAAGGTCGATGTAAGCCTATAGACCAGGCTTTTGCTGATATTAAAAAACGGTTTGCATAATGAATTTTTCTGTATCAATCACTACTCAGGCAGAATAAGATCTTGCCGATATCTATTCTTTTATTCTAAACGAATATAAATCTCAAATAAATGCAGATACTGTTTTAGGCAGACTCTATACAGAAATCAACAACTTGTCTTTTATGGCAGATGGCTACCATCTGTACCCGAATGAACCTTGGTATTCCCGTGGTCTTCGTTATTTTTCAATCCATAACTATTCTATCTTCTATCTCATCAGAGATATTGAAAGGGGAAAAGAAGCTCGTGTAACTCACGTTACCAATGCCAGAAGAGATTTAGACCGTTTCCTTAGCGACATGAAGATTGATTAAAAAAACAATGAATATCAGTGTATTTTTCTATTTTTATAAATCATTTTTTTAATCAAATTCTCATTTTATGAGAATCTCTTATTGTATATTTATTACGTAAAACAGGAGGTTATTATGAAAAAGACAAATAAGAATGTAGTTGAAAGTTATATTCTCTCAATAAAAAGTATATCACTTGCTTCTGGTATGATGGTTTTTGATACAGCTTGTGATTCGATAAAGAAAGAATGGCCGGAATGTGACAATGTGATAAACGCATATACAAAATTTGATAATTCAATTGAAAAAGCTGTTAACAACCAAAGTGGTCTTACGTCCGCTGTAGTAAATTATGGAAAAGTATTTCTTGATGAACTGAATAGTTTTCAGAAATTGGAAGAAACCCAGAAAGAAAATCTACAGGAGCTTATAAACCGTATTAAGAAAACTGGTAATGAAATTTTAAATATGAGAGGCTGAGATGTATAAACTTTATGTATTATCCAGTAAAGATTCTCAATTATCTTATTATGTCAAAAATGTGTTTAATGATAAATCCAAAGAAATTATTTGGGAGTTTATTGGTGAAGTTGATGATTTGGAAATGGCAAGAGACATGATGTTACACGATAGAGCATATGGAATTGATAAAAATGGGAATTATCATTTTCTCACTCAAGACCCTAGCGATGACTTGTATTATGATTTTGGAAAAATTGAATACGATGGTAATGTCGAGTTTTATGATTATTATGCAGGTGAACATGGACAAGGAATAACTTTTTTCAGGAGAGCGTAAATGACAAATGATATTGATAAGAAAGCAAATGAGTTTTTAGAGAAAAAATCCATGGTCGACTCTCAGGTTCAGATAATTCATGAGTTAATAAATAACAATGCCGCAGCTGAAGAAAAAGCAGAGTCTTTTATTCAGTTCCTTTCTATTTTTACAGAACATTTTTTTACCTCAATGAATAATTCTGAATTCAAAAAAGAGTCTGTATATCTAAAAGAACTTTTTGATTCTTTTGCAATCATTGATGAGTTTACCGATTTCCTCATAATCCACTGCTACAACAGAATAAAGATCAGCCTTATGCAGTGGGAACGTTTTGCAGATAAAACCTCTCCTATTGCTATAGAGTTCAAAAACTTGCTGGATTATTTCTATAAAGTTATGAAAGAACTGTACTTTTATGAAATCTTCGGTTTCTTTTCTACCACTGTTCATCCTGAAGATGTACCTGAACTAAATCTACCTTGCAAAGTTTTCTGTGGTTGTGCCGAAGGATGGCAAAATGAACCATATCTTGATGAAGATGGTAAAACAAAATACATAAATGTTGTCAGATTCCAAGATCCAAAAAATCAGGAAGTTCCCCTTAGTATTATAATCGGTGGTTCAGCAGAACTTTTAGAACCGCGCGAAAAATGTAGTTTAAACGACAGCCAGTTAAGAATACTTTGTAATTTTGTAAATCATCATAGAGGAAGTATTATTCTTCATAATGCCGGTGTAATTGATTCTAAACAGTTTCTTGATTCTTTAAAACTTCGAGATAGAATTAATAAATCAAAATACTGCATTAAATTTGAATACGTAAAACATATAGATTCTGTACCTCAATTATCGATTCCTTCAAACTCTTTTTTTGTAGATTTGGATGATATGTCTTATAGTGAAGCTGAAAGATTTTATAAAAAGATTTGGAAAGAAATAAAATTGGAACCAGAAAATTTGTGTGCTTCATATCGTTTATTTTCACTTAAAGTAATAAAATGCAGACCCCCAATAAATCAATGTTGTTTCTGTAAAGCAATTATGAAAGATGATGGTAACAGCACCTGGCCAATTTATTACAAACGTGATGCAGAATACTATCGCTGTTGTGATGAGTGTAATGAAAAATATGTAATTGCTGCCCGTAAAGACAGAACACTGATAATGCAGTTCCGCAATCGGTTTGGTATTGATTACACAGAATACCAGGAGTAAGTTATGGTTCATTTAGAATTTGAATTCCGACAATCGACACAGGAAGAAATCCTTCTTTTCTCAGAAGAATACAGCAATGTATATCGCTTAAATCCAGAAGTAAAGTTTACAACCGCGATTCTTCAAAATGAGAACTATGCTATTTTTGCTACAAAAGAAGAAAACAACGAAATAAGAGTTTTATTCTTTTTAATTCTTGAGCATCCACTCAGGCTTGAGTATACAATTTACAAACTGTTTTGTGACTTCACAAAGTATATGACTCATATTGAACCGATAAAAGAAAATCTTAGGCATTCAAAACGAATCTGCTGGAATCTTCAAGATGACCAATACCACATGTATTTTGAAGAAGTGATTTATCAAAGAGGCGGCGACAAGTCCATTCATACACCACACTTCTACAAAGATGGACTTTTTGTTCAGTACGATTATGAACGCAAGACCTGGAAAGAAAAGGTAAATCACGTTGACCGCTATTATTTTGAACAGACACTGAGTGATTATTCAGAAGAAGAAAAATCTCCTGAATCGTACAGTGACTATGAATACGCAATACCACTGCACTTTGTAGTAGACTCGCTTGATGATATTTATTACGGACATTTTGATCATCGCCGTTACGACAGGGAAACAAAAAAGGTAATTCCACTCACAAAAAAGGAACTTATAGATATAGAAGACAATTGCTGCTGGATAATGAAATACTGTACGAAATATTCTGAAGGAAAAGCAATTCTTACCCCTTTACTAAAAAAAGAGTTTGACCTCGTAAAGGAATATGGTTCAGAATTTTACGATAAAATCTGGCAGTCAGAAGACCTGAACGAACCGTATTTTTCAGAAACAAAAACAAAGCTTGCCTATATGTTCAGAACACTTCGAGCCTTAAAGCTGCCTGACAACCAGCACAAAGTGGACTAAGTTATGGAATACAAAATCTGGATAGCAACATATTTCAATTCGCCGCCACCTTATCAAACGGAAACCCCTCAGGAAGAAACAGAAAGCTCAGCCTGTATTTGGAAAACCGAAGAAACCCGCTGGCGGCACATAGGAACAGTAGACTCTCTCGAAGCTGCCCGCTATCTTGTTGAGAATGATAAAGCATCATACAAAGATTCAGAGGGTTACGTTTATTACCTTAAATGTGAACCCGACGACGAATTATACTACATGTTTGCAAAAATCGAATATGGAGACACCATCGAGTATTACGACCGCTGTTCGCCCAATAGAAAAACGAGATATGCCAGAAGATTTATTAACTTGTAATCACCTTCCAATCGGGGGGAATAATTATTTTGTATAAGGAATGTATAAATGGATAAACTCATCAAAAACGAAGTAATAAGATTATATGTATCTCAGATTCTATTGCAAATAGTTTCTGCTTTTTGTTCCTGCGTACCGCTATTTTCTGATACAGTTTCAATTTCTGGTTATAAAGCTTTAGCCGGACTTTTTATTATTGCTGCAATTATAGTTTTTGAAATCATTTTCATTACAACATGGTTCTATGGATTAAATGCAAAGCTCCCGTCTAAATTCTGTTTGGAATCTATGAATCAAGTCCTTTTTGAAGCAGAAATCAATTTTAAGCGCGGGCTGTTTTCAGAAGCAGATACAAGCCAATTTAAAAGACGTTTTAGGAATATTATGGAATGGTTGGATAAAATGGATAACTTTTCCAAATATTTTGTAATCATAGATTTATTTTTTATGTTTCTAATTTTCCTTGTTATATTGCTAAAACAAATATCACTCAAACAGTTATTTTTTTCAAATATGTATGGAATCAGTGCTTTCTTTCTTATTCTGCAAATCAGTTCTTTATATATTACATGTAAATTTCTTTTCAAAACCGTAGTAAACTGGATAGATAAATTACATGGTATACATATAACAAATTGTAAAGAATAATAAGCATGTAAAAAAAGCCTCCAAAGCTCTCTCCGATGTCCTCTTTTCACGCTCTTTGTCCGTAGGGTAGTGTAGTGTTATGACAAATCCCACCCAGGTCTCACCTCAAGCCCTGGCCAAAAGCGAGTTCCATTGCTTACACTTTTCTTGAACCCTTTTTCCTGCATCTGCATACTCAGTCATTTATGACTCATCACGTGTTCATTATTTTGTGCGCACCACTTCAGATATGCGGAATACAAAACTTTGTTATCAAGCCTGCTTTTCTGACTAGCATCAATATAAAGACATTCTGTAATAAATGTCTGAACGCTGTCCATGTCATCACGATACTCTAAAATTGCTTCAGATACAGCTTTCGGCTCGTTTAACAAACCTTCTTTTTCCCACATAGCATAGCCTTCTAAAATCCAATTCAAAATACCAGAGTTTTCTGCTATCAATTTTTCAGTCAGATGCTTATCTCTTTTTTCTGGAGGAATAGTTACTGTAAAAGGAATCATTTTGATTCTTCTCCAGATACCATTATCTCCACCCTTAATTTTTGGCTTATGATTTGTTGCCATAAAAATCTTAAAGGTTGGTATAAAATCAAAGAACTCGCCATACAGAAATCTTGCACTAAGTTTATCTCCTCCTGTAATTTGCTTTATAAGACTTTCACTAAGTGGCTTTCCCTGTTCAGCTTCGCTGGTCGTTACAATACGAGCTCCTTTTAATCTGGCCAGGTCGTTAGATTGTTCCGAAGTCTTTTTTAAAAAAGTTTCAGTTCTGGCTGTGCTGGCATAATCTCCAAACAGATGCTGCAAAACATTAAGAAAAGTAGATTTACCATTTGCTCCGTTTCCCCAAAGGATGAAAAGACATTGTTCTGATGTATCTCCACTCAATGAATAACCGACAGCTTTTTGCACAAAATGAATCAGATCCAGATCGTTGTTGAATATCTGCATCAAGAACATTTCCCAGGTCGGGCATTTTGCATTTTTGTCATAAATAAACTTACTCTTTTTTGTAATCTGATCTTCTTTATCTGGTGTCTGGCATTCTCCTGTTTTTAATTTGATAGTAAGTTTCTCAGTATTAAAAAGGTAGTTGTCTAAATCCATTTCATCACTTTTAATTCTTATGGATTCAGTCATCTTCATGATTCCTAAAACTGCAATAATTCGCCTGAAGTTTTCACTTTTCATCAGATGTTTTTCAAAGGCGTATTGCAGGTTCACATCATTTATAACACGGAGGACTCTGTACAGCTGATGAATAAAATCACGGTACATTGTCGAAACCATATCCTCTCCATCAATCTCCCAACAAGTTCCATTCCACAAAAGGAACTTATCCCATTTACTGCAGTACCGAATTGTATCTCCGTAAGCCTTAAGAAAATAATCACAATTTGTGATATCCGTAAACTGCATTTCACCAGAAACATATTTATTTGCTTTCAAATCTCGTGCGAATGCTTTAATAGCAAATATTTGTTCCGGAGAAAGACCTTTTTCATCAAAATCTTTTTTCGCCATCCAATTCGAACTAAAAACCTCCAGAAACACTTTGATGCCACAAAACATAGGACTAATTTGTTTTATGACATCAAGGTTTCTGTCGGTTTCTTTTCTTCCCCTCCTTTTAATTATTTGCGGCCAGCTTACTGGTCCTTCTTCTAACTAAATGTTCACAAAAAACTTTTGTGAGTTTTACAGGAACCCCGTCATTCAAAGTGATGGTAACCGTTATGTCACCATATTTATTCTGTTCAGCCTGTTGCTTAATGAACTTCTGAGCTTCGGTAATCGCTTTTTCCATATCAATATTTCCCAATCACACCTCCTGTGTGCCGCCTATAAACTCCGGAACTTTATAAACCGCACTTTTTGTTTATCAATACTGCTTACGCTTTATGTGATTATACATTCACAATACATTTCCTGTTGGTTAATAATTCTTAACCACGGGTTAATATTTATTAACAGACAGTTAAGATTTATTACCATTTTGTAATACTTTAATGCCTAACAAGTTCGGAAACCTTATGAATAATCCAATAATCAAATAAGCCAGTATTTCCTGACAATCATCATTGTATATGAAAAGTCAGGGACGGTGTGTACAACTTTCTTTATATTTCGTGCAACAGTTTTTACGCTATGTACAATTTTATTTATCTTGCGTACAACAAACCTTACGCCAGATAAAATCCATCCTTACGCAGTTAGTATTTTCCACCCCTGAGACAGCACCTCTTTAGCATTATTCAGTTTGACTTGAGTTTCATGTTCAGAATAAAGTCTTGTCATTTCTTCAGTTCTGTGTCCAAGAATCTTCATCGCAATATCAAGACTTGCCCTCTGAGCAATCTGAGTAGCACAGTAGTGACGCAGACTGTGGAAGACTATGTTTCGCTCTTTTCTTTGCTCTTCACTTATGCCGATTTTGCGCATAGCCATATAAAAGTCATCTTCAAAACTGCTCGGCCATATCGGCTGCCCATTTACCTTTGGTGACCAGAAAATAAAACTTGTATCAGAATAATCAGGATTTCTTCTCGCATTATTTAGAAGCTCAACTGCAACACCGTGCTCAATAGGAATTGTCCTGTCATCCCCATTTTTAGTATCTTTCAGTTTGTCTACATCATTCCAGCTGTGTCGGATGTAAAGCAAATCAGCATTTATATCCACATCACAAACCTGCAAGCCGGAAATCTCTCCAGCCCTGAGCCCAAACAAAGCCGCAACCTTAAATGCAAGCTTATAAACAGAATCAGTCCAATCCCAGTCTAAAGCCATAAGCTTTATCATTTCAGATTCAGTTGGAATACCACGTTTCTTAGATGTGACTTTAAATCTTTCAACACTTGCCAGCGGATTAGAATCGATTAACCCTTCTTTTATCAAAAACTCAAAAGGCATATTTCCGGCAGTCATCGTTTTGTTTACAGTGTCAGCACTTAATCCTTTTTCCATTCGAAGATAAAGTAGGAACTCATCCAGTTCCCGAGCAGTCAGACTTTGAACCGTTCTTGTAGAGTCAAAATAAGTTGCCCAATAGCGTTTTACAATACCAAGTTTCTCTTTACAGTTTCTCTGCTTAATATCATAACCGCGGGCAATACGTTTTTTCACATATTCGGAGTTTTCAAAATCCCAGAAGTTAGTAAGTGCATCAATCAAAAGAATTGGTTTATATACCTCAGGAGTTTTTTTAGAGGATGGAGCAGGGGATGTTGTAATTGATGAAGCTGCAGGAAGAGGAATGCAGTTATTCATGCGTTTTGATATAAGCTCATAAAGCTTTCCAATCTCAGAATCAGAAAGTCTGTTTACAAACTTTTCCAAATCCACAGGATGTTCAGGATTGTTCAGAACTCTTTCACAAGAAGTTCCTGCCGGTACTCCATTGCAAAGCCAGTCATTAGCAATCAGCGTTGCCTTCTGCCGGTTCTTCGTATGAGTACTTTTTGCAGAACTCAATACACCTGTAACAGGATCCGGAAAACGAACACTAAAATAACCGTGTTGATTTTTTGTGAGATAGAACGACTGCATAAAAACTTCCCGGAGTATTTGAACAACTCCATCGAGGGCGCCGCTGAGCAAAAAATGTTAACATCTTTGTCAACCTTTTTGTCAACCTTTGCACCCCAGTTTTCAGCTTCCGTTCCACCACAGGAGGGATAACTTAAAACAAATAATATACTAAAAATGTCTTAAATGCTTATAATATAAACATTTAGCAAAAAAAAAGGACTCCTGCTACCAGAAGTCCTTTATGTGAGCTATGATGGATTCGAACCATCGACCCACGCCTTAAAAGGGCGTTGCTCTACCTACTGAGCTAATAG